>JAGWVN010000001.1 GCA_018970865.1 Betaproteobacteria bacterium
TCGTGCACCTCGGCCAGCGACATGTCCTGCGGCCCGAGGCCGGCGATCTGATACGCGCGATTGGCCGCAAGATGGGTGATGTGGCGATCGACCTGCGCGGGGTCGCGCGCCTGGCCGCTGGCCAGCACGCTGGCGCAGACCTTCACCGCGCGCGAGCGGTCGAAGTGACGCAGCATCGGCTCGGTGACCAGCACCGCCGCCGCGGCGCCATCGCTGATCGGCGAGCACATCGGCAGGGTGAGCGGCCAGGAGATCATCCGCGCGGCCAGCACCTCGTCGATGCTCATGTCGTTGCGAAACTGCGAAAGTGGATTGAGCGTGGAGTGGAAGTGGTTCTTGGCGGCCACCGCGGCGAGCTGCCGCTCGGTGGATCCGAAGGTCTTCATGTGAAAGCGCGCCAGCGCCGCGTAGACATCCATGAACAGGCTGCGCGGGCCGCTCTCCCAGGGCGTGCCCGGTGGCGGCGACACGCCCTCGCCCAGGGCGAGCAGGTCGCGGCTGCTGGCCTGCGCCTGGTGCACATCCCAGGCGCCGTCGAAGATCGCGAAGCTGCGCGCCTTGTCGGCGTGGTACATCTTCTCGGCGCCCACCGCGAGCGCGATGTCGGACACGCCGGCCTTCAGCCGCGTCCAGGCGAGGTGGAAGGCGGTGCTCGCGCTGGCGCAGGCGTTCTCGACATTGACGATCGGGATGCCGGCGATGCCGCAGTCGCGCAGGGCGATCTCGCCGCCCACCATGAACTGCCCCTCCATGGCCGACTGCGCCGCATTGGCGAAGAAGGCCGAGTCGATGCGTTCGCGGCCGATGCCGGCGTCAGCCAGCGCGGCCAGCACCGCCTCGCGGGTGAGGTCCTTGACCGACTTGTCCAGAAACTTGCCGAAGGCGGTCATGCCCACCCCCACCACATACACATCGCCCATGCCGACGCTCCAGAAGTTGTCGCGGCAAGCATAGCGCCGGAAGCGGAATGGCCGGCGCGGGCGGCTCGCTATAGTGGGCCGCCACAGCCTGTCCGCCGAACGAGGAGACCGCCATGGACCGCACCCGCCGACTGCTCGCCAGCGCCCTGCCCGCCGCGCTGGCGCTGAGTCCTGCCCTGGGCCGGGCACAGGCCTGGCCGACCCGGCCCATCCGCCTGATCCTGCCCTTCGGGCCGGGCTCGGGCACCGACACCCTGGCCCGCACCCTGGTCGAGCCGATGTCGCGCGCGCTGAAGCAGAACTTCGTGATCGAGCATCGGCCGGGCGCCAACACCGCCATCGCCTGCGCCATGGTGGCCAAGGCCGCGCCCGACGGCTACACCCTCGGGCTGCTCACCAACTCGGGTCTGGCCGCCAACCCCGGCGGCATGATCGACAACCCTGGCTACGATGTGGCGAAGGAGCTGGTCTTCGCCTCGCTGGTGGCCTCGGTGAACTATGTGCTGCTGACCGCGCCCGGCATCCCGGGGCGCACGGTGCGCGAGGTGATCGACCATGTGAAGGCCAATCCGGGCAAGCTCAGCTACGCCAGCGGCAACACCGGCGGCATCTCGTACATGGGCCACCTCGCCCGCACCCAGGGCCTGAACATCGCCCATGTGCAGTACAAGTCCACGCCGCCCGCGCTGGTCGATCTCGCCGCCGGCCATGTCCAGCTCATGGTGAGCGATGTGCCCGCCGCGCTGCCCATGATCCGCGGCGGCCGGGTGCAGGTGGTGGCGGTGCCCTGGCCCACCCGGCATCCCCTGCTGCCCGACACGCCCACCTATGCCGAGCAGGGCGTGCCCACGCCCCCCGACTTCTCCGGCTGGTGGATGCTCACCGCGCCGGCCGGCACGCCCACCGAGATTCTCGACCGGCTCAATGCCGAGGCCGGCACCGCGTTGCGCAGCGCCGAGGTGCGTGCCGCGCTCAACCGGGCCGGCCTGGTGCCGATCCCGTCCACCCGCGACGAGGCGCTGCGCTACCAGCGCGACCAGCTGCAGATCTGGGGGCGCATGATCAAGGAACTCGATCTGAAGATCTGATGGCTGACCTGCGCGCCCGGATGCGCCCGATTGGCGTGCGGGCGCTCACCGCACTGCTCGTGGCAGCGGCGGCGGCGGCGATGCTGCCAGCGGTTGCCAGCGCGACGATCGTCGAATCGGTGATCGAGGTGCCGGTGCGGGTGACCGGCGCCCGCGGGCAGCGCGTGGAGCAGACCATCAAGGTCACCATCTTTCGTGATGACCGCCTCGGGCGTGCTCCCTATCTGGTGCTCCATCATGGTCGCCCGGTGTCGCTCGAGGATCTGCCCGCCATGGGTCGCGCGCGCTACCCGGAAAACGCCCGCTACTTCGTACGACAGGGCTTCGTCGTGCTGGTGCCCACGCGGGTCGGTTATGGAGAATCCGGCGGACCGGATGTCGAGAACTCCGGTCGTTGCGAGGACCGGCAATTCCGGCCTGCCTATGCGGCCAGCGCCGACCAGACGGAAGCTGTCCTGCGCGCCGCGGCCGACCTTCCGTTCGTCGACCCCGGCCGCGGTATCGTGGTCGGCCAGTCATTCGGCGGCATGACCGCCCTGGCAGTGGCTGCACGGCAGCATCCCGGTCTGGTGGCGGCGATCAACTTTGCCGGTGGTGGCGGCGGCAATCCGCGCGAGCGGCCCGCGCAGCCGTGCAGCCAGGCGCGGCTCGCCGGTCTTTTCGCCGAGTATGGCGCGCAGGCCGCTGTGCCGAGCCTGTGGCTCTACAGCGAAAACGATCGCTACTGGGGTCCGCACCTGCCGAGGCAATGGTTCGAGCGCTATGTCGCCGCTGGCGCTGCGGCGGAATTCATTGCGCTGCCGCCGCACGGCGAGGACGGGCACGGCATCTTCAGCGGCAATCCGGCAGCGTGGCGACCTTCCGTCGAGGCGTTCCTGCGCCGGCTCGGCTTCACGCCACCGCCGCGCTGAAACCGCTCGGCCGATCGGTGCCACGGACCTCGGCCGTACGGCCGATCGGTGCCACAAGCCTCGGCCGTACGGCCGAGGCGTGCCTCCGATGCGGCCCGCGCGGATGTCGGCCTAGACTGGGCATCGTCTTCGCTCAGCCTGCATCCCGCCCGTGTCGCTCGCCGTCGTCCACTCCCGCGCCCTGGTCGGCGTGCTTGCACCCGAGGTCCGGGTGGAGGTCCATCTCGCCAACGGCCTGCCGGCGCTGCATCTGGTCGGGCTGCCGCAGGCCGCGGTCCGCGAAAGCGCCGATCGGGTCCGCGCCGCGCTGCTGCAGTCCGGGCATCAGGTGCCCAGCCGGCGCATCACCGTCAATCTCACCCCGGCCGATCTCCCCAAGGACTCCGGCCGCTTCGATCTGCCCATCGCCATCGGCATCCTCGCCGCCAGTGAGCAGGTGCCGGTAGCCGCGCTGCGCGGCCTGGCTTTCGTCGGAGAGCTCTCCCTCACCGGGCAGATACGGCCGATCCGCGGCGCACTCGCCATGCTGCGTGCGCTGCACATCGACGCGCCGGGCACCCGGCTGGTGCTGCCGGCTGACTGCGCGCCGGAAGCCGCCCTGCTGCCTGATGGATGCGCCCTCCTGGCCGCTCATCTGACCGAAGTCTGCGCTCACCTCACGGCGCGCAGGCCGCTGCCGGCCGTGGTGCATCACACCCCGCCGCCTGCCCTGCCCGCGGGTCCGGACCTCGCCTCGGTGCGCGGTCATGTCCAGGCCAAGCGGGCGCTCGAGATCGCCGCGGCCGGCGGTCACTCGCTGCTCATGGTCGGGCCGCCGGGCGCCGGCAAGAGTCTGCTCGCGAGCTGCCTGGCCGGGCTGCTGCCGCCGCTCGCACCGGCGCAGGCGCTGGAGAGCGCGCTGGTGGCCTCGGTCAGCAGCGGCTTCACGCCATCGGCCTGGGCAAGACGGCCGCTTCGCGCGCCGCACCACAGCGCTTCGGTGGCAGCGCTGGTGGGCGGCGGCAATCCGCCGCGGCCGGGCGAGATCACTCTCGCCCATCAGGGCGTGCTGTTCCTCGACGAACTGCCGGAGTTCCCGCGCGCCGCGCTCGAGGCCCTGCGCGAACCGCTCGAGACCGGTACGGTCACGCTGTCGCGCGCCGCCCGCCAGGCCACCTACCCAGCGCGCTTCCAGCTGGTCGCAGCCATGAATCCCTGTCCCTGCGGCTATCAGGGCGCGCCGGGTCGCCGCTGCGTCTGCCCGCCGGGCGCGGCGGCACGCTACCGGCAGCGGCTTTCCGGCCCCTTGCTCGACCGCATCGATCTCCAGATCGATGTCACCGCGGTGAGCCCGGCAGAGCTGCTCGGCTCGGCACCGGCAGGCTCTGCACATGCTGATCCGCAGGCCAGCGCCGCCACCGCCCGCCGGGTGGCCACGGCGCAGGCCCGCGCGCTGCAACGCCAGGGCGCACTCAATGCCGCGCTCGGTCCGGCCGAACTCGACACCCACTGCCAGGTCGATGCCGCGGCGCTCGCGCTGGTGCAGCGGGCTGCGCAGCGCTGGCACTGGTCGGCCCGCACCCTGCACCGGGTATTGCGGGTGGCCCGCAGCATCGCCGACCTCGCCGGTCAGGCCAGCGTGCTGCCCGCCCATGCCGCCGAGGCCGTGGCCTACCGGCACTCGGCTATCCTCGGCGCTCCACCCGAGCCCGCAGCCGCGCCGCCATGACCGCCATCCTGCATCGCGCCCTCAGCCACCTGCCGCCGCGCGCGGTCTTGGGCGAGGGCGTCTACATCACCGACGACACCGGCCGGCAGTACCTCGATGCCTGCGGCGGCGCGGCGGTGTCCTGCCTCGGGCACGGCCACCCGGCGGTGGCGCAGGCCATCCGCCAGCAGCTCGAGCAGCTCAGCTATGCCCACACCAGCTTCTTCACCACCGAGGTGGCCGAGTCGCTCGCCGAGCATCTCGTCTCGCGCGCCCCGGCCGGGCTGTCGCATGCCTACTTCGTGTCGGGCGGCTCCGAGGCCATCGAGGCCTCTCTCAAGCTCGCGCGCCAGTACTTCCTCGAGATCGGCCAGCCGCAGCGCGAGCTCTTCGTGTCGCGCCGCCAGAGCTACCACGGCAACACCCTGGGCGCGCTCGCCGTGGGCGGCAACGCCGCGCGGCGGCGGCAGTACGCGCCGCTGCTGATGGCCACCGAGCAGGTCTCGCCCTGCTATGCCTATCGCGACCAGTTGCCCGGCGAGTCGGCCGCCGCCTATGGCGAGCGCCTGGTGCGCGAGCTCGACCTCACCCTGCAGCGCCTGGGCCCGCAGCGCGTGATCGCCTTCGTGGCCGAGACCGTCGGGGGCGCCACCGCCGGCGTGCTCGAGCCGGTGCCGGGCTACTGGCGCGGCATCCGCGAGGTCTGCGATCGCCACGGCGTGCTGCTCATCCTCGATGAAGTGATGTGCGGCATGGGCCGCTGCGGCAGCCTGTGGGCCTGCGAGCCCGAGGGCATCAGCCCCGACATCGCCACCATCGCCAAGGGTCTGGGCGCGGGCTACCAGCCCATCGGCGCCATGCTGCTGTCGCGGCGCATCTACCAGGCCATCCAGGGCGGATCGGGCGCCTTCCAGCACGGCCACACCTACCTGGGGCACGCCGTGGCCTGCGCCGCTGCACTGGCCGTGCAGCACACCCTCGAGCGCGAGGGCCTGCTCGAGCGGGTGCAGGTCATGGGCGCGCGGCTGGCCAGCGGGCTGCGCCAGCACCTGGGCGGGCATCCGCGGGTGGGCGACATCCGCGGGCGCGGGCTCTTCATGGCGCTGGAGCTGGTGGCCGACCGCGCCAGCCGCGAGCCCTTCGACCCGGCGCTGCGCGTGCACGCCCGCTTCAAGCAGGCCGCCATGGCCCGCGGGCTGATGACCTATCCCATGGGCGGCACGCTCGACGGCACCCGGGGCGACCACATCGTGCTGGCGCCGCCCTTCATCATCGACGAAGCCCAGATCGACCTCCTCATCGAGCGGCTGGGCAGCGCGCTGACCGACACCCTCGCCGGCCTGCCGGCGTGAACGCGGCCCTGCCCGCCGGCGTGGCCTGCGCGCTGGCCGCGGGGCTGCTCTGGGGTCTGGTGTTCATCGTGCCGCTGCTGCTGCCCGGCTACTCCGCGGCGCAGCTCAGCGCCGGCCGCTATCTCGCCTTCGGGCTGGTGGCGCTGCCGCTCGCCCTGGCCGGGCGCGCCGGCCTGGCCACGCTGCGCCGGGCCGACTGGCTGGAGGCGCTGCGGCTCGCGCTGGTGGGCAACCTCGCCTACTACGCGCTGCTGGCGGCGGCCATCCAGCAGGCCGGCGCGCCGCTGCCCACCATGATCATCGGCACGCTGCCGGTGGTGATCGCGGTCTGCGCCAACCTCGGGCAACGCGAGATCGCCTGGCGCCTGCTGGCCCTGCCCCTGGGGGTGCTGGGCGCGGGCATCGCGCTGGTCCATGCCGACGAGCTCGCGCGCCTGCGCGCCCAGGGGCAGTCAGCGCAACAGCTGCTGGTGGGGGCGGTGCTGGCCGCCGGCGCGGTGGTCTGCTGGACCTGGTATCCCATCCGCAACGCCCGCTGGCTGCAGGCGAATCCGCAGGCCGGCTCGGGCACCTGGGCCACCGCGCAGGGCCTGGCCACGCTGCCACTGGCCGCCGCGCTGTGGCTGGTCCTGAGCGGGTTGACGGACTCCGCCCCGGGCCTCGGCCCGGAACCGCTGCGCTTTCTGGCGCTCATGGCCCTCACCGCAGTGGGCGCCTCATGGCTGGGCTCGGTGCTCTGGAACCGCGCCAGTCAGCGCCTGCCCACCGTGCTGGCCGGCCAGCTGATCGTGTTCGAGACCCTGGCCGCGCTCGGCTATGCGTTCGCGCTGCGCGCGGAAGCGCCAGGGCCCTTCACGCTGGCCGGCATGGCGCTGCTGGTGGCCGGCGTGGTGCTGGGGGTGCGCGCCACCGCCTCGGCCGCCTTGATGCCATCCACCGCGGCCGACAGGATGCCGCCGGCGTAACCGGCGCCCTCCCCCGCCGGGAACAGTCCGGCCACATTCAGGCTCTGGCCATCCTCGCCGCGGGTGATGCGCAGGGGCGAGGAGGTGCGGGTCTCCACGCCGGTGAGCACGGCGTCGGGCCGGTCGAAGCCGGCGATCTTGCGGCCGAACACCGGCAGCGCCTCGCGGATGGCGGCAATCGCATAGCCGGGCAGGCTGCCGCCGAGATCGGTGAGCGTCACGCCCGGCTTGTACGAGGGCAGCACCTCGCCGAAGGCGGTGGAGGGCCGCCCCGCGAGGAAGTCGCCCACCAGCTGCCCGGGCGCGTTGTAGTTGCCCCCGCCCAGGGTGAAGGCGCCGGCCTCGAGCTCGCGTTGCAGCGCCATGCCGGCCAGGGGATGCACCCGGCCGCCCACCCGCGGCATCAGCGGATAGTCCTCGGGGCTGATGCCCACCACGATGCCGGCATTGGCGTTACGCTCGTTGCGCGAGTACTGGCTCATGCCGTTGGTGACCACCCGGCCGGGCTCGGAGGCCGCGGCCACCACCGTGCCGCCGGGACACATGCAGAAGCTGTAGACCGCGCGACCGTTGCCGGCGTGATGCACCAGCCGGTAGTCGGCCGCGCCGAGCGCGGGGTGCCCGGCGTGCACGCCGTGGCGGGCGCGATCGATCATGCCCTGCGGATGCTCGATGCGGAATCCCACCGAGAAGGGCTTGCTCTCCAGGAACACCCCGCGCTCATGCAGCAGGGCGAAGCTGTCGCGCGCACTGTGGCCGGGCGCAAGCACCACCTGCGACACCGCGAGCTCCTCGGTGCGGCCGCTCGCGGCATCGGTGACCGCCAGCGCGCGCAGGCGCCGGCCCTGCGGCCCGTCGTCGATGAGGAAGTCGGTGACCCGCTGGCCGAAGCGGATCTCGCCGCCGAGCGCGATGATCTTGGCGCGCAGGTTCTCCACCACCTTCACCAGGCGGAAGGTGCCGATGTGCGGATGGGCCGCCACCAGGATCTCGGGCGGCGCGCCAGCCTGCACGAACTCGTTCATCACCTTGCGCCCGAGATGGCGCGGATCCTTGATCTGGCTGTAGAGCTTGCCGTCCGAGAAGGTGCCGGCGCCGCCCTCGCCGTACTGCACATTCGACTCCGGGTTGAGCTCATGGCGCCGCCACAGGCCCCAGGTGTCGCGGGTGCGCTCGCGCACCGCCTTGCCGCGCTCGAGCACGATCGGGCGCAGGCCCATCTCGGCGAGCACCAGCGCGGCGAAGATGCCGCACGGCCCGAAGCCGATCACCACCGGGCGCGGCTGCCCCGGGGGCGCCTGCACCGTCGGCGCCTGATAGCGCATGTCGGGCGTGAGGCCGATGCGCGGGTTGCCGCGATGACGCGCCAGCAGCGCGGCCTGCGCCGCCGGGTCGCGCAGCGTGAGGTCGACGATGTAGACCAGCAGCAGCTGGCGCTTGCGCGCGTCATGGCTGCGCTTGAAGACCGTGAGCTGCGCGATGTCGGTGGGCGGCACGCCCAGCACCGCCGCCGCGGCCTCGGTGAGGGCCGGCTCGGCATGGTCGAGCGGCAGCTTGATTTCGCTCAGGCGGATCATCGGGGAAAGGGCGCGGGAGTGGCTGACTGACGCGGGGTCGCTGCGTGGCAACGCGACAGGCGGGGGCGTGTCGGCTCGCGGCGTGGGCTGATGCGCATTCTAAGCGCGCGGCCCGGCGCGCCAGCCCAGCAGCAGCGCGAAGGCCACCGTCTGCATGCCCACCCACACCAGCAGCGTGGCGCGGAAGGCCGCCGCGGTGTCGCCGAGGGCGGCGCGGAACAGGTCGACGGACACGCCGAAGAGCCACTGGTGCAGAAAGATGCCGCCGAAGATGAGCAGGTTGAAGCCGGTGAAGGCGCGGCCGGTGAGCGCGGGCGGAAAGCTCATCGCCACATGGGTCTGCACCAGGGTGTAGCCGGTGGACATCACGCCCAGCGGCAGCCACAGCAGCCAGGCCCAGGACGCCGGCACGAGCGCGATCGCGGCCTGCAGCCCGATGAAGCCGGTGCCGCACACCGCCACCACCTGCAGCACCGTCCAGCCACGGCGCTCGAAGCGCGGCGCAAGCCAGCCCATGCCCAGGAAGCCGCAGAGCAGCACCGCATTGAAGACGAGCAGCGCGCCGGCCGCCTGCGAGGGCGACATGCCGATCACCTGCGTGAACCAGGGCCCGGCCCACAGGCTCTGCAGGGCCACGAAATGCGACTGCATGGCCAGCGCCGCGATCGCCCAGCGCCAGAAAACCCGGCTGCGATAGACCTCGCCGTAGCCCGACCAGATCGGCTGGCCGCGCACCGGCGGCGCAAGCGCCTGCTCCTCGTCGCGCGGCACCCGCAGCCAGATGCCCAGCGACACCGCCGTCAGCGCCACCGCGGCCAGCGCGAACAGGCCGCGCCAGCCCACCAGGGGCAGGGCCATCTCCACCGGCACGGTCACCGCCATGGCCCCGCCGGTGCCCACCACCAGCATCCAGGCCGCGAGCTGCGCCTGCCGCGCGGGCGGGTACCAGAAGCGGTAACCCTTGAGCGCCGACATCAGCGCGCCGGCCACCCCCAGCCCGATCAGCGCCCGACCCAGCCACAGCGCGCCGGTGCCCTGGGCCAGCCCGAACACCGCGCAGCCGCAGGCCGACACCAGCAGCAGCAAGGCATTGGTGCGCCGCGAGCCGAAGCGGTCGAGGCACACCCCCAGGGGGAGCTGCATCAGCGCGAACGACAGGAAGTAGGCCGATGACAGCGCGCCGAGCTGGGCGTTGCTCAGGCCGAAGCGCGCGATCAGCTCGGGCGCGATCACCGCGTTGATCGAGCGCAGCGCGTACGACAGGAAGTACGCGCCGCCGAACCAGGCGAAGACCGTGAGCGCGGACAGGCCGCGCAGATGCGCCATGCTCAACCGGCCGGCGCGACGAGGCGCAGCGAGTCGAGGAACAGCCGCGCCTCCTCCTCGGGGAGGTTCTCGCCCACGACCACCGCCTGACAGGCCCGACCGGCCTCGCCCACGAAGACCGCGCGCATGGCCGTGGGCCGCGACTGCACCGTGCCGCGGACAGCCACCCGCATGGCGGGCAAGCGCGTTCGCGGTGCGCCGGCGGTGTCGATGAGCGGGACGGTCACCGCATCGGCCCGCTCCTCGGTGCCGGCGATGTTGGCCAGCATGCCGGCGCGCATCGCGGCCAGCACCCGCTCGCGTCGCTCGGGCGCGGCATCGGGCAGGGCGGCGCAGGCCACGGTGAACGCAATGCCCTCGGCGCGCGCGCCGGTCATGCTCATCACCAGGTCCTGGCCGTCGAGCCGCACCCGCTGGGTGAGCGTGGCCGGCTTGCCGGGCAGCATCACCGCCACCGCCGGATCGGCTGGCCGGACCTCGCGCCAGTTGTAGTCGGGGGCGCAGGCGGCGAGGGCGAGCAGCAGCGGCAGGGCGACGGCCCGGGTCAGGCGCGGGCCGGCCGGTCGGGACCGGCTATGCTTGGCCAGGGATGCAATGAGGGAGACGGGCATGCTGTACGAGTTCAAGAGCAAGGCGGGCGGCACGGTGGTGATGACCCAGCCGGTGGCCGAGCAGTTGCTGGGCATCATCGGCAAGGCGCCAGCGCCCGCCGGGGTGTTCGAACCGACCCATCTGCCCGAGGCGGTGCGCAAGCTGCAGGCCGCGGTGGATGCCGAAGCACCGCCCACCCCGGAAGACGACGACGCCCAGGAGGCGGTGGCCCCGATGGCGCGGCGAGTCAGCCTGCGCCAGCGCGCCTGGCCGCTGATGGATCTCTTCAAGGCGGCGATCGCCGCCAGGCAGCGGGTGACCTGGGGCGTCTGACCCGCATTATCGCCCCGGCGGCGGCCGGGGCCATGCATGCCCCGGCTGCGCAGCCGGTTCAGTGGTGCAGCTCAATCACCGACACCCGCCCCTCGGCTGCCGGCCAGCTGCGGGCGGCGATGCGCTCGCCGTTGAACTCGGCCACCACCGTGCGCGAAGCGGCCGCCGGCAGCACCAGCCGCGCGCTGGACAGCCCGGGCACGCCCGGCCCGATGCCGGGCAGCGGCCGGCCATCAAGGCTCATGCTGTCGCGGCCCAGGCCGAAGTAGCCGCGCGGACGCGTGAAGCTGAGCACTGAGCCCGCGGCCCGGTCGGCATCGCTCGGACGCGCCGCGCGCAGGTGCACCAGCGCGGAAGACCGCGGAAACGGCGAGCGGTAGACATGCTGGGTGGCATAGCCCTCGGCGGAGAGCTCGAACTCCAGGCAGGTGGTCGGCCCGGTGCGCAGCGGCCCCCAGCGGCCATCGGCCGCGGTGATCCGCTCGAGCAGGGGGGCGCCCCGGCGCTCGCCGCTCGCGCAGTCGAGCGGATGCACCCGAAGCCGCGCGCCGGCCAGCGGCCGGTTGGTGACCGCGCTGCCCGCCAGCCCGCTCACCATGCCATCGAGCACCACCTCGGGCTCGGGCCGGATCGCGGTGTCGCGCGGGGGCTGGCCGGTGATGAACTGCCAGGTCTGCTCGAAGGCGCGGGCGTGGTACGAGACCTCGCGGTGATCGGCGCCGGGCAGCACCCGGTTGTCGGCGCCGCGCAGCTCGGGTCCGCGGGCGTCCACCCCGGTCTGCCAGCCAGCGCGACCGATCCACTCGCCGGTGGGCTGGGCGAACTTGTCGTTGCCGTCGGAGCGCAGCGTGAGCCAGCGAACGCCGGGCGTGACCTCCAGCCCCTGCGGCCCCTGCGGCGTGTTCAGCGCGGTCAGGAAGGGGCCGGCGCCGTTGAACTCGTTGCCGGGCCGGAAATCGGCGCGGGCCCACACGCCGTGGTTGGGCGTGCCGCCGAGCACGGCATGCGAGACCTTGCCCGCGCCACCGCCCTGGCGAAGGTAATTGCGGATGGCGTTGCCGC
The DNA here is from genome assembly GCA_018970865.1 of Betaproteobacteria bacterium. Taxonomy (GTDB): domain Bacteria; phylum Pseudomonadota; class Gammaproteobacteria; order Burkholderiales; family Burkholderiaceae_E; genus Quisquiliibacterium. The sequence goes on from JAGWVN010000001.1 coordinate 11,813, forward strand.
CGCGCGAATTGCCCACCAGCACCACCTTCGCGGCTCCGGTGCGGGCGAGCACCCGGTCGACCTCGGCGGCCAGGAAGGCCATGTGCTCGGCGGCCGAGGTGCGTCCGGCCTGGGCCACCGCGTCATCGTCGCGGGCCAGCGGATCGGGCAGGTCGATGGCATGCAGGCGGTCGCGCGGCCAGCCGAGCGACTCGAATCGCCAGACGGTGGTGATCCAGAGCGCCGCGGTGTCGCCGTTGCCATGCACGAAGACGATGGGCGGACGGGCGTCGGCGGACGGGCCGGTGGCCAGCGGCGCGCAGGCCGACAGACCCGCGGCGAGCAGCAGCCCGCCCAGCATCGCCAGGGGTTTGCGCCGCCCGGCTGAGAGGGGTTCACGCTGCCCGACTGAGAAGGGTTCGCGGCGGGCGGCTGAGAGGGGTTCGCGCCGGGCGGCGGCGGGCGCTTCGCGCAAGGCGGTTGCGGGGCGCAGCGCACGCCGATCGGAGGAAGTCATGTCTCGAGGCCTTTCCAGCCGATCCATTCGCAGACGCCGCGGCCCATGACCCATTCCAGGTCGTCGCCGCCGGCGAGCCAGGGCAGCTCTTCGGTGAAGTGGGTGACGCACTGGCGCCAGGTGCAGGGCATGCGGGTGATGTCGGTGCCCCAGAAGAAGCGCTTCGGGCCGAAGGCGTCGAAGATGCGATGCAGGCCTTCGGCCAGGCGCGGGAAGGGATAGGGCTCGGTGGCGTAGCCCGGCGCGCCGGTGGCCTTGACGGCCACATTGGGCAGCGCCGCCAGCGCGAGCAGATCGGGCAGCTTCGCAAACGCGGCCTCGTCGCGGCCCTCGCGCACCAGGCCGAGGTGATCGACGATCAGCCGCAGCCGCGGATGGCGCCGCGCGATCTCGCCGAAGTCCTTCAGAAAGCGGCCGGCCATGGTGGCCACCGGCAGACCCACCCGCTCGGCCTCGGCCCAGACCCAGTCCATGGTGCCGTCGATGTGCCAGGTCTGCTGGTCGGGGCGCAGCAGCGGCCAGCGCAGGCCGCACTGCCCCGGGCGGCTGCGCCAGTCGGCGAGCAGGCCCCGGCTCTCGGGGCGGTCGATCGGCACCTGACCCAGCACCGCAAAGCGCCGCGGATGCAGGCTGGCGGCCTGCTCGGCCAGGGCGTTGGCGTGAGGATCCCAGCTGAGCGGCGGGTGGATCACCGCGGCATCCACGCCGGCCTCGTCCATGGCCGCCAGCGCCTCGTCGATGCCCCAGGCAGTGATCTGGCGATGCGGGTGACTGGGCAGCCCGGTGGACCAGAGGTGGATCTGCGCGTCGACGATCTTCATCAGGCCTCCCGTAAACCCGGAAACGGACCACCGCGGTGCCGGCATTGCCCCGCATCCGCTGCGGCCAGAGAGGGCCGGCGCAGTATCGTGACAGGCCCGACACCGAGTCAACCCGCGCGGCGCGTGCCTCGACACGCCCGGAGAACCCCATGACCGAGACCGTTGCCTTCGAACGCAGCCACGACATCCTGATCGACGCCCCGCCCAAGGCGGTGTTCGACTATGTGAGCAACCCCCGCTCCTGGCCGGAGTGGATCGCGGTGTCCCACGAGGTGGACAGCCCCGACCGCCCCCTGATCACCGGCGAGACCTTCCGCGAGAAGTGGTTCTCGCGCGAAGAGATCCAGCTCGACTGGGTGGTGCTCAAGGCCGACTCGCCGCGCTGCTGGGTGGCGCGCACCCACGCCGGCTTCATCGGGCCGATCATCGTGCGCTACGACTTCGAACCGGTGGGCCAGGGCACGCGCTATCGGCGCACCGTGAGCAACCCGGCCCGCCCTAAGCCGCCCACCGAGGCCATGATCGGGCGCATCGACGCCGAGGCAGCCACCGCGCTGGGCAACATCAAGGCGCAGGTGGAGCGGCGGGTGCGGGAGGGCCGGGCCTGAGGCCCGCCCTCAGCCGAGCAGGCTCGCCAGCGCCCGGCGCAGGTCTTCCTCGGTGCGGCCTGCGCGTCGCGCGTAGTCACGCACCTGGTCCTCGCCGATGGGGCCCACATTGAAGTACTCGGCCTGCGGGTGGGCGAGGTAGAAGCCGCTGACGCTGGCTGCCGGCGACATGGCAAAGCTCTCGGTAAGGCTCATGCCGATGTCCTCGCAGCGCAGCACCTCGAACATGGCGCGCTTGACGGTGTGCTCCGGGCAGGCCGGATACCCGGGCGCCGGCCGAATGCCGCGGTACTTCTCGGCAATGAGCTCCTCGGTGCTCAGGCGTTCGTCGGCCGCGTAGCCCCAGAGCTCGCGGCGCACCCGCTCGTGCAGGGCCTCGGCGTAGGCCTCGGCCAGCCGGTCGGCGATCGCCTTGAGCATGATCGACGAGTAGTCGTCGAGAAGATCGGCGAACTCCTTCTCGCGCCGCTCCACGCCGATGCCGGCCGTGACTGCGAACAGGCCGATGTAGTCATCGACGCCACCGGCATCGGCCCGCGGCGCGATGTAGTCGGCCAGGCACTTGTTGAACACACCCTCGCGCTTGACTGTCTGCTGGCGCAGGTTGTGCCAGGTGAGCGCCACGCGGCTGCGCGACTCGTCGGTGTAGATCTCGATGTCATCGCCCACGGCATTGGCCGGCAGCAGCGCGATCACGCCATTGGCGGTGAGCCAGCGCCCGTCGATGACGCGCTTGAGCATGGCGCGGCCGTCGGAATACACCCGACGGGCCGACTCGCCCACCAGCTCGTCGTTGAGGATGCCGGGGAAGGCGCCGTGCAGATCCCAGGTCTGGAAGAACGGCCCCCAGTCGATGCAGCGGGCGATGTCGGCGAGGTCGTGGTTGCGGAACTCGCGCCGGCCAATGAAGCGCGGCTTGGCCGGCTGGTAGGTGAGCACCGGCCGGTTGGCCCGGGCCTTTTCGAGCGGGATGAGCTCCGGCCCCTTGCGGCCGGCATGGTGGGCACGCACCCGGTCATAGTCGGCCATCAGGTCGGCGAGGAACTTCGGCCGGGTCTGGGGCGAGATCAGCTGCTGGGCCACCGGCACCGAGCGCGAGGCATCGGGCACATAGACCACCGGCCCCGAGTAGTGCGGCGCGATCTTCACCGCGGTGTGCACCCGCGAGGTGGTGGCGCCACCGATCAGCAAGGGGATCTTGCGCAGGCGGAAGTACTCGTCGCGCTCCATCTCGCGCGCCACCGTCTGCATCTCTTCCAGCGAGGGCGTGATCAGGCCCGACAGGCCGATGATGTCGGCCCCTTCCACCCGGGCGCGGGCGAGGATGTCGGAACACGGGACCATCACCCCCATGTTCACCACCTCGAAGTTGTTGCACTGGAGCACCACGCTCACGATGTTCTTGCCGATGTCGTGCACATCGCCCTTCACCGTGGCGATGACGATCTTGCCGCGCGCCGAGACATCACCGCCGGCCGCCGCGATGGCCTGCTTCTCGGCCTCGATGTAGGGAATGAGGTGGGCCACGGCCTGCTTCATCACGCGGGCGCTCTTGACCACCTGCGGCAGGAACATCTTGCCCGCCCCGAAGAGGTCGCCCACGATGTTCATGCCGTCCATCAGCGGGCCCTCGATCACCTCGATGGGCCGCCCGCCACGGGCCTGGATGGCCTGCCAGGCCTCCTCGGTGTCGTCGGTGACGAACTGGGTGATGCCGTGGATGAGGGCGTGGGCCAGGCGCTTTTCTACCGACACCGGCGCCTCGGGCGTGCCGCGCCAGTCGAGGTTCTCTTCGCGGCGCGCGCCGCCGGCCTTGAGCGTGGCGGCGAACTCGATCATGCGCTCGGTGGCGGTCTTGCCGCGCTCGGGGGAATCAGCGGGCAGATCGTCGGGCAGCGCGGGCGGCCGGTGCAGCACGATGTCTTCCACGCGGCGGCGCAGCTCGGGCTCTAGCTCGTCATAGACGCCCACCATGCCGGCGTTGACGATGCCCATGCTCAGGCCGGCGCGGATGGCGTGGTAGAGGAAGACGGTGTGGATGGCCTCGCGCGCGGCGTCGTTGCCGCGGAACGAGAACGACACATTGGACACCCCGCCCGACACCTTGGCCCGCGGCAGGTTGGCGCGGATCCACGCGGTGGCCTCGATGAAGTCCACCGCGTAGTGGTCGTGCTCCTCGATGCCGGTGGCAATGGCGAAGATGTTGGGGTCGAAGACGATGTCCTCGGCCGGAAAGCCCACCTGCTCCACCAGCAGCCGATAGGCCCGCTCGCAGATCTCAGTCTTGCGCGCGAAGGTGTCGGCCTGCCCCTGCTCGTCGAAGGCCATGACGATCACGGCGGCGCCGTAACGGCGCACCAGCCGGGCCTGGCGCAGGAACTCGGCCTCGCCCTCCTTGAGCGAGATGGAGTTGACGATGCCCTTGCCCTGCACGCACTTCAGGCCGGCCTCGATCACGCTCCACTTGCTGCTGTCGATCATGATCGGCACCCGCGCGATGTCGGGCTCCGAGGCCAGCAGGTTCAGGAAGCGGCTCATGGCGGCGGCCGAATCGAGCATGGCCTCGTCCATGTTGATGTCGATGACCTGGGCGCCGTTCTCCACCTGCTGGCGCGCCACCTGCAGGGCCTCATCGAACTGACCGGCAAGGATCAGCCGGGCGAAGGCCTTGCTGCCGGTGACATTGGTGCGCTCACCCACATTCACGAAGAGCGAGGTGTCGGTGATGGTCATGGCCTCGAGGCCCGACAGCCGCATGGCGGGCTCGATCTCGGGCACGGCCCGCGGCGTGCGAGTCTGCACCGCCTGCGAAATGGCGGAGATGTGCTCGGGCGTGGTGCCGCAGCAGCCGCCGGCCACATTGACGAAGCCGGCGTCGGCAAACTCGGCGAGCAGCGCCGAGGTGATCTCGGGCGTCTCGTCGAAGCCGGTGTCGCTCATCGGGTTGGGCAGACCGGCGTTGGGGTACACGCACACGAAGGTGTCGGCCTTGCGCGAGAGCTCTTCGATGTAGGGGCGCATCAGCGCGGCGCCCAGCGCACAGTTCAGGCCGATGGTGATCGGCCGGGCGTGGCGCACCGAATTCCAGAACGCCTCGACGGTCTGGCCCGAGAGAATGCGCCCCGAGGCGTCGGTGACCGTGCCCGAGATCATCAGCGGCAGGCGCGGCAGGCCCGCGGCCTCGCGCTCTTCCATGATCTCGTCGATGGCAAAGAGCGCCGCCTTCGCGTTGAGGGTGTCGAAGATGGTCTCGACCAGCAGCAGGTCGACACCGCCCTCGATCAGCGCGCGGGTCTGCGCGGCGTAGGCCTCGCGCAACTCATCGAAGGTGACATTGCGCGCGCCGGGATCGTTGACATCGGGCGAGATGGACGCGGTTTTCGGCTGCGGGCCGAGCGCGCCGGCCACGTAGCGCGGCCGATCGGGCGTGCTGAAGCGATCGCAGGCGGCGCGCGCCAGGCGCGCCGAGGCGAGGTTCATCTCATCGGCCAGATGCGCCAGGCCGTAGTCGGCCTGGGCGATGGAGGTGGCGCCGAAGGTGTTGGTCTCGATGATGTCGGCGCCGGCCGCGAGGTAACCCTCGTGGATTTCGGCGATGACCGCGGGCCGGGTGAGCGAGAGCAGCTCGTTGTTGCCCTTGAGGTCGCGCTCGAAGTCGGCGAAGCGTTCGCCGCGGTAGTCGGCCTCGGTGAGCTTGTAGCGCTGGATCATGGTGCCCATGGCGCCGTCGAGCACGAGGATGCGACGCGACAGCGCCTCGCGCAGCGAGGCCTCAAGCGGTGAAACCGGGTGCTGGCGCGGGCGGAAGGGGGCGGGTTTTGCGGTGGCGGTCATGACGAGATTTTAGCCGGGGAGGGGGTTGCTACCCGGATTGCCCCGCGCACGCGGGCGGGCGGAAGGCAAGGGTGTGTCACCGACAGACGAAGGGATGGTGACGGCAAGCGCATCGAGCGGCGACGCGACCGCCGTTGCGGCAAATCGCAGCACATGCGTGTAGATCATGGTGGTGCTGACATCGCTGTGACCGAGCAATTCCTGCACCGTTCGGATGTCGACACCCGACTGCAGCAGATGGGTCGCAAAGGAATGCCGCAGGGTATGCACACTGACCGGGACGTCGATTCCCGCGGCAATGACCGCCTTGTGCACATGTCGCTGAATGGTCTGCGGATAGAGGTGGTGGCGTCGATGGATGCCGGAGATGGGGTCATCGGAGAGGTGGTCCGCAGGAAAGACCCAGTGCCATCCCCAGGTGGCGCCGCGCCTGGGGTACTTCACGGCGAGCGCGTGCGGCATCGCCACCCCTGGTCGTTGCAGCGCCCGGTCCTGCTCCCACAGGGTGCGCGACCTTGCCAGTTGCATGCGCAGATCGGGCATCACGGAGACGGGCAGCATCACGAGACGATCCTTGCCACCCTTGCCTGATCGAACCGTGATCAGTTTCCGCTCGAAATCGAGATCGTTCACACGCAAGGCGAGCGCTTCGGCAAGCCGCAGCCCGCACCCGTAGAGCACCTTACACACCACCGCGGTTTCGCCCTCCATACGGGCAAGCAATGACTGCACCTGCTGCGGCGTGAGTACCGTGGGAATGCGCTTGCGCACCACGGGGCGCTGGATTTCGGTCATCCAGGGGAGGTTGGCGCCGAGGACCTCGCGATAGAGAAACAGTAGAGCGCACAAGGCCTGCTTGTGCGTGGAGGGCGATATGCGACGGGTATTGACCAGATGATTCAGGAAAGACTCCACTTCTGCAGCCGCCATTTGCGATGGATGCCGCATTCCGTGATGCCGTATGTACGCCTTGATCCAGAGCAGGTAGGCTTGCTCGGTGCGCAGGCTGTAATGCCGATAGCGAATGCGTTGACGCACCTGATCAAGCAGACGGAGGGGCCCTGGACTGGAAGGCCGCTGGTGGGCGGCCGAATCGTTACTGGACATGAAGCCAGTATTTCCAGGATTCGCCGAACCGGCAATGGGCCGGTCGGTCTAGGCCGCAGAGACGAGGAACCTTGCGGCAGCAAGGCTCCGGCTTCCCTGGCAGGTTATGCGGAAAGATGCATCGGCGTTATGAGGACAGAGATGACCCAAGAGCGCGATGCGGCGTGCTGTTCCGACCGACTGCTCGTGAGCGGTTAGCGGTAAAGCGCTGCTAATGTTATTCAGTCTGGCAAACCTAGATACAAGTTAGGCCTCAGGGGCCGCGCAGTCGCGCACTCAATCAGCGCTTGCAAAATATACGGCAGTGCCGTAGCATCCGACCGTGCTGACTGTCGCCGAAACCGCCGTCTTTGTTCGATACGCCGCGGAGGTCTGGAGCGACGCTGAGCGAGAGGCGTTCATCTCATGGATCGCAGCGAATCCGAGCGCGGGGGATGTGATCCCCGGTAGCGGTGGCTGTAGGAAGGTGAGATGGACGCGCCAAGGCCAAGGGAAGCGTGGGGGCGCTCGAGTCATCTACTTCGTCGCATCAGGCCAAACGATCTGGCTGCTAATCGTTTATGCGAAGGCGAGGTTCGACAATCTGCCCGCCGAATTCCTGGCTGAGCTAAAGCGCGGAGTTGAAGATGACTGACGAACTCGAACGGTTCAAGCGAGACCTGCTTAAGTCCGTAAAGCAGATGCGTCGCGGCGAGGCTGCGCGTGTCACGCGCGTGAAGGTTCCAGAGGCTGCCGAGGCGCGGTCTCGTACCGGGTTGTCGCAGGAGCAGTTCGCGAGGTTGCTCGGTGTCTCTGCGCGGACGTTGCAGGATTGGGAGCAAGGACGTCGAGAGCCGACAGGGGCTGCGAAGACATTGCTGCGCGTCGCGTATGAACATCCCGAAGTGCTCCTGAAGCTCGAGCGCTGATGCATAACAAGCTGCTGCATCGGACGCTTGACCTCGCTGCCCGCCTGCTACCGCAGTCGGTCATCGGCGTCAAGCGCCGCTGAGCGCCACCGTTAGGCAGTACCGGCGATCCTTGTCGCGCATTAGCTTGCAGTGTATGTATAGCGTGCGTACACTCTCGGCATGTCGGCACTACGCTTCGAGTGGGATCCCAAGAAGGCTGCATCGAATCTGCGGAAACACAAGGTCTCGTTCGAGGATGCGCAGACAGTCTTCTACGACGAACGAGCCCTGCTCATCAACGACCCCGACCACTCCGAGGAGGAAGATCGCTTCGTGTTGCTCGGCTTGAGCAGCACGATGCGGCTATTGGTGGTGGTTCACTGCTATCGAGCCGCTGACAACATCATCCGCCTGATTTCCGCGCGCAAGGCCGACGCTGACGAACGCTCCCTCTACCGATAGGTGACGCCATGCGAAAACACTATGACTTCAGCAATGCGCGAAAGAACCCCTACGCTGCACAACTGAAGAAGTCGGTCACTATCCGCCTGGATGAAGGTTCGATCTTGTATTTCAAGGACATGGCTGAGGAAACAGGGATCCCGTATCAAAGCTTGATCAATCTGTACCTCAAGGACTGTGCCGCCACTGGCAAGAGGTTGAACCTCGCCTGGAAATCGACGACCGCAAAGAGCCGTGACGCCTGACCCTACGCTCAACCGGACGCGCAACAGCGTTCGTCACCCGGGCCTTATTGCATTCTGGCCCGATCGCCGCCCACTGCCGCACGCCGGTCAGCTTCACGAAAGGCCACATGCTCACACCCGCGCTCCAGTTCTCAGTCGAGGTTTACCGGCGCTATGTGTCGCCGCACAAGGGATATCGCTGCGCTTACGCGGCGCTCCATGGACGCATGTCGTGTTCAGACTGGGCCGTTCGGGTTCTGAAGCGCAGGGGCTCGCTTGCGTTTGTCACCTGGTTGCCCAGACGATTCCGGTCTTGCGCAATCGCAAGCAGAGCGCTGATGACGGCGCCTCGGCTGGTCCGTGCCCAAGCGCATGGGTTGGATTCAACTCGTGAGTCGCCTGAAGGCCAGGATTCGGGACCCCCGACATCATCATCCAAGCCCGACAATGACATAGCCAAGATCTGCGCAGCAGACCTGGGGCTCGAGTGCTGCTGCTTTTTGCCCTCCCTCTTCTAGTCGGTATCAGTTCATTCTTGCCCGGCTCCGCCACTCCGGCGCACGCATATTGCCCGGCCGCCATCCGCTGCCCAATGCCAGTTAGCCGTCCGTCAGGCATCGAAGCCATGCAAAGAGCCGTCTCTCTGATCCTGATCCTCTGCATGTCTGCATCCGGCGCAGGCTGCGCGGCGATGATTCTCAAGTCAGCCCCGGACACACCCAAGATGATCCGAGGCGGCACCACCCTGGAGGATCTCAGAGCCCGGCTTGGCGAACCCATCCGCTCAACACGCATCGAACCTCCAGTACCGGCTCAGCGTATCTGGGAGAATGATCACCAGGTTCCCACATTGACCTCGGACGGGCTTGCATTTTCGAGTTCAGCGTTCAGTTTCAAAGGCAGGCTCGAGTCGAAAGCGCGTTCCGGTCAAGCTGGCTTTGACAGCTTCATGACCCTGGGGCTGGCGGAAATCTATCTGATACCCAAGGCCCTCTGGGAACGCTTCACCGACGAGGAACTGGAATTGACAGTCTGGTTCAACGCGAACAGCGAAGCGGTTGCATACAAAGTGGGCCCAGCGTAAATCACGCTGATCTCAGCCCTGACGACCAGCTCAACCGACTTTGCCCTCATCCCGGCAGCAGAGTCACACCCACCATGCACGACACGCCCCTCGATTTCTCTGGCGCTCCCCTGTCGCACCAGAAGGCGATTGTTCGCACCTTCTATCAGGACATGTGGAACCGCGCGGATACCAGCCTGGTACCCGGCATCTTTCATCCCGACTTCACCTTTCGCGGATCACTCGGCCCGACTCTTGTCGGACATCAGCCGTTCATCGGCTATGTCGCGTCGGTCACCGCTGCGCTGGGAAGCTACACCTGCGACATCCTGGCCCTGGTGGAAGAGGGAAACCAGGTCTTCGCCAAGCTCCGCTTTCACGGCGTCCACAGGAAGGAACTGCTCGGCGTGCCGCCGACCGGTCGTCATGTGTGGTGGTATGGCGCACCGGTATTCACCTTCGAGGATGGCCTGGTCCGGGACCTCTGGGTGCTGGGCGATGTGCATGGGCTCCTTCAGCGTCTGCGCGGCGAGTCGTAGCGCCCCCATGCAGCGCGCTGATGCCTGAGCGTGGCAGCCATGCTGCCTGACCGCAGGATCGGCCGGGCACGCGCCGCCACCGCCCGAGCGCTCTCGATCCTCGGCCACCCTGCGCTGGTGATGCCGGTCGCCGTGGTGCTGTCTTCCGTCAGCCGCGGCGCGCCGGCTGAGGTCACTCGGGTGGCCCTCGCCGCCGCCCTGATCGTTGCCGCGATCGTTGCCGTCTACAGCCTGCTTCAGGTTCGGGCCGCACGCTGGTCGCATGTCGATGCCTCGGCTCCGGCGGAACGGGTGCATCTCAATCGGTTTCTGGCCGCGCTGTTGCTGACTGCCGCCGCACTGTTGTGGATCGCTGGCCAACCCGCCGCGCTGGTGGCAGGGCTTGGATGGTCGGCCGCCATCGTCATCGTTGCGCTGGCAGCTCGGCGGTGGATGAAGCTTTCGCTCCACAGCGCCTTCGGCGCCTACGCCGCCGGACTGCTCTGGCCGCTGCTCCTCGCGATGGCCGTCCTTGCCAGCCTGGCCGCGGCGGTTGCGTGGTCGCGGCTGCAGTTGGGTCGGCACACCACGGCGGAGGTCGCAGCTGGGCTCGGCCTTGGTGTCATGGCTGGCGCGGCGTTCCATCTCCTTGCCGGGTATTGAAGGCGCTGTCGCCCTGACATGGCGAGATCACGTCCTACGGACGATGCCGGCAACCCTGCGAGGCCGCGGCGCCGGCCGTGCCAGACCCAATCGGATCTGGATAAGCATCGCAGGCCAGGCACCTGGAAAACTGTCAGGAATCATCCTCGGCCTTCCTGGCATTGCGATCCTGGCAGGATACGGGCACATCTCGCTTCCGCTGCTGTTGCGTCTCTCCATCGCCTGGGTCACATGAAGGACCCTCTGACGCCCGGAATCGTCACTGCCCGTTTCGGCCCGGCCTGGTCCCGCCGCCACGGGCAGGCCAGCCCCCCTTGACCCTCACGATGCGCCCCACCGACCGTATCCTCATCCCGGCACTCGTTCCCGTCGGGATCGTCCTGAGCATGCTGCTCGAGGCCGCCTACTCGGGGGAAACCGTCACCCTGCTGGAAAACATGGGATTTTTCGCGGTGAACGCACTCTACCTGGGTGCGCCGCACCTGCTTCTGGGCATCGTGGCGCGGTGGCGGCAGGGCGTGCGACGCCATGCAGTTCCTGCGCTGTGGTGCCTGAGTCTTTATCTGCTGGCCTTTCACATCTGGGTCACATCGCAATTCGCGGCCAGAGATGCCGCGTTCATCTGGCTGGCCTACCTGCCCGGGAGCCTGATGGTTGTCCTCCTCTACTGGGCATTCCACGGCCGGACGAAACCCTGAATCAGGGCCCGCCTGCCAGTGCTCACCTTTTACGCGAGGCCACATCAAGATGATCCGTCGCCATCTCCTCATCCTGCTGGCCACGCTCCTGCCGTCTCTGGCCGCGGCCTACGAGGCCAGCGCGGTCCTCGAGGCCCGAGCCGGAAGCCTGCCGCTGCTCCTGACGGTTCCCCATGACGGCAACGATTTCCTCGGGTTCCATCCGAGTCGAACCCAGGGCGCCACCGTGCGCGATGTGGGCACCCGCGACCTGGCGGAACGGGTTGCCGACCTGCTGCAGCAGCAGACCGGTCGCCGCCCCTATCTCGTCATCGCCAAGGTGAGCCGCAAGCAGGTGGACATGAACCGGCCTGAATCCGAGGCCGTGGAATCCGGCGAGCTGCTGCCAGCCTATCGGGCTTACCACGCGCAGGTCGCTGCCTATGTGGCCGAGCTGCGAGAGAAGTTTCCGGGCGGCGCGCTGCTGATCGATGTGCACGGACAGTCCGGTGAGCCCAACACCACCTTTCGCGGTACCCGGGCCGGGCTCACGGCCAGCCGGCTGCTGGGCCGCTTCGGTCCATCCGCGCTCCAGGGCGCAAACAGCATCACCGGGCTGCTGGCGGCCAGGGGCTACACCGTGAACCCAGCGCCCGACGCACCGGATCTGAGGGAGGATCCGCGGTACGCCGGCGGCTACACGGTTTTCGCATACGGCAGTCACCGGCCCGAGGGCATCGACGCCATCCAGCTGGAGTTCGGGCGCCAGCACCGGGCCAGTTCGCGCCTGGCCGAAGACCTCGCCGCGGCGCTATCAGGGTTCATGGCCAGCCACGCCCTGATCGCCCGATGAGGCCCGGGCCTGAGGGCACCTGCATCGCCCGAGAGCCCGCGCCCACCGACGCGCCGCGTCAGTCCACCTTCGCCCCGGACGCCTTGATCGCCGCCGCGTAACGCTGCATTTCCGCATCCAGGTGCGCGGCAAACTGCGCCGGCGTGCTGCCCACCGGCTCCACGCCCTGCGCCAGCAGCCGCTCGCGCGTCTCGGGCGCGCTCAGTGCCTTGGCGGTTTCGGCGCTGAGCCTGGCCACGATGTCGGCGGGCGTGCCGGCCGGCGCCACCAGGCCCAGCCAGGTGCTGCCGTTGAACTGCGGCACGCCCTGCTCGGCAATCGTCGGAATATCGGGCACCGCGGCCGAGCGACGAAGGCCGGTGACGCCCAGCGCCTTCAGGCGGCCGGCGCGCACATGGGGCAGCGCCGAGAGAATGTCGACGAACATCAGCGAGGTGTTACCCGCCACCACATCCACCAGCGCCGGCGCGCTGCCCTTGTAGGGCACATGGATCATGTCGATGCCGGTCATCAGCTTGAAGATCTCGCCCGAGAGATGGTTCGACTGGCCGTTGCCCGCCGAGCCGAAGGTGAGCGAGCGCGGCCGCGCCTTGGCGCGCGCGATGAGCTCCTGCACCGTGGCGATGCCCACCGAGGGATGCGCCACCAGCATGTTGGTGAGGTTCACCGTGTGCGACACCGGGATCAGATCCTTCACGGTGTCGTAGGGCATCTTCGGGTAGAGCGCGGGGTTGATCGCGTGGCTGGTGGCCACCTTGGCCAGGGTGTAGCCATCCGGGGCGGCCTTGGCCACCACCTCGGTGCCCAGGATGCCGCCGGCCCCCGCGCGATTCTCCACCACCACATTCTGGCCGGTGCTCGCCGCGATGCCGGTGGCCACGATGCGCCCCACGGTATCCAGGATGCCGCCGGCGGCCGAGGCCACCACCAGCCGGATCGGCCGGTTCGGGAAGGTCTGCGCGCCCTGCGCGGCGGCAAGGCCAGGTGCGATCGGCATGCCCAGGCAGAGAAGGGCTCGCGAAATCCGTCGGCGGGAAGGCTGCATGGGGTCGTCCATCGGGGGTTGGGGTTGGGGTTGGGGTTGGGGGTCAGGGCATTCTAGCCACCCGCACGCGCGCGCACGCCGCGCGCTTGAGCCGCCTCACCGGGCCGGGATACAGTGCCCGCCATGTCAGCCAACCCCATCCTCGCCGAGGCCCTGCGCGGCGGCCTGGTCGAATCCTTCCATCGCGGCGCGATGGCCATCGTCGATGCCGACGGCACCGTCCACACCGCGCTCGGCGACATCGATCGCCCGATCTTTCCGCGCTCGGCCGTGAAGGTGCTGCAGGCGCTCCCGCTGGTGGCCTCGGGCGCGGCGGACGCCCTGAACCTGAGCGACGAGGAACTCGCGCTGGCCTGCGCCTCGCACGGCGGCGAACCGCGGCACGTGCAGACCGCTGCCTCGATGCTGGCCAAGGCCGGGGTGGATGCCGCCGCCCTGGCGTGCGGCGCGCACTGGCCCTATCACGAGGCCTCGGTCAGGGAGCTCGCCGCCCGGGGGGCGCAGCCCGGCGCGCTGCACAACAACTGCTCGGGCAAGCATGCCGGCTTCGTCTGTCTGGGATGCCAGCTCGCCGGCGGCCGCGATGTGGCGGCCTTCGTGCGCGGGTATGTGCAGCCGGAGCACCCGGTGATGCGCGAGGTGACGGCGGCGCTGCAGGCGGCCACGGGCTTCGACCTGGAACACGCGGCGCGCGGCACCGATGGCTGCTCCATCCCCACCTATGCGATCCCGCTGCGCCACCTCGCCCATGCCTTCGCGCGGGTGGCCACCGGCATCGGGCTTTCGCCCGAGCACGCGCGCGCGGCCCGGCGGCTGCGCGAGGCGGTGGCGCGGGCGCCACAGATGGTGGCTGGCACCGGCCGATTCGACAGCCGCGTGATGGCCCGTCTGGGCGAGCGCGTGTTCTGCAAGGTGGGCGCCGAGGGCGTGTACTGCGCGGCACTGCCCGAGGTGGGGCTCGGCGTGGCCCTGAAGATGGACGACGGCAACACCGCGCGCGCGGCCGAGGTGGTGATGGCGGCGGTGATCGAGGCCCGGCTGTCGCTTGTCGGGGACGACGCCGCGCTGATGCGCAGCCTGAGCCAGGTGGAACTTCGCAACTGGAATGGCCTGGCAGTGGGCAGCCTGCGGGCGGCCGAGGCGCTGCGGGAAGGCACCTGAATCCGGCCGGGTGAACACCACGCTCGCGCTCCGGCCCGCACTGACTCCTCTGCTCGCAGCCCGCCCCGTGCCCCTCCCCTACCGCGTCCCCGAGTCCGAAGTCGAATTCAGCGCCATCCGCGCGCAAGGCCCGGGCGGCCAGCATGTGAACAAGGCGGCAACCGCCGTGCATCTGCGCTTCGACATCCACGCCTCGGCCATGCCCGACACGGTGAAGGCGCGCCTGCTCGGCAGCCTCGATTCACGCATCTCCAGCGAGGGCGTGCTCGTCATCAAGGCCCAGGGCTCGCGCAGCCTGGAGAGCAACAAGGCCGAGGCCCTGGCCCGGCTTCAGGAGGTGGTGGCGCAGGCCTGCGAAGTGCCCAGGCCACGCAAGCCCACGCGGCCCAGCTTCGGGTCCCGGCAGCGCCGTCTCGAGGGCAAGGCCCAGCGCTCGGCGATCAAGTCGGGCCGGGGCAAGGTCATCCTGTAGATCGACACGAGGAGGCCACATGATCTCGCTGGCGCAGGCCGACCCCATGCTCGCCAATCTCGGCGCCCTTCTCACGCTCGCGCTCGGCCTGTTCGGTGCGCTCGCCCCGGCGCGGGCCGCCGGTTTCGTGGGCATCCAGCCGCTCGGCGGCGCAGGGCTCTCGGAGGTACGCGCCACCTATGGCGGCCTGTTCATCGCGATGGGCGCGGCCTGTCTGGTGCTGCAGTCATCCACCGCCTTTCTGCTGGCCGGGCTCGCCTGGTGCGGCGCCGGCCTGATGCGATTCCCCTCCCTGTGGCTGGACAAGGGCAGCTTCCCCAAAGGCCTCGGTGGCGCGGCCATCGAGCTGGCGATCGGCATGCTGCTGCTGTCCGGCGCGATCTGACCCCCGTCTCACCATGACCCCCACCCTCCACTTCATGTGCGGCAAGGCCGGCGCCGGCAAGAGCACCCTAGCCGCCTCGCTCGCGCGCGAGACCGGCGCGATTCTGCTCATCGAGGATGTCTGGATGGCCCGGCTCTTCGGCGACCAGATGCAGGTGTTCGACGACTACATCCGCTTCTCCCGCAAGCTCAAGACCGTGATCGGGCCGCTCACCATCGATCTGCTGCGCCGCGGCCATTCGGTAGTGCTCGATTTCCAGGCCAACACCCGCGCGGGCAGAGCCTGGTTCCGGTCGGTCTTCGAAGAGGCCGGCGTGCCCCATGTGCTGCATGTGCTGGCCACGCCCGATGCCACCTGCCTTGCGCGCATCGCCCGGCGCAACCTCGAGCGCCCGGAGGGCTCGCACCAGCTCACCGAGGAAGACTTCCACCACATCTCGTCCTTCTTCCAGGCGCCCGACCCGGCCGAGGGATTTCAGCTGCGCGTGCACCATGCCTGAGGCGCCCGCCAGATCGGGCCGGCGACCATGACGGCGTCGGACGGGACCGAACCGCCGGACATGCGCGAGTACTACGCGGCCAGGGCGCCGGAATACGATCAGGTCTACGCGAAGCCGGAACGCCAGCAGGACCTGCGCGCCATCGAGGCCTGGCTGCCAGGTCGCTTCATCGGCCGCCGCCTGATCGAGATTGCCTGCGGCACGGGCTACTGGACGCGCTTCCTCGCACCGGCGGCGTCGGAACTGCTGGCCACTGACGCCGCGCCGCAAACCCTCGAGATCGCCCGCCGCCGCGTGCGCTCGCCGAGCGTGCAGTTCGTGGTGGCCGATGCCTACCGTCTGCCGACGCGGGCGGGCGCCTTCTCGGGCGCCTTCGCAGGCTTCTGGCTCTCGCATGTGCCCCGCCAGCGCCTCGCGGCCTTTCTCGACGATCTGCATGCGCGGCTGGCGCCCGGGGCCAGGGTGGTGTTCCTGGACAACCGCTTCGTCGCGGGCAGCAGCACGCCGATCAGCGAAGAGGATGCATTCGGCAACACCTACCAGCAGCGGCGGCTTGGCGACGGCTCCAGCCATCGCGTCCTGAAGAACTTCCCATCAGAGGCCGAACTCACGCAGGCGATAGGCGGTGCCGGCATCCGGCTTCGCCATCACGCATGGCAGCACTACTGGGCCCTGGAGTACCTTGTGTCCTGACCCGGACGCTGGCGCACCGTGCCCCCACGGCCTCGCCGGCGCACCGGGCTGCCCAGCCCGCTCTCCACTCACCGAGCCCCGCCATGGCCACCATCGCCCCCCCGACGAACCCCGAGGCCGATCCCCGCGTGAAAGCGGTGTTCGACGACATTCGCGCCACGCGCCGGACCGACTTCATCAACAACCTCTGGCATGCGCTGGCCTTCAGCCCCGATCTGCTCGCCAGCACCTGGGCAGAGGTCAAGGCCCTGATGGCCACGCCCAGCCACCTCGATCCGCTGACCAAGGAGATGATCTACATCGCGGTCTCCGTGGCCAACGCCTGCAGCTATTGCGTGCACTCGCACACTGCGGCGGCTCGCGCCAGGGGCATGACCGATGCCCAGCATGCCGAGCTGCTGGCGATCATTGCGCTGGCCGCTCGCACCAATCACCTGGCCACCGCCTTGCAGGTACCGGTCGACGCGGCCTTCGATGCCGCCGCCCGCGGGGTGTCGTGATACGAACGGCCCGCCGCCGAGCCGGCGCGCTCAGCCGAGCTCGGCGGGCATCAGCATCAGCATCCGGACGATCTCGGCCTGCCGGCTCACGCCGAGCTTGGACGAGATGGTGCGCAGATGCGTGCGCACGGTGTTGGTGGACACGCCGAGCATCACGGCAATGTCGGCAGGCGACTCGCCCTCGGCCAGCAGGCCCGCCACCTTCGCCTCGGCCCGGGACAGCCCGAAGAACTCCACCAGCATCGCGGGGTTGATGTTCAGCGCCGCCTGCGCGTCATTGAGCACCAGAACCGCATGGCGCACCCGCGCCGACACCGCCTCGCCGCTGGCGGGATCGACCCGACAGCAGTCGACGATCAGCGGGAGCGGGGATTCCTGACGATTGAGGCGAAGACGCCGCTGACGGGGCAGGGAGGGATCCGATCCGGTCTTGTCGAGCCAGTGAAGAATCCCTGAAAAGCTCGCCTGGTCGGCGGTGTTTCGCCAGCGGATCTGGCCGTTCAGCAGCGTCATCGATCGCTGCCCATCCATCCAGCGGGCCAGCGCCCGATTGCCCGACAGCAGCCGCGCCTCGCTGTCGATCACCATGGCGGGCTGCGCGATCAGCGCCACCAGCTCATGAAGCCCCGGCAGAAGGGCGGGAGCGGCGCCGACGGACCAGGCCGGGAGGCGCTCGGCCACGGAGTTCCAGTGACGATCGGGTGCCCGCCCCGGCAATTCGCTCTCGATGAAGCCAGCGGCCAGTGCCTGCAGGGAATCGGTCATGGTGAAGCGCCTCTCTCGCGGTGCCAGACAGTTCGGAGTGAGTCAATCCTATGAGGCCGTCCGCGATGCCACCATTGGTCCCAAAGCTAGCCCGAGGGCCGAGGGCGAGAGGCCGAGACTGGCCGATCGTCTAGGCCGACTGGCCAGCGCGGACTGGCCGATCGGCAGCTTTCCGGCAAAGGCGAATCCGGTAGAGTCCTGACTGCTCCCGCACCACCGGGAGCGGCCACCCGCCACGCCCCAGCGGAGCGTCTCCCTTGAAATTCCTGCTCATCGACGACCACGACCTGTTTCGCAGCGGCCTGCGCCTGCTGCTCGGTCAGTTGCCCGTCGACATCGAGGTTCTGGAGGCCGGCTGCGTCGAGGACGCGCTGGCGCATGTCGATCACGGCATCGGCATCGTGATGCTCGATCTGTCGATGCCGGGCACCAGCGGCATGGAGGCCCTCATCAGGGTCCGCGAGGCCTTCCCCGACACGCCCATCGTCATCGTCTCCAGTGATGACGATCCCGAACTGATCCGCCAGGCGATCGACCTCGGCGCCTCGGGCTTCGTGCCCAAGACATCCACCCCGCCACTGCTGATCAGCGCGCTGCAGCTGATCCTCGCCGGTGGCGTCTACCTGCCCAGGGCGGTGCTCAGCCCCGCGCCGCCAGGCACCACGCCGCGTGGCGCCGATCCATCGATCGGCGCCACCGCAACCCCCTCGGGGCTCACCGATCGCCAGGAGGAGGTGCTGCTCAAGGCGGTGCTCGGTCAGTCGAACAAGGCGATCGCCCGGGCCATGGATCTCTCCGAAGGCACCGTCAAGGCGCATCTCTCGGCTGCCTTCCGGGTTCTGGGCGTGCGCAATCGCACCGAGGCGGTCTACGCGGCGGCGGCGCGAGGCATCGGACAGAAGCGCTGAAGCATGCGCACGCGCGGCGAACCCGGCGCCAGCGACGCGCTCGATGTCGATGACACGCTCCTGCAGGCCTTCGTCCGGGAACGCTCCATCGCCACCTGGCTGCGCCAGATTCCGTCTTCAATGGCAGGCCAGCTCTTTGCAGGCCTGCTGCTCGGCGCCATCTGGTGGGTCAACACCCGCAGCATCTGGCCGCTGGCGTGGGCAGGCACGCTGGTCGCCGCGCTGCTGCTGAGGCTTGTCTACACCGAGCGCATCGTGCGGATGCCGGGGCGCGTGCCCACCGAAACCCGCATTAGCGCCCTCATGGTCAGCCAGGGCGCGCTGATCACGCTGCCGCTGCTGGGGTTCAGCCGGTTCCCCGCCGTGGAGCAGGCGGCCGTGTCGATCATCCTGGTGGCGCTCGCCACGGCATCGGTGGCCACCACCGCCGGCTTCCGCCTGGTGTTCCTGTACTACGCGGTGCCCATCCTGATGCCCCTCGCGCTTGCCTGGGCCCTGGCAGCCAGCGAGGCAGCGTCGCCCCACGCGGGGCTCGGCATGGCGGCGCTGGTGCTGGTCTACCAGACCTATCTCATCGGGCTGTCGCGCCAGATCGGCCGCGTGGTGCAGGAGGCCGCCCGTTTCCGCTACAGCCAGGAGCGCATGAACCAGGCCCTGAAGCAGGCGCTCGATACCGCCGAATCCTCCAGCCGCGCCAAGACGCAGTTCCTGGCGGCCGCAAGCCACGATCTGCGCCAGCCCATGCACAGCATGAATGTCCTGGTGGCCGCCCTGTCGCTGAAGACCCTCGACAAGAGCGTGCGCGAGATCGTCAACATGCTCGATGCCGTCAACCAGTCGATGACGCGGCAGCTCGACAGCCTGCTCGACATCTCGAAGCTCGACGCCGGCATCGTGGTCCCCCGGCTCAAGACCTGCCAGCTCGATGCCATGCTCAGGAACCTCGTGCTGTCGGCCAGCGCGGTGGCCGGCGAGCGCGGCCTCTCCTGCCACCTGAGCATCGGGCAGCCGCTCGCGGTGCGCAGCGACGAGTCGCTGCTCGGGCGCGTGCTCAGCAACCTCACCGACAACGCCATCAAGTTCACGCCGCGGGGCGGCGCGATCACGATCAGCCTGCAGCGAGAGGGCGACACCGCGCTCATCGAGATCCGCGATTCCGGGATCGGCATTCCGCCCGAGCTTCAGAGCCGGGTGTTCGAGGAGTTCTACCAGATCGGCAACCCGCAGCGCGATCGCACCCGCGGACTGGGGCTTGGCCTGTCGATCGTCAAGCGCCTGTGCGATCTCCTCGGCGCCAGCCTGACCCTGCAGTCGCGGGTCGGCGAAGGCACGCGCTTCGAGATCCGGCTTCCCCTCGCCCTCACGCCCGAGACCGAGCCAGCCCAGCCGCCTGTCGCGGTGCCAGCGGCAACGGCCCGGATCGTGCTGGTGATCGATGACGAGCTCGCTGTCCGCCAGAGCATGCGGGTGCTGCTGGAAGAACTCGGCTGCACCGTCCTCGACGCCGCGGGCACGAACGAGGCCACCCGGGTGGCCGCCGAGCATCCGATCGATCTCATCCTGTCCGACATGCGTCTGGCCGACGGCGACAGCGGCATCGAGGCCATCCGACAGGTGCGCGCCCGCCGGCCCGGCGCGCGCGCCGTCCTGATCACCGGCGACACCGCGCCCGAGCGGCTGCGCGAAGCGCAGGCCAGCGGCCTGATCCTGCTGCACAAGCCGGTGAGCCTGGAAAGCCTCACCGGCGTTCTCGATGCCAGCACCGACTGACCGACGATCGCGGCGCGCCTCCCGCCGCCTGGCGAGTCTGGTCCGCGGCGTCGAAGACGAACTGCTCTTCGATGTGGTGATCGTCGGCAGCGGCTACGGCGGCAGCATGGCCGCCGCCGAGCTCGCCAATGCCGTCGTCGATGGCGAGAAGCCTGGAGGGTCGCGGCGGCTCTCGGTCTGCCTGCTCGAACGCGGCGAGGAATATCTGCCGGGCGAGTTTCCGGCCGATGTGGGCGAACTGCCCCGCCATGTGCGGGTGAGCGATCAGGCCAGCGGCGCGGTGCGGGGCTTCCACCAGGGCCTGTTCGACCTTCGCCTCGGACCGGATGTCGCCGCGCTGGTGGCCAACGGCCTGGGCGGCGGCTCGCTGATCAACGCGGGCGTCATGCTCGAGCCGAGAGCCGAAGACTTCGAGCCAGGCAGCGTCATGGGCGCTCTGCTCGAATCACTGCACGCCAGCTCTGACACAGGACGGAGCTTCTTCGCCGAGGCCGGCCTCAGGCTGGGAAGCCGGGAAAACCACGCCGAGGGCAACACCATCCGGCGGCACAAGCGGTTCCGCTCGGGCGACCACCCCCAGGGGCCGCTGCCGGCCAAGACCGCCGCGCTCCAGACCCTGGCGGGCAGTCGCACGCCCGAACTCGCGCCGATCACGGTATCGATGACCGGGGGCGGCAATCATGCCGGCGTCGCGCTCGATGCCTGCACCCTGTGCGGCGACTGCCTCACCGGCTGCAATGTCGGCGCCAAGGACTCGCTCGACGCCAATCTGCTGGAAATCGCCAGCCGGGGCGGCGTGGAGATCGTCACGGGCGCCACCGTGCTGTCCATCCGGCGCGCCCGACCGTCGGAAATCAGGCAGGACAGGCCGCCACGCTGGGTGCTGCGGGTGGCGCACACCGATCCGCGCCTTCAGGACCGGGAAGCCACCCACTTCAGGATCGGCGCCCGCAGGCTCATCCTGAGCGCCGGCACGCTCGGCACCACCGAGATCCTGCTGCGCTCGCGCGACGAGCGGCTGGTCTTCTCGCCGCGGCTGGGCGAGCGCTTCTCCTGCAATGGCGACAACATCGCCGCGGTTCACCGGATGCCGCAGACGGTCAACGCGCGGGCCATGCCCGACACGCGGGTGACCGAGGGCAGTCGCGCAGTCGGCCCCACCATCACCGCCTCGATTCCCGTCCGCCGTGGCGATCCGGCGCTCGAGACAGGCTGTCACGCGCCGGGCGCCCGAGGGTTTCTCATCCAGGAGTTCGCGGTCCCCGCGGCGCTGCGGCAGTTCTTCGACGAACTCGTCACCACGCGCCATGTGCTCGAGCAGTTGCCGAACAAGGATGACGAATTCCATGGCACCCGGCGCGCCGAGGCCAGCGATCCGATGGCCGTGGATGCAAGCGCCATGGAACGCACCCTGCTGGTGGGCGTGATCGGCCACGACGACGCCGCAGGCTCCCTCCACCTGAGCAACCCGAGCCGGCCGCGCGATCGCGTGCCGCAGCAGGGCGGGCTGTTGATCCGATGGCCGAACGCGCGGCACGGCGCCGACCTGAACAACTCGCATGCCGTGCTCCACGATCTCGTCGGCCACCTGCCAACCGGCGACCCGACCCAACCGCCCAGCCTGGTCGCCAACCCCATGTGGCGGCTCATCCCCGACAAGCTTGCCGAGCTGGTTGCGCAGCCCCGAGGGCCGGTGCTCACGGTGCATCCGCTGGGCGGCTGCGCGATCGGGCGCAGCATCGAAGACGGCGTGGTGGACGAATACGGCTGCGTGTTCAATGGCCTGCGCACCAGTCCCGATGCCGCCCCCGATGACGACTGGCAGGGCAGCCTGGTGATCCTCGACGGGTCGATCATCCCGGGCTCGCTCGGGGTGAATCCCTCGCTGACCATCGCAGCCACCGCGCTGCGGGCCATGGCGCACCATCGGCGGGCCTGGGGGGTCCGCACCGGCGACGCCGTCGGCACCCGGTGGGCAGCCGCCGGGCAGGCCGGCTCGCCCGAAACGACCCTGCCTCGCCGCCGCGTGCCGCTGCCGCCCACGCCGCCAGCCGCGCCCACCGAGATCGAGATCACGGAGCGCCTGCGGGGCACGGTGCTGCTTCACGCCGGGGTGTCGTGTCCCTCGCCGTTCATGGTCGATCTGACGCTGCGCTACCGACGGGCAGACCTGACCGCGCTCAGCACCCGAGCAGTGCGTGAACTCGAGCTTGACCCGGAACGGTCGCGACTGCGGCTCTTCCGCCAGGCCGACTGGGATCGGCTGGCGCTGCGATTCCAGCCCGAGTGGATGCAGCAGCGGCACGCCGTGCTGGAGGCCAGCCTGCGCGGCAGCCTGCGGTTCCTTCACCGCGAGCCTTCGTCGGCCTGGCGGCGACAGTGGCGGGGCCTGTGTGCCTGGGGGGTGAACCGCGGCGCACGCGACAGCCTGCAGTACCTGCTCAAGCGACTGGGTGGCCGACA
The DNA here is from genome assembly GCA_018970865.1 of Betaproteobacteria bacterium. Classification (GTDB taxonomy): domain Bacteria; phylum Pseudomonadota; class Gammaproteobacteria; order Burkholderiales; family Burkholderiaceae_E; genus Quisquiliibacterium. Next base: position 34,690 of record JAGWVN010000001.1, read on the forward strand.
GCCTGCCACCGGCAACTTCCTGCGGGATCTGCTTCGCACCGCCTCGCGCGCCGGCGAGGTCCGCCGCTTCGATTACGCGCTCCAGGTCGAGGCGGTGCTCACCCCCGCCGATCGCATCACACTGCCCTGTCCGGCGTTCATGCCGGGCGACGCCATTCAGGGGCACAAGCGCCTGACCTACGGCAAGCGGGCAAATCCCTGGCGGCAACTCGGCGAACTCACGCTCACCGCCATGCCGCACATGCAGGCCGGCCAGCGGCCGGTGCTCGGTCTCGACCTGCGCTTCATGGCCGCGCAGGGCATTCCGCTCGTGCAGATCGTGTCGCAGCAGGATCAGGTCCGTGCCCTTGGCGATCTGGCGTCGTTCGGCCTGTACATGGCCCGGGTGATCGTCAACAACCATCTCTGGACTTTCCGCAAGCCCGATGAGCCCGATGCGCAGTCCCGCGTCGAACCGCAGCGACTGCCCGGCCCGATCGCCGGCCTGGCCAACCCCGAGATCACCGAACTCAAGGTGGGGCTGATCCCCGGAACCACCGACCCGGTGATCGTGCGCCTCACCCATTACCGCGCGGTCCGGTCGGCCGATTCACGCCCCGGCGCGCTGCCGCCACTGGTCATGCTTCACGGCTACAGCGCCAGCGGCACCACCTTCACGCACGACACGCTGGCGCCAAGCGCCGCCGCGCATTTCTGCCGAGCCGGCCGCGATGTCTGGGTGGTCGATCTGCGTACCAGCACCGGCATGCGCACGGCAACCCTGCCCTGGGCGCTCGAAGAGCCCGCGCTGGTGGACATCCCGGCGGCGCTGCTCCACATCCGCACCGTGACCGGCCAGCGCGTGGATGTGCTGGCGCACTGCGTGGGCGCCGCCATGCTGAGCATGGCCCTGCTCACCGACGCCCGGGACATCCGCAGCAGCGAGGTGCAGCTCGGCATCGACACCTGGATCACCGACGAGCAGCTCGGCACCCTGACCGCCTTCAACGGCCCGCGTCCCTCGGGCGACAGCCATCCCTGCATCCGCCGGATCGTGCTCAGCCAGAAGGGCCCGGTGCTGCGCTATCCCGACGACAATGTCTTCCGCACCTTCCTGCTGCGCCGAATCCGCCGACTGGTGCTGCCCGCGGACTACCGGTTCCGCAGCGACGCCAACCCCGGCGTGGCTGCCCAGCTGCTCGACCGCCTGCTGTCGAGCCTGCCGTACCCGGATCGCGAGTACGACGCCGAGAACCCGTTCCCGCGGTTCTGGAAGACCACGCCCTGGACGGCGGTGCGGCACCGCATGGATCTGCTGTACGGCCGCACCTTCTCGGCAGCCAATCTGAGCGATGCCACGCTGAACCGCCTCGATGACCTGTTCGGGCCGATGAACATCGACACGCTCGCGCAGATCATCCACTTCGCGCGCTTTGACGCCATCACCAATCAGCGCGGCCGCGGCGAGTTCGTCACCCGCCGAAAGCTGCGCGACCGGTGGGGCGGCATCCCGACACTGGCCATCCACGGCCAGGAGAACGGCCTGGTGGATGTGGCCACGCAGGATCTTCTGAGCAAGGCCATGGGCTTTGCGGGCGTGCCCTTCCGGACCTCGCCCTCGGATCAGCCCCCCTATCAGGCGCTTGGCCACCAGGATGTCCTCATCGGCCGTCAATCGGTGGCCGTGTTCGAGGACATCGAGGCGTTCCTGGGCGAGGCGTCAGCCGACGCGCCGGCGCGCCGCGTCAGCGCCACCCCATCCGAAAAGCCCGCGCGGCCAGCGCAATACCGGTTCATGCCGCCCTGGATCGGCCCGAGAATCGATCTCCCCGATGACCCCCGCGCCGGCCGGCTCACCATTGCGGCCCTGTCGAACCCCGACCAGGGACACGCGCGTCTGGCGCTGATCCCCGTGCACCGCCGGGTCGAGCAGGGCGTCAGCCGTTTTCTGCCGGCCAGTGACCGGATCGCCCTGAGCGCAGCGCAGAGCAGCAGCCGCTGGCTCAGGGCCGAGCCGCTCGAGTTTCCGCCTGCGGAGGCGCCCGCCTCCGACGCCATCGCCGGCCATCTCGCGCTGATCGTCCATGAAGTTGACACCCTCTCGGAACCCGACGGGGACGCCGCGGCGGGCGAACCGAAGGTCGGGATGGTGGCAGGCCCAACCCGGGTCAACCCCGGAACGCCGGAGGCGACTGCCCTGGCCAAGGCGCTGGCGGAATGGCTGCGCACCGCAGACCCGGGCAGGCTGGCCGAGGCCTTCCTTCGCCAGGACGAACTCGACCGCGCCTGGCGGCTGCACACCGGCAACGAGCCCGGCGCGCTGCGCGTTGCCTTCGGCAGCTGCCAGTACCCGCCGGGGCTGTTCGACCGGCCCGTGGCCGAGGGCAGTCTGCGCCGGCTCGCCGAATCGCTCGGCCCTGCCGACAGTCCCGACCCGGTGCGTTCCCCCGGTCCCGACCTGGTGCTGCTTCTGGGCGACCAGATCTATGCCGACGCCACCGGCGGCTTCGCGGATGCCACCCGCATCGATGAACGCGTCGAGCAGCCCCATGACGACGCCCTGCGGGTGAGCCCGCTGCGCGAGCTGATGCGACGCCGGCCCGTGCGCACCCTGATCGACGATCACGAGCTCATCGACAACTGGGAGCCGATGCCCGAGGCGGTGGCGCTGCGCCGCCCCGACGAGGCGCGGCGTCGGCAGCAGACGCAGGAGGCCGGGCGCGAGGCCTTCCTGCGCTATCAGCGGATGCGCCCGGCCGTCGATGATCCGGCCAGCGGTCGGCGCCGACGGGACATCCTTGCCCGACCCGTCGACCAGCACTTCGCGTTCGCCGGACACGCCTTCTATCTGCTGGACACCCGTACCGGGCGGTCGGCGCGGGGTTCGTCGACCGCGCCGCAGGAGCGCCTGATCATCGACGAGCGCCAGTGGTACGGGCTGCGCGACTGGCTGCTGGCCAGACCCCGGGCGCTGAAGTTCGTCGCCACCGCCTCGGCCCTGCTGGCCCGGCGCCGGCACATCGCCGACCACCCCGAGGACACCGGCAGCAGTGATGCCTGGGACGGCTTTCCCGAGTCGCTGCGCTGGCTGATCGAATTCCTCTATTTCAACCGCATCTCGAACACCGTGTTCCTGAGCGGCGACGAGCATCACAGCTTCCACGCCGAGGCCCGGGTCACTTCCCCCGATGACGACCACATCCTGAAGATCGTCTCCATCCACAGTTCGGCGCTCTATGCGCCCTTCCCCTTCGCCAATGGCCGCCCGCTGGATTTCCTGCCGAGCGACGCCGGCCCTGGCGGCGGGGTCGAGTGCTACCGCGTGGGGAACCTGCATCTCGAGGTGACCATGCGGTTCGCCCCCCCGGGAGACGGCTATGCCGTGCTCGAAGTGCCCTCGGCCGCGCAGCGGACCAACGACATCACCCTGCACTACCTCAAGCGCAACCCACCCGATGCCCGCCCGATCGTCCTGTCGCTCGACTGACCGGCGGCCCACGGCGCGTCTGGCGCTGGTCGTCCTGCTGGCCGCGGCGCTGCCGGTCCGGGCTGCCGCCACCGGCGCCGCCGCATCGCCAACCGGCAGTCTCTGCAGCCCCGACGAACCCGTGCAATTCAGCTGCCGGATGGCCCGCTCGGGCAAGACCGTGTCGCTGTGCCAGGGGCCTCGCCACCTGATCTACCGCTTCGGCAATCCGGGCAAGCTGGAGCTCACGCTGCCCGATCCGGCCGCCCCGTCGGCGCCGTTCCTGGTCCACGAGCAGGGCGGCAATGCCGAGCTGAAGGGCGTGGCATTCGCGCGCGGCGCCCATACCTATCAGCTCACGCACTTCGTGGGCGGCCGGCCGGTCACCGAGGAGCTGGCGATCTCGGTCCTGCGCGACGGCAGCCCCACCGCGCTGCTCAAGTGCGCCACCCAGCCGGCGCCGATCGGTGACCTGCCGGCGCTGTTCGAACGGCTGCGCGCCGGGGGCATGCGCGTGGTTCATCGGTGACGCAGTCCGGGGCGGGTCCGCGACATCCGCCCCCCGATCCGCCGCAGCCGGATCGGGCACTGCCCCGACCCGCCCGGATCGACCACTGCTCAGGTCGGGAGCACCGGCGGAGATGGCAGCGCCCGTGTGCCCGCGCGAGGGGAATGCCTGCGTGCGATCATCCCCGCCATGAGCGCGGCGCGCCCCACCGAGAGCCTGAACACCGCCCTGACCGCCTCCCTGGTCTCGCGGATCTGGGTTGCGGCCATCGCGGTGCTGTCGGTGCCGGTCTACCTGCGGTTCATGGGCATCGAGGCCATCGGCGTGGTGGGCGTGTTCACCAGCCTCTCGGCCCTGGTGGGCGTGCTCGACCTCGGCATGGGCGCCACGCTCACCCGCGAGCTGGCCCGCCTGTCCGGGGAGCCGGCGCAGCTTCCCCAGGCGCGCGACACCACCCGCACCCTCGAGATCGCGTACGCCGGCATCGCGCTGCTGATCGCGCTGCTGCTGATCGCGCTGTCGGGGCAGATCGCGCGGCACTGGGTGCAGGCGGCATCGCTCTCGGTGGAGAGTGTCGGGCGCGCGATCGCGCTCTCCGGCGTGGCACTGGCCGGCCAGTGGCCCGGCAACCTCTACGCCTCCGGTCTGGCGGGCCTGCACCGCCAGAGCGCCCTTGGCGCGATGACCGCGTTCATGGCCACGCTGCGGGTGGCCATCACGGTGCTGGCCCTGTGGCGCGAACCCTCGATCGAGCAGTTCTTCCTGGCGCAGGTGATCGCCGGGCTGCTGCACACCATCGGCCTGCGCTGGCTGCTGTGGCGCGCGCTGGCCCTGCCCGGGCGTCGGCCCCGCTGGGATCCGGCCATGGTGAGCGGCAGCCTGCGCTTTGCCGGCGGCATGACCGGCATCACGCTCACCAGCCTGCTGATCACCCAGACCGACAAGCTGATCCTGAGCCGGGCGCTCAGCCTGAGCGAGTTCGGCGTGTACTCGCTGGCCACAGCGGTCACCAGCGGGCTTTACATGCTCATCAGCCCGGTGTTCTCGGTGCTGTATCCGCGACTCACCGCCCTGGTCCACGCCGGCGATGAGCGCGCCCTGGCAGAGCTCTACCTCACCGGCAGTCAGGCCATGGCCTTGCTGGTGCTGCCGGTGGCCGCAGTGATCGCCTGCTTCTCGACCGATGTGCTGCTCGCCTGGACCGGCGATGCGGCCCTCAGCCGCAGCGGCGCCTGGGTGCTGACCCTGCTGGTGGTGGGCAACGCCGGCAATGGCCTCATGAACCTGCCCTTCGCGCTGCAGCTGGCCAACGGGTGGACGCGGCTCGCCCTGTGGGTGAACATTGTGTCGCTGCCGCTGCTGGTGCCCGCAATCTGGTTGGCCGCCACGCAGTACGGCGCGGTGGGCGGCGCCGCGGTCTGGGCTGGGTTCAGCCTGTGCCTGGTGGTGGCCATCCCGCAGATCATGCATCGCCACCTGCTGCCGGGCAGCCGCAACGCCTGGTACCGCACTGGCGTCGCGCTGCCGGTGGCGGTGTGCGGCGGGCTGATGACGGTCGCGGCCCTGCTGCACGATGCCACGGCGTCGCGCGCGGGCCTGGCCCTGCAGCTGGCTCTCTGGTGGGCGCTGGCCAGCCTGGCCACCGCCCTGTGTCTGCCCCGCCTGCGGGCGCGCTTGCGGGTCTACATCGGAAGACAGTGATGCTCGAGGTTCTCAGGAACACCCAGGAGATTCGACTGGCCCGCGCGCGGCTGCGCGAAACGGCCCGCAGCGGGATCGACGGCCCGCTCAGGCGCTGGCTCAAACGCCGCGGCCTTGCCCGCGGTCCGCTGGTGGGCGACGACCTCAAGAGCTGGGATGTCGAGCGCTCGCTCGCCTTCATCGCCGAGCGCCTGCCGAAGGATGCGCCCATCCTCGATCTTGGCGCCTATGGCTCGGAAGTACCGGTGTCGCTCGCGCGCATGGGCTACTCGGCGGTCCATGGCGTCGATCTGAATCCGGCCGTGCGCGACATGCCGATGGCCGACCGGGTGCGCTACGCGGTGGGCGACTTCATGCGCACGCCCTACGCCGACCGCAGTTTCGACGCCGTGACCGCCACCTCGGTGATCGAGCACGGCTACGATGCGCCGCGACTGTTCGCCGAGATGGCCCGGCTGCTGCGCCCGGGCGGCTTCTTCATCGCCTCGTTCGACTACTGGCCCGAGAAGATCGACACCGGCGACACCCGCTTCTTCGACCTCTCGTGGCTGATCTTCTCCTGGACCGAGGTGCAGACCCTGCTGCAGACCGCGGCCGGCCATGGGCTGGTGCCGGCCGGACCCCTGGCGCACGCCGCGCAGGATCGCCCCATCCAGTGCGCCGGCTTCGACTACACCTTCGGCTGGCTGGTGCTGCAGCGGGAGGGCTGATGCGGGTGCTCCTGATCGCCGGCAGCTATCCCCCGGACCGCTGCGGCGTGGGCGACTACACCAGCCAGCTGGCGCGCGCGCTCGCCGGTCAGCCCGGCACCGAGGTGGCCGTGCTGGCGCGCGGCGCGCCTGAAGGGGCCGACACGCCGGGGCTGACCATCCTGCCGCCGGTGCGGTCCTGGCTGTTCGAGGAGCTGCCTGCCATCCTGCAGCGGGTGCGGCAGTGGCGCCCGGATGTGGCGCATGTCCAGTACCCCACCCAGGGCTTCTTCGGCACGAGCCTGCCCCGGCTGCTGCCCCTGGCGCTGCGGCTGACCGGCCTGCGGGTGGTGATCACCTGGCATGAACCGCCACCACCGGGCGGCCGGGTGCTGCTGCATTTCCTGCAGCCGCTTCTGGGATCGAGCGGACTGATCTTCGTGCGGCCGAACTATCTCGACTACTTTGGTCCGGCACTGCGCCGGGTCGTGGAACGACTGCCGCGCGCGACGATTCCCAACGCAGCCAACCTCCCGGTCAGCCAGCTGGCCCCTGCGCAGCGCGCGGCCCTGCGCGAGCGCCTCTTGCAGGGGCAGTCACGGCTGGTGGTGTTCTTCGGCTTCATGGCCCGCCACAAGGGCGTGGAGCGGCTGTTCGAGATTGCCGACCCGGCAACCGACCGGCTGGTGATCGCCGGCGCCAGCACCGACGACGACTACCTGGGCGAACTGCAGGCCCTGGCAGACGCGCCGGGCTGGCGCGGCAAGGTGGACTTCGCCGGATTCTCGCCCCCTGACCAGGCTGCCGACCTGCTGGCCGCGGCCGACGCGGTGGTGCTGCCCTTCATCACCGGGGGCGGCAACTGGAACACCTCGATCCACAGCGCACTCGCTCAGGGCAGCTTCGTGCTGACCACCGGCGAGCCGGCCAGCGGCGACGATCCGGTCCGCAACCTGTATGTGGCCTCCCCCGACGGGCTGAGCGAGATGCGCGAGGCTCTGCGCGTGCATGCCGGCCGACGCGTGGCCCCGGCGCGCGGACCATCACCCTGGGAGGCGATCGCCCAGGCCCACCTCACCCACTACGCCCGCTGCCTGGGCCGAAGGGTCTGAGCCATGAACGAGCCCATCCGACTTTCCTTCTGCATCCCGGTCTACAACTTCGGAGCCTTCGTCACCCAGACCCTCGACTCGATCGCGGCGAGCCTGGCCACCCATCCCGGCCTCGAGGCGGTGGTGCTTGACGGCGGCTCAACCGACGACACCCCGCAGATCATGGCCGACTACTGCGCCCGTCATCCCGCCGTGCGCTATGTCCGCCAGGACCAGCGCGGCGGAATCGATGCCGACATGGCCCGCAGCGTCGCGCTGGCACGCGGCGAGTATTGCTGGCTGCTCAGCGGCGATGACCTCGTGCGGCCAGGCGCGATCGACGAGCTCCTCGGCATGCTTCCGGAGGGTCACGATGTCTACCTCTGCGAGCACACGCAATGCGACATCGCCATGAACTACCTGGGAGACCACCGCATCTTCCAGCGCCAGGACGGCTTCAGCGTCAATCTCGGCAATCCGGCAGAGCGGATTCGCTATCTGGCCGGGGCACGCAACAGCGAGGCGATGTTCAGCTTCATGAGCGGGCTGATCGTCCGGCGCGAGCAGTGGATGTCGGCCCCGGAGCCGGTGGCATTCATGCGCAGCTGCTGGGGACATGTGGCCCGGCTCCTGTCCAGCGCCAACCCCGATCTGCGGGTGCGCGTGGTGGGCAGGCAGTGGATCGACCGGCGCGGCGACAACGACTCCTTCCGTGAGAACGGCATCGTCCGCCGGCTGGCCATCGCGGTGGACGGCTACCAGCAGCTGGCCACCCACTTCTACGGCGCCGACTCGGCCGAGTCGGCGCAGATTCGCCGCCTGATCCGCAACGAGCTCTCCGTGCGCACGTTCCTGCAGGTGCGTGTGCTGTGCAGCCGGAACCCGGCGCAGGAGGACCGCGCGATGCTGGATCGGCTGATGCGCACGCTCTATGGCGACCCGCGACTCGACTGCCGGCTGGCCAGGCTGATCTACTTCATGATGGTGCCCGATGCCCTGATCGAGCAGGCAGCGATCGTCGCCCGGTTCGGCCGACGGATCCTTGCGCGACTCAACGGACGGCATCATGGTGGCTCCGTGGCGAGCCGCGGCGGCGCAGACCGCGCTCCGTGAGCGCGGCCAACCCAGCCGACACCCCCGTGCCCGACTGTCGGCTCTCGATCTGCATCACCACCCGCAACCGGCGCGCGGTGCTGGCGCAGACGCTGGCCAGCCTGCTCGCGCAGATGCCAGCCCAGGGCGTGGAAGTGGTGGTGGTCGACGGCCAGTCCGATGACGACACGCCGCAGGCGATGCGCGCGCTGGCCGACCGGGATGCGCGGGTGCGATTCTTCCGCGAGACCGTGAACGGCGGCATCGACCGCGACTACGACAAGACAGTGATCTACGCCCGCGGCCATCACTGCTGGCTGATGTCCGACGACGATCTCTTCCTGCCCGGCGCGATCGATCGGGTGCTGTCGGCGCTGGTCGATGATCCCTGCCTGGTGGTGGTCGACGCCGAGGTCCGCAACGCGCATCTGACGCGCGTGGTCCAGACGAGCCGGCTCGGGCTGAGCGCCGACACCGTGTTCGGCCCGACCGAGCACGAGGCGCTGTTCCTGGCCGCCGCCGATCACCTCTCGTTCATCGGCGGTACCGTGATCCGGCGCAGCCTCTGGCTGTCGCGCGAGCGCGAGGCCTACATCGGCAGCTTCTTCATCCATGTCGGGGTGATCTTCCAGGCGCCGTTGCCGGACAAGGCGGTGCTGCTCGCCGGCCCGCTGATCGCGATCCGTTACGGCGCGGCAAGCTGGTCGCCGCGCAGCTTCGAGATCTTCGGCGTGCGCTGGCCGGCGCTGCTCTGGTCGTTCGGCGGGCTGTCGGCGGCGGCGCGGGCCCGGGTGGTGCCCCGCGAGCCCTGCCAGTCGCTGCGCCAGCTGCTCGCGCTGCGCTCGACCGGCGCCTACACCCTGGCCGCGTACCGGCGCTGGCTGGCCGATGCGTCCGCGCCCGCCTGGCGCAAGGCGCTGCAGATTGCCATCGCGCTGACCCCAGGCGTGCTGCTCAACCCGCCGGCCATCGCCTGCCTGCTGCTGCTCTCGCGGCACCCGCAGCTGCACCTGATCGATCACCTGAACAGCCGCTACTGCCTGCTGCGCGGCCCCTGGCGCTGGTACGAGGCCGCGCGGGCGCGCCGGCTCAGCCCGCCCCCATCGCGCTGATCAGGCTGGCCATGCGGTGGCGGTAGGTGTGCTCGGCGAGCGCGCGCCGCAGCGCGGCCTGACCGGCCCGGGCGCGGCCCGCCGGATCGGCAAGGGCATCGGTCACCGCCTGCGCGAAGTCGTCGGGCCCGGGCACCGCGGCGAGCTCGGCGCCCGGGGTGAAGAGCGAGGCGATCTCGCGCTTGTCGTCCACCACCTGGAAAGCGCCGCAGGCTGCGGCTTCGAAAAGCCGCGGGTTCACGCCATGATCGAAGCGGCCGCACCAGGAGTGCAGGTTGAGCACGACCTGCGCCGACGAGAACATCGCGGCCATCTCGTCAGGGGTGAAGAAGCCGTCGCGCAGCAGCGGGCGCAAGGGCGAGTCGGGCGCGAGCTTGCGGCCCCAGGGTCCGAACACCCGCACCTCGAAACGACGGGCGAGCGCGGTGACCACCTGCTCGCGCAGCGGGCTCCAGTCACCGGCAAAGCACAGCTCGCAGGCGTCGGCGGCCACCGGCGGCACCGGCCGATGCACCGAGGGCTCGCAGGCCGTGGGCAGGAAGGCGCTGGCAGCCACGCCGCGCTCGCGATACCACTGGGCGCACACCGCCGAATTGCTGAACACCCAGTCGTAGTGCGGCGCGCGCTGCAGCGAGCGCTCGAACTGGAAAGGATCGTTGATCCACCAGCAGGCGCTGGGCACGCCTGCGGCGCGCACCGCCGCCAGCGTGCGCGGCGACACGCCGAAGCCGAATACCGAGAGAAAGAGGTCGGGACGGAACTCGCGCAGCAGCGCGCGCAACCGGCGGTTGACGAAGGGACGCTCCTCCAGCCGCAGGCCCAGGCCGCGCGCCAGCCCGCGGGCGAGCTTGTCCAGCGGCTGCAGGGAATCGTCGAACACCGCCACGCGGTGGCCGAGTTCCTCGAGGGCGCGCGCCGAGAAGCCGCCCATCGGCACGGTGCGCAGCTTGCCGGGGATGACCAGCAGGATGTTCATGCGACAGCCGACCGCCGTCAGGCCGGCCGGCGGGCGCGCCGCGCAGGCGCGGGCGCGATCGGCCGCAGCCAGCCGATGAAGGCGCGCTCGTAGCGGCGCAGCAGCCGACCGCGGCGGTAGGCCACGCGGGTGGTGTTCACCGGGAACAGGTCAGGGGCGGCCGCGCGCACCCGCTTGAGCTCGCCCTCGCCGCCGGCCGGCATGGCCATCTCGGTGACGATGCCCACGCCCAGGCCGAGCGCGGTGTAGGCCTTGATCACATCGGCATCGGCGGCCTCGAGCACGATCTCGGGCGACAGGCCGGCAGCGGCGAAGGCCGCATCGATGCCGCCGCGGCCGGCGAACTGCGCGTCATAGGTGATCAGCGGATGTCGGGCGAGCTCGGGCAGGCCCAGACGCCGCGCGCGATGCAGTGGATGGCCCACCGGCGCGATCACGCAGTGGTGCCAGGTGAAGAGCGGCTCGCTCTCGAGCTCCTCGACGCGGCCAAGCAGCTCGGTGGCCAGGCCCAGATCGGCATCGCCGGCGCGCAGCATGGCCACGATCTGCGCCGGCGTGCCCTGCCGCAGCTGCAGGCGCACGCCGGGATAGGCCTCGCGCAGCCGCACCACCGCCGGCGGCAGCACATAGCGGGCCTGGGTGTGGGTGGCGGCCAGCCGCAGCACGCCGGCATCCACGCCGAGCAGCTCGCGGCCCACCGCGCGCAGGTTGTCGGCCTCGGTGAGCAGGCGTTCGGCGATCGCCAGCACCTCGCGGCCCTCGTCGGTGATGGCGGTGAGCCGCTTGCCCTGGCGCACGAAGACCTGCACGCCGAGCTCGTCCTCGAGCTCGCGGATGGCCTTGGACAGGCCGGGCTGCGAGGTGTGCAGCACCCGCGCGGCCTGGGTGAGGTTCAGACCGCGGCGGGCCGCCTCACGCAGGTAGCGGATCTGCTGCAGGTTCATGCCGGTTCCGGATCAGGGCGAGACCGGCGACTCGCCGAGCAGCTCGCGCTCGAGCACATGCAGCGCCGGCAGGCCGCCGGTGTGCAGGAAGAGGACATTCTCGTCGGGCCGGAAGGCGCCGCGCCGGATCTGGTCGATCAGGCCGGCCATGGCCTTGCCGGTGTAGACCGGGTCGAGCAGGATGGCCTCGGTGCGGGCCAGCAGCTGCACCGCCTCGACCATGCGGGCGTTGGGCACCGAGTACTTGGGGCGCCAGTAGTCGCCCAGGCTGCGCACCGCCTCGGGCGGCACGGTGAGGCCCAGACCGAGCAGGTCGCAGATCGCCTGCGCCTCGCGGAGCACCAGCGGGTCCTGGTCGGCCGGGTCACGGCTCACGCCGATGCCCAGGATGGGAATGTCGATGCGGTTGCCCAGGAAGCCGGCCACCAGGCCGCCGTGGGTGCCCGAACTGCCGGAGCAGACCACCAGCCGGTCGATGCGCAGGCCGCGCTCGAAGAGCTGCTGCTGCAGCTCCTGCGCGCAGGCCACATAGCCCAGCCCGCCCAGGGCGTTGGAGCCGCCACCCGGGATGACATAGGGGCGGCGGCCGGCCGCGCGCAGGGACTCGGCCTCGCTGGCCATGGCCGCGGCCATGTTCGTGCCGGCAGGCACCACGGTGAGCGCCTCCAGGCCCATCAGCCGGAACAGGAAGTTGTTGCCGCTGGCATCGACGCGGTAGCTGCCCGGCACCCGTTCCTCGATGACGAAGCGGCACTTGAGGCCCTCGCGCACCGCCGCGGCCAGGGTGATGCGGCAGTGATTGGACTGCGGCGCGCCGCAGGTGATGACGGTGTCGGCGCCCTGCGCGAGCGCGTCGGCCATCAGGAACTCGAGCTTGCGGGTCTTGTTGCCGCCCGGGGTCAGGCCGAGCATGTCGTCGCGCTTGATCCAGATGCGCGGACCGCCCAGGGCGCGGGTGAAGTTCGGCAGGAACTCCAGCGGCGTGGGGCCTTCGGTGTAGCGGCGGCGGGGGAAACGGGTGAGATCCATGTCGGCTCCGGAGTGACGCGGCGCAGCCCTCGCAAGCGCCGCCGCGGACCGCCCGGGCGGTCTGGGGACCGCAGCCCGGGCAGGGCGGGGCAAGGGATGGGCAAGGCCGACATCCTACCGCCCGGCATCGCCGGCCGGATGCGATCATGCCGGCTGACGAACCGGCGGCGCGGCCCGGACAGGCCGCGGTCGCAACCCACCCTCCAGGAGACCGACCATGACCCAGCACATCGAAGACCGCCTCGCCGCCCTCGGCCTGCAACTGCCGCCCGTGCCCAAGCCGATCGGCAACTATGTGGCCGGCGTGGCCGTGGGCAATCTGCTGTTCATGTCCGGCATCGGCCCGCGCCGACCCGAGGGCGGCGTGGTCGCCGGCCGCCTGGGCGAGTCGATGGACATCGAGCAGGGCTATCAGGCGGCGCAGCTGGTGGCGCTGAACATGCTCGCCAACATCCGCTCGGTGATCGGCTCGCTCGACCGCATCGAGCGGGTGGTGAAGGTGCTGGGCATGGTGAACTGCACCCCCGCCTTCAACGACATGCCCAAGGTGATCAACGGCTTCTCCGACCTGTTCGTGCAGCTGCTCGGCGAGGAGCGCGGCCGCGGCGCACGCTCGGCCGTGGGCATGGCCTCGCTGCCCAACCAGATCGCGGTCGAGGTCGAGATGGTGCTGCAGATCAGCGCCTGATTGTCATATCCAAAGCCACTCCTCATAACCGCAGGTTTGGTTTTCATAGCGAACATGTCGTTGGTGGGGGCGCGGGCCGCGCGATAAGGTCGCGGCCCCTGGGCGCCTGCAAGGCCGCCGGCAGTGCGCCGGCGGGCGGGCGCTCCGTCACCGCCACCCGACGCCGCCCGACATGTACCGCTACGACGCGATCGACCAGCGCCTGGTCGAGGAGCGGGTCGCGCAGTTCCGCGACCAGACCGCGCGCTTCCTGCGCGGCGAGCTCTCCGAAGAAGACTTCCGGCCGATCCGGCTGCAGAACGGCCTGTATGTGCAGCGCCAGGCGCCGATGCTCCGGGTGGCCATCCCCTACGGCGAACTGAGCGCCACGCAGCTCACTGCGCTGGCGCGCATCGCCCGCGACTACGACCGGGGCTACGGTCACTTCACCACCCGCCAGAACATCCAGTTCAACTGGCCGGCGCTCGAGCGCGTGCCCGACATCCTGGCCGAGCTGGCCACGGTGCAGATGCATGCCATCCAGACCTCGGGCAACTGCGTGCGCAACACCACGGTCGATCACCTCGCCGGCGTGGCGGGCGACGAGCAGGTCGATCCGCGGCCCTATGCCGAGCTGATCCGGCAGTGGTCGACCTTCCACCCCGAGTTCGCGGCCCTGCCCCGCAAGTTCAAGATCGCGCTCTCGGGCGCGCTCACCGATCGGGCCGTGGTCAAGGCCCACGACATCGGGATCAACCTGCGCCGCGATGCCCGGGGCGAGGTGGGCTTCGAGGTGTTCGTGGGCGGCGGCATGGGCCGCACGCCGGTGCTCGGCCAGTGCATCCGCGAGTGGCTGCCCGAGCGCGAGCTCTTCAACTACCTGGATTCGATGCTGCGGGTCTACAACCTGCACGGCCGCCGCGACAACAAGTACAAGGCGCGCATCAAGATCCTGGTGCGCGAGATCGGGCTGGACGCCTACCGTGACCAGGTCGAGGCCGACTGGCGCGAATCCGGCCAGCCCGCGCCGCTCGCCCCGGCGGTGGTGGCGGCCGTTCGCGCGCAGTTCGCGGCGCCGGTGGATCCGCTCGCCGATGCGCCTTCGGTGGACGCGCTCGCCGCCGGTGGCGCCGAAGCGGCCGAGCTGCTGCCGGCGGACCTGCCGCGCTTTGCCGCCTGGCTGCGGCGCAACACCCACGCGCACCGCCTGGCCGGACGCCGCGCGGTGACGGTGTCGCTCAAGCGCCGGGGCGTGCCGCCCGGCGACATCACCGCCGACGAGATGGACGCGGTGGCCTCGCTGGCCGCCACGCACAGCGCCGGCGAGCTGCGGGTGACGCACGAGCAGAACCTGGTGCTGCCCTGGGTGGCCACGGGCAGCCTGCCCGGGCTGTGGCGCGCGCTGGACGCGCTGGGCCTGGCGCAGCCGAACATCGGCCTGGTCACCAACATCATCGCCTGCCCGGGCGGGGACTTCTGCGCGCTGGCCAACGCCCGCTCGCTGCCGATCGCCGCCGACCTGCTCGAGCGCTTCGACCGCGCCGACGACTGGTTCGACATCGGGCCGCTCGACATCAAGATCTCGGGCTGCATCAACTCCTGCGGCCACCACCATGTCGGCCACATCGGCGTGCTCGGCGTGGACAAGCACGGCGAGGAGTGGTTCCAGGTGACCATCGGCGGCCATGCCGGCAACCGGCCCGGCCAGCGCGCCGCCTTCGGGCGGGTGATCGGCCCCTCGTTCTCGGCGGCCGAGGTGGCGCCGGCGATCGAACGCATGATCGAGCGATACATCGGCCTGCGTGAGCACGAGGACGAGACCTTCGTCGAGGTGGTCGAGCGCGTGGGCATCGAACCCTTCCGGGAGAGCGCGTATGCCGACAGTCATTGACACGCGCGGACCGCTGGCCGACGACCCCTGGCAGCGTCCCCCGGACGGCGAGCCGATCCCGGCGACCGGCGCGCTGCTGCTCTCGCCCGCCGAGTGGACCGATGGCCGGCTCGCCGTCGCGCGCGCGGCCGGCCGCACCGCCGCCAACGGCCTGTGGCTGGCGCCCGATGCCGATCTGGCGCAGGTCGCGCCGATCCTCGCGCAGGCGGCATTGGTGGCGGTGCACTTCCCCTCGGCCACCGATGGGCGCGGATTCTCGATCGCGGTGGTGCTGCGGCGCCGGCTGGGCTGGCGCGGTCCGCTGCGCGCCACCGGCCCGCTCTGGCGCGATCAGCTCTTCGCGCTGCGCCGGGTGGGCTTCGACCAGTTCGAACTGCGCGCGGGCGAAGACCCGGCGCAGGCCCTGGCCGCCTTCACCACCTTCAGCGACGCCTACCAGACGAGCGTGGATGGTCTGGCCCCGCGCGCGCTGAGCCGATTTGCCGCGGAGCAGACATGAGCACGCCCGTCACCGATGTGGATGCGCTGACCGCATTCCTCGCGCAGGTGGCGCATGAACACGCGCCGCTGGTGCAGGTGAGTTCACTCGGCCCCGAGGACATGCTGATCAGCGAGGCGATCGCCCGCGCGCAGCTGCCGATCCGGGTGGTCACCATCGACACCGGTCGCCTGCCCGCCGAGACCTGCGCGCTGATCGCGCAGGCGCAGGCGCGATGGGCCGCCAGCGGCCTGGCGATCGAGGTGATCTTCCCCGAGGCGCCGGCGGTCGAGGCCTTCGTGCATCGGCACGGCATCAATGGCTTCTACGACTCGGTGGCGGCGCGTCAGGCCTGCTGCGAGGCCCGCAAGGTGCGCCCGCTGGCCCGCGCGCTCGCCGGGCAGCGCGGCTGGGTGACCGGCCTGCGGCGCGCGCAGTCGGCCGAACGCGCCGGCATCACCGAGATCGCCTGGGACATCCCGCCCGCGGCCAACGCGCCGGGCCGCATCAAGATCAACCCGCTCGCGCACTGGCGCGACGACGCGCTCTGGGCGGCGCTGCGCGCCCTGGCGGTGCCGGTCAATGCGCTGCACGCGCTCGGCTATCCGAGCATCGGCTGCGCGCCCTGCACCCGCGCGGTGGCGCCCGGCGAAGACCCGCGCGCCGGCCGCTGGTGGTGGGAACAGGCCGAGGTGAAGGAGTGCGGCCTGCATGTCGGGGCCGACGGCCGCCTTCGCCGCGGCATCGCCCTGGACCCCGCCCGCGCCGCGCCAACCCAACCCGCAGCGCATACCGAGACCCAGCCATGAATGCCCGAGCCGATGCCGACGCGCTGCGCGCGCGCGATGCCGCCCTGGATGCCGATGCCCGGCTGAACTGGCTGGAATCCGAGGCCATCCACATCCTGCGCGAGGCCGCCGCCGAGAGCCGCGCGCCGGCGCTGCTGTTCTCGGGGGGCAAGGACTCGCTGGTGCTGCTGCGCCTGGCCGAGAAGGCGTTCCGGCCCGCGGGCTTTCCGTTCCCGCTGCTGCATGTGGACACCGGCCACAACTTCCCGGAGGTGATCGACTTCCGCGACGCCACCGCCGCGCGCCTGGGCGAGCGCCTGCTGGTGCGGCAGGTGAGCGACAGCATCGCCCGTGGCTCGGTGGCCGACCCCGGCCCGCTCGGCTCGCGCAACGCGCTGCAGTCGGTGACGCTGCTCGAGGCGGTCGCCGAGCTCGAGTTCGACGCGCTGATCGGCGGCGCCCGCCGCGACGAGGAGAAGGCCCGCGCCAAGGAGCGGGTGTTCTCGCACCGCGACGCCTTCGGGCAGTGGGATCCGCGTCGTCAACGTCCCGAGCTCTGGTCGCTCTACAACGCGCGGGTGGGCCCCGGCCAGCACCTGCGGGTGTTCCCGATCTCGAACTGGACCGAGCGCGATGTCTGGCAGTACATCGCCCGCGAGGGCATCGCCTTGCCCTCGATCTACTTCGCCCACGAGCGCGAGGTGATCGTGCGCGGTGATCGCCTGCTTGCCGTCACCGCCGTGACCCCGCCGCGCCCCGGAGAGACGGTGCGCCGCGAGCGGGTGCGCTATCGCACCGTGGGCGACATGACCTGCACCTGCCCGGTGGCCTCGCAGGCCGACACCGTGGCGGCGGTGCTGGCCGAGACCCTGGTGGCGCGGATCAGCGAGCGCGGCGCCACCCGCCTGGACGACCGCACCTCCGAGGCGGCGATGGAAGCGCGCAAGCGCGAAGGATATTTCTGATGAGCACCCCCGTCCTCCAGACCCCGTCCGGCGCGTCGGCCGGCCCGGCCATCCCGCCGGCCCCGGTGCTTCGGGTGATGACCGCCGGCAGTGTCGATGACGGCAAGAGCACGCTGATCGGACGGCTGCTGCACGACCTCGACCGCATCGATGACGATGTCCTCGAGGACCTGCGCCGCGCCTCGCAGCGCCGCGGCCGCGGCGAGCTCGACCTGTCGCTGTTCACCGACGGCCTGAGCGACGAGCGCGAGCAGGGCATCACCATCGATGTCGCCTACCGTTACTTCGCCTTCGGCGGTCGCAGCTTCATCCTCGCCGACGCGCCCGGGCATGTGGAGTACACCCGCAACATGGTCTGCGCGGCCAGCCAGTCCGATGTGGCGCTGATCCTGGTCGATGCCCGCACCGGCCCGCTGGAACAGACCCGCCGCCACGCCCTGCTCGCCTCGCTGATGGGCGTGCCCGAGCGGGTCTATCTGGTCAACAAGATGGATCTGGTGGACTTCGACCGCGGCCGCTTCACCGCCGCGCGCGAGGCCATCGAGGCGATCGAGGCCGGCATCGCCGCGCGCGAGGGCGTCGCGCCGGGCCGGGTGCATGTGCTGCCGATCTGCGCGCTCGACGGCGACCACCTCGCGCGGCGCGGCGATCGCATGGCCTGGCACGAGGGCCCGCTGCTCGCCGACCTGCTGCTGTCGCTGCCGGCGCGCGCCGCGCTCGACGGCAAGGCGCCGCTGCGCTTTCCGGTGCAGGGTCTGATCCGCCCCACCGGTCGCGCCGCGCAGGCCCGCTGGCATGACTTCCGCGGCCTGGCCGGTCGGGTGGAAAGCGGCCGTCTCGCGGTGGGCGACACGCTCGCGGTCGCCGAACCCGGCCGGGGCGAGCCGCGCACCGCCCGGGTGAGCGCCATCCTGCTGCACGAGCAGGAACGCCAGCAGGCCCAGGCCGGCGACTCGATCACCCTGGTGCTCGATGCCGACCTCGACATCAGCCGCGGCGCGATGCTGGTCCATGCCGATCAGCCGGCGGTGTTCACCGACCGGCTCGAGGTCGACCTGTGCTGGATGGACGAGCGGCCCGGCCGGCCCGGCCAGCGACTGCTGGTCAAGCAGGGAACTCGCACCCTCGCCGCGCGCATCGAGACCCTGCTGGGCGTGGTCGATGTGAACACCGGCCGCACCGAGCCGGTGACCGATCCGGCCGGCGCCCTGCGCCGCAATGCGGTGGTGCGGGCGCGGCTGCACACCGAGCGGCCGCTGCTTGCCGATGCCTACCGCCAGCTGCCGCGCACCGGGAGCCTGATCCTGCTGGAGCCGGGCGAGTTCGCCACCCTGGCCGCGGGCGTGATCCGTGGCTGAGCCTGCCGCGCCGCGGGTGTGGCTGGTGGGCGCGGGGCCCGGCGACCCCGATCTGCTCACCGGCCAGGCCCTGCGCCTGCTTGCGCGGGCCAGCGTGCTGATCCACGACGCGCTGGTGGCCGAGGCCATCCTCGCGCTCGCGCCGCAGGCCCTGCGGGTGCCGGTGGGCAAGCGGGCCGGCCGGCCGAGCACGCCGCAGTCACGCATCAACACCCTGCTGGTGGACCACGCCCGGGCGCTGCTCGCCGACCCGCGGATCGCGCCCGATCGGCTGGTGGTGCGGCTCAAGGGCGGCGATCCGCTGATCTTCGCCCGGGCCCAGGAGGAGATCGACGCCCTGCGCGCGGCCGGCATCGGCTACGGCGTGGCGCCCGGCATCACCTCGGCCCAGGCCGCCTTCGCGGCGCTGGGCACGCCCATGACCCGCCGTGGCGAGCGCCGCGCGCTGGTCCTCACCACCCCCACGGTGCAGGCGGGCGACGCGGCCGACCTCTCCTGGGCCCGGCCGCTGCTGGCTGCCGGCGGTGGCGCGCTCTACATGGCCGCCGGCTGCGCGGCGCGGGTGCGGGCCACGCTGCTGGTGCTGGGCCTGCCCGCCAGCCTGCCCGCCGCCTGGGTGATCGATGCCTCGCGGCCGACCCAGCGGGTGCTGCGCACCACCCTGGGCGCCATCGACCGTGACGCTCCGGTTGATGGCGCGCCGGCCCTGCTGGTGCTCGGCTGCGATGCCCACGCCGTGACACCCGCGCTCGCTGCTGAAACGCTCGCCGACAAAGCCAGCGCCCACTGACATCGCGGCGGCTATGCTCTCGGCTGCCCGATGACTGGAGCGCCGATGCAGCGCTTTTCCCTTCCGCTGGCCGGCGGCCACCTCGCCGGCCTGAACTTCGGACCGGCCCACGGCCGGATCGACCTGGTCTTCCTGCATGCCACCGGGTTCAACGCGCTGACCTACCGCCAGCTGCTCGCGCCGCTGGCCCCGCCCTGGCGGGTGGTGGCGCTCGACCTGCGCGGCCATGGCCTGAGCAGCCTGCCGGCGCGCCCGGGGCGGCTCATGCACTGGCAGGGCTATGCCGCGGATGTGACCGCGGCCATCGACCCGCTCAGCCGCGGCCAGGGCAGCCCCCGCCTGATCGCCGGACACTCCATGGGCGCCACCGTGGCGCTGCTCGCGCTCGCCCGCCGGCCCGACCTCGCCGGTGGGCTGCTGATGATCGATCCCGCCACCGTGCCCTCGGCCTGGCGCCGCTGGCTGCTGCTGCCCTTCGCGCCGCGGCTGTTGCGCCGGCGCCTGCCGATTGCCCGCGCCGCCGGCCGGCGGCGGGCCGACTTCGACAGCCCCGCCGCGGCGCTGGCGAGCTACACCGGCCGCGGCGCCTTCAGGACCTGGCAGCCCGGCTTCCTCGAGGACTATGTGGCCGACGGCTTCGGCCCGGCCCCGGGCGGGGGCGTGCGGCTGCGCTGCAGCCCGGCCTGGGAGAGCGCCACCTTCGCGGCGCACCGCCATGACACCCTGGCCGCGCTGCGCGCCCTGCGGGTGCCGGCGCGGCTGCTGGTGGCCGGGCGTGGCTCGACCACCGCCGAGATGCTGCCCGAGATCCGCATGGCAGCCCCAGCCATCACCATCGAAACGCTGCAAGCCTTCACTCACTTCATCCCGATGGAAGCGCCTCAGACCGTGCGCGAGCACCTGCTCGCGCTGGCCACGGCCACGGCCTGAGCGACGCGCCGCTGCCGGCCGGTGCCGCATACTTCCGGGCTTTCCCGCAACGGCGCACCCCCATGTGGTTCAGGAACCTGATCGTCTACACCCTGCCCGGCACGCTGCCCCTCAGCGCCGAGGAACTCGGCCCGCTGCTCGCCCCGCAGGCCTTCATCCCCGGCGGGCGGCTGGAAGCCCTGCGGGTGGGCTGGGCGCCCCCGCAGCCCGACGACCCGGCCCTGGTCTGCGCAGTGGGCGGCCAGCTCCTGCTCAGCCTGCGCCAGGAGAAGAAGCTGCTGCCGGCCCGCGTGATCGCCCAGACCGTGGCCGAACGCGCGCGCCTGATCGAGGCCGAGGAGGGCTTCAAGCCCGGCCGCAAGCGGCTGCGCGAGCTCAAGGACCAGGTCCGCGACGAGCTCCTGCCCCGGGCCTTCAGCCTGAGCAGCGACACCCGGGTGTGGATCGATCCGGCCGCGCGGCGGCTGGCGGTGGAGGCGGTCTCGGCCGCCCGGGCCGACGAGGTGGTGGGCCTGCTGCTCAAGGCGGTGGAGGGCCTGGTGATCCGCCCGCTGCGCACCGAGGCCTCGCCGGCCGGCGAGATGACCGCCTGGCTGGCCGAGGGCGAGGCGCCGGCGGGCTTCACCATCGACCAGGACGCCGAGCTGCGCGCCCGCGACTCGAAGGCGAGCGTGCGCTTCGCCAACCAGACCCTGGATCACGAGGACATCCTGCGCCACACCCGCGCGGGCAAGCAGTGCGCGCGGCTCGCCCTCACCTGGTCGGCGCGGGTGGCCTTCGTGCTCACCGACCGGATGGAGATCCGCCGCATCCGGCCGCAGGATGTCATCAAGGAGACCGCCGCGGGCCACGAGGGCGACGCGGCCGAACGCTTCGCGAGCGACATGAGCCTCATGACCGGCGAGCTCTCGCGCCTGCTCGATGCGCTGATCGCGGCCCTGGGCGGCGCCCAGGCGGCGGTATAGTCGTACTGCCCTGATGCCCCGCACTGCCCCGCCAACCCGCCTTTCGTTTCCCGCCAGGAGCCTGCCTTGAGCCATGTCGTCGCCGCCCCCGCGCCGGTGGAGATCCCCGTCGCCGGCACCCAACAGACCTTCCCGGTGCGCCGCGTCTACTGCGTCGGCCGCAACTATGTCGAGCACGCCAAGGAGATGGGCTTCACCGGCCGTGAGCCGCCCTTCTTCTTCATGAAGCCGGCCGACGCCCTGGTGGTGGTGCCCGAGGGCAGCACCGGCGTGATGCCCTACCCCGCGCGCACCAGCGACCTGCACCACGAGATCGAGCTGGTGGCGGCGATCGGCAAGGGCGGGCGCAACATCGCCGCGGCCGACGCGCATGCGCATGTCTGGGGCTATGCCATCGGCCTGGACATGACCCGCCGCGATCTGCAGGGCGAGGCCAAGAAGCAGGGCCGGCCCTGGGAAGTGGGCAAGGCCTTCGACCACTCCGGCCCGATCGGTCCGATCCATCCCGCCTCGGCCACCGGCCACTACGAGAAGGGCGCGATCTCGCTCGAGGTCAACGGCGCCACCCGGCAGTCCAGTGACATCTCGCTGCTGATCTGGAGCGTGGCCGAGACCATCGAGCACCTCTCCAGCCTGTTCGAGCTGATGCCCGGCGACCTGATCTTCACCGGCACCCCCGAGGGCGTGGCCGCGGTCGGCCGCGGCGACCTGCTGGTGGGCAAGGTGGCGGGCCTGGGCGAGCTGCGCGTGAAGATCGACTGAGGTCGCCGCCATGCACCCCTGCATCCACGCGGCGCGGTTCCCCGACAAGCCCGCCTACCGGATGGCAGGGTCGGGCGAGACCGTCACCTACGGGCAGCTCGAGGCCCGCAGCAACCAGTTCGCCCAGCTGCTGCGGGCGCGCGGCGTGCGCGCCGGCGAGCACATCGCGGTGATGCTCGAGAACCATCCGCGCTTCTTTGAAATTCTGTGGGGCGCGCAGCGCGCCGGCATCATCTACACCGCGATCAGCTCGCGGCTCACCACCGCCGAGGCCGCCTACATCATCAACGACTGCGGCGCGCGGCTGGTGGTGTCCTCGGCGGCGCTCGCCGGCACCGCCGCCGATCTGCCCGCCCACTGCCCGGGGGTGCACAGCTGGCTGATGATCGACGCGACACCGCCGGGCTGGCAGGACTTCGCCGGCACGCTCGCCACGCAGCCCGCCACCCGCATCGCCGACGAGACCGCGGGCACCGACATGCTCTACTCCTCGGGCACCACCGGCCGCCCCAAGGGCGTGTCGGTGCTGCCCGAGCAGCCCGCCATCGACGCGCCCGGGCCGGGCATCGAGCTGGCCCGCAGGGTGTACGGCATCGACGAGCACAGCATCTACCTCTCGCCGGCGCCGCTCTATCACGCCGCGCCGCTGCGCTTCAACATGATGGTGATGCGCCTGGGCGGCACCTGCGTGCTGATGGAGCACTTCGATGCCGAGGAGTACCTGCGGCTGGTGCAGGAACACCGGGTCACCCACAGCCAGCTGGTGCCCACGATGTTCGTGCGCATGCTCAAGCTGCCCGAGGCCGTGCGCGCGGCCTATGACCTCTCCAGCCTGCGCTGCGCGATCCACGCCGCCGCGCCCTGCCCGGTGCCGGTGAAGGAACAGATGATCGCGTGGTGGGGGCCGGTGCTCTGGGAGTACTACGCCGGCACCGAGGGCAACGGCGTCACCATGGTCGGCTCGGCCGACTGGCTCACCCACAAGGGCACGGTGGGCCGCGCGATGATCGGCGAGCTGCGCATCTGCGACGACGAGGGCAACGCGCTGCCGGTGGGCGAGGAGGGCACGGTCTACTTCGCCAACGGCAAGCCCTTCGCGTACCACAACGACGCCGACAAGACCGCGCAGTCGCGCAACCGCCACGGCTGGACCACCCTGGGCGATGTCGGGCGGGTGGACGCCGAGGGCTACCTCTACCTCACCGACCGCAAGGCCTACATGATCATTTCCGGCGGGGTGAACATCTACCCGCAGGAGGCCGAGAATCTGCTGGTCACCCACCCCGAGGTGGTCGATGTGGCGGTGTTCGGCGTGCCCGACGAGGAGTTCGGCGAGCAGGTGAAGGCCGTGGTCCAGCCACGCGACATGGCCCGCGCCGGCCCCGCCCTGGAGGCCGAGCTGATCGCCTGGTGCCGCGAGCGCCTGGCCCACATCAAGTGCCCGCGCAGCATCGACTTCGAGGCCGAGCTGCCGCGCCATCCCACCGGCAAGCTCTACAAGCGGCTGCTGCGCGACCGCTACTGGCAAGGCCGCAGCACGCGCATCGCCTAGCGCGGCTTTGCCGACGCCGGGCGGCTGAGCGCCTGTCGCACGGCGCCGGCAAAGGCGTGGGCGATCGCCGGCAGCTGCCGGCCGGCGAGGTGGGCCAGCACCAGATCGCCCCGCGGAAAGCCGGCGTCGTCGACCACCCGGGCCACCAGATCGGCACGGCCGATCAGCGCGCCGATGCCGATCTGGAAGCTGATCGACTCGCGGTCCTCGAGACAGCTGCGCAGGAACTCGAAGCTGTTGCTCTCGATGACCGGGCGCAGCCGCATCGAGCTGCGCGCCAGGAAGCGCTCGAGCATCTGGCGCCCGCCGGTGTCGCGATCGGGCAGGGCCAGCGGCCACTCGGCGCATTCCCGCAGCCGCAGCGGGCCGCGGGTGCGGGCGAGCGGGTGCTCGGCATGCATGATCGCGTGCAGCCGCTGCTCGAGCAGCACCTGACGCTCCACCCCGGGCTGGGGCGGCAGATTGAACACCAGCGCCAGATCGATCTCGAAGGCGCGCAGCGCGGTCAGCGCCTGACCGTGGTCGAACACCCGAACCTGGAAGTCCACCAGCGGGTGGCTGCGCCGGAAGCGCGCGATCACCGGCGCGAGAAAGGACGGCGCCAGCGCCTGGCTGATCGCCACGCGCACGGTGCCGCGACGCAGCCCGCGCAGCTCCTCGATGCGCGAGCGGACATGGTCGAGCGCTGCGGCCCGGCTGCGCACATAGTCGATGAAGAGTTCGCCAGCGGCGGTGAGTCGCATGCCGCGCGGCAGCCGCTCGAAGATCGGCGTGCCGAGTTCCTCCTCGAGATCGAGCAGGCGCCGGTTGACCGCCGAGGGCGCGACATGCAGCCGCTCGGCCGCCCCGCGGATGGAGCCCGCGCGGGCGATCTCGTCGACATAGCGAAGAAAGCGCAGGTGGTTCATGGGCTGCGGTACAGGGACAGGGATGGGGACGGGGATGGGACGATGATAGAACCGTTGCCGTTTCGGCAACACTGCAATGGTCATTCAGCATGCTTGATGGACGCTTTCAGGCACGGGAGATGCGTGACCTGCCGGCATGACCCGTCGAACCTCCCGCGCACGCACCAGCACCGGGCAGCCCGAGACCGGCGCCCCGTCGACTCGCGCGGCAAGCGCACCACAAGCGGGCGTCTACGGCCCGGCGGCGCACAACGCCTGGACCCTGAGCGGCGACACGGTCTCGCTGGTGCGGCAGCCGAAGCGGCCGCGCCCGCTCACCCTGGCGGCGCAGCCGCAGGCAGTGCGCCTCGACCTCGCCCGCAGCGCGCTGGTGATCGTCGACATGCAGAACGACTTCTGCCACCCGAAGGGCTGGTTCGGCCAGAAGGGCATCGATGTGCGGCCGATGCGCCGGCCGATCCCGGTGATCGCGGGGCTGCTGCCGGCCTGGCGCGCGGCCGGCGGCGCGGTGGTCTGGCTGCACTGGGGCGTCCGACCCGACCGGCTGAATCTCAGCCCGACCATCCAGTTCAAGGGACGCCATCCGCGCGATGGCGGCGCCGACCTCGCCGGCTACGCCGAGGCCTCGCCCGATGACCGCGGCCTGTCGGTGGTGCCGGGGCACTGGGGCGCGCAGGCCATCGACGAGCTGCCGCCCGCACCCGGCGACATCACGGTCTTCAAGCACCGCCTGAGCGGCTTCTGGGACAACGAGCTCGACAGCGTGCTGCGCGGCCAGGGCCTGCAGACCCTGCTCTTTGCCGGCGTGAACACCGACCGCTGCGTGTTCTCCACGCTGCAGGACGCGGGCTTTCTCGGTTACGACTGCCTGCTGCTGGAAGACGCCTGCGGCACGCCCTCGCCGGCCTATGTGAGCCGCGCCATCCCCTTCATCGTGCGCCAGCTGCACGGCTTCACCGCCACCGCCGCCGACCTGCTGGCCGCCCTGCCCACGCCCCGCGGCAGCGCCCGACCCGACGGCGCCGCGCGCGCCGCTTCCGCTTCCCGACCCAAGAGGAGTTCGACATGAGCCTGATCAACCGGCGCGCCGCCTCGCGCGCCCTGGCCGGCCTGCTGGCTGCGGCCGGCATCGCCCTGGGCGCCCTGCCCGTGGCAGCCACGGCCCAGACCCGGATCAAGATGGTGCTGAACTGGAAGTACGAGGGCCCGCAGGCCTGGTTCTTCATGGCCCAGGACAAGGGCTACTTCAAGGCCGAGGGCCTCGATGTGGAGATCGACCAGGGCGAGGGCTCGGCAGCCTCGATCCCGAAGGTGGCCTCGGGCGCCTACCAGGCCGGCTTCGGCGACCTGAACGCGGTGATCGACTTCTCGGCGCGCCGGCCGGCCGACGCCCCGCTGGCGGTGTTCATGATCTACAACACGCCGCCCTTCACCATCGTGGTCAAGCAGGACAGCCCGATCCGCTCGCCGAAGGACCTGGAAGGACGCACCGTCGGCGGGCCGGCCAACGACGCCGCGCTGCGCCTGTTCCCCGCCTTCGCGCGGCTGGCCGGCGTCGACGCCTCGAAGGTGTCGATCAGCAACATGGCGCCCAACCTGCGCGAACAGATGCTGATGCGCGGCCAGGTGGATGCGGTCTTCGGCTTCGTGACCACGGTGAGCTTCAGCGCGAAGGCGATGGGCCTGGATCCGACCAGGGAGCTGCGCTTCATCCGCTACGGCGAGCACGGCATGGATCTCTATTCCAACGCGGTGTTCTTCTCGCGCGGCTTCGTGAAGGACAACCCGAAGGCGGTGCAGGGCTTCCTGCGCGCGCTCAACCGCGCGATGCGCGATGTGATCGCCGACCCCGACGCGGCGATCGAGGCCGTGCTCAAGCGCGAGCCGCTGCTCAAGCGCGAGGTCGAGAAGGAGAAGCTGCTGTTCACCCTGCGCAGCGACATGAGTCATCCCGAGCTCGCGCGCCTGGGCGTGGGCGATGTCGATGACGCCCGCCTGCGCAAGGCGATCGGCATCGTGGTCGAGGCCAACCAGCTGCCGCGCAGCCCCGCGCCGGCCGAGGTCTTCGATCGCAGCTTCCTGCCGCCGCGCGCCGAGCGCCCGGCCAGGCTCTTCTGAGGCCGGCGCCGTGGATCTTCAGCTGACCGACAAGGTGGCGGTGATCACCGGTCCGGCCAAGGGCATGGGCGCGGCGATCACCCTGGCCTTCGCCCGCGAGGGCGCGCGCCTGGTGCTGGCCGGCCGGGACCTCGCCGCCATCGAGCCGGTGGCGCAGCAGGCCCGCGCGCTGGGCGTGCCGGCGATCGTGGTCGCCTGCGACCTGACCGTGGCGGCGCAGACCGAGGCGCTGGCCGCGGCCGCGCTGCAGTCCTTCGGCCGCATCGATGTGCTGGTGAATGTGGCCGGCGGCTCCGGGCCGATCGGCAAGACCGGCTGGGAGACCACGCCCGAGGAGTTCGACGAGATCGTGCAGCTCAACATGAAGGGCTGCTTCAACACCATGCGCGCGGTGCTGCCGACGATGATCGCGCAGCGCGGCGGCAAGGTGGTCAATGTGGGCGGCACCTTCGGCATGCGCGGGCGCGCCGGCCGCATGGCCTACTCGGCCTCGAAGTGGGGCCTGCGCGGCATCACCAAGAGCTTCGCGCTGGAGGCCGGGCCGCACAACATCAACATCAACTGCGTGGCGCCGGGCATGGTCGACGGGCCGCGCTTTCGCGAGAAGGTCTGCGCCAACATGGCCCGCACCCTGGGCATCAGCCTGGAGGAGGCGATGACCCGCCATGCCGCCGACTACGCGCTGCGCCGGGTCAGCACCGACACCGATGTGGCCAATGCCTGCCTGTTCCTCGCCAGCGAGGTGTCGCGCCAGATCACTGGCACCGACCTCCCGGTGGATGGCGGCTGGGCCGCGCTCTGAGGAGGACGCGATGAAACCCGAGATCGACCTGGTGATCCGCGGCGCGCAGGTGGTGTCGCCCGAGGCGATCCGCCCGGCGTCGGTGGCGATTGCCGGCGGCCAGGTGGTGGCCGTGGGCCATGACGACCTGATGCCGCCGGCGCGCGAGACCCTGAACGCGGACGGCCTGTACCTGCTGCCCGGCGCGATCGACAGCCATGTGCATTTCCGCGACCCGGGCTATCCGCACAAGGAGACCTGGAAGACCGGCTCGGCGGCGGCCGCCTGCGGCGGCGTGACCACGGTGTTCGAGATGCCCAACACCAACCCGCCCACCGGCACGGTGGCGGCGCTGCGGCTGAAGCAGCAGGCTGCGGCGGCATCCTATGTGGACTACGGCATCCACGGCCTGCTCGGCGACGACACCGTCGACCATCTCGAGGCCTTGCTGGACGCCGGCGTGACCAGCTTCAAGGCCTTCGTGGGCAACACCTTCGGCAACCTGCCCGCGCCCTCCGACGGCGCGCTGCTGGAAGGCTTCGAGAAGCTCGCGCTGCTCGGCTACCGCACCGCGGTGCACGCCGAGAACTCCTCCATCCTGTTCCGGCGCCAGCAGAAGATGGAAGCGGCCGGCCGCATCGACGCGCTGGCCCACCTCGCCTCGCGGCCCGCGGTGGCCGAGATCGAGGCGATCGGCCGGGTGATCACGCTCGCGGAGTGGACCGGCGCGCGGCTGCACATCGCCCACCACAGCGCCGCGGATTCCCTCTTCCTGGTGCGCGAGGCCAAGCGCCGCGGCGTGGACATCACCGTGGAGACCTGCCCGCAGTACCTGCTGCTGAACACCGAGCGCATGCTCAAGCTCGGCGGGATCATGCGGGTGAACCCGCCGATCCGCGAGGCGCGCCACAACCAGCCGCTGTGGGATGCGCTGGTGGACGGCACGATCGACATGATCGCCACCGACCACGCGCCGCACACCCCCGAGGAGAAGCAGCGCGAGCGCATCTGGGACTGCGACTGCGGCTTTCCCGGCGTCGAGACCCAGATGCCGCTGATGCTCACCGAGATCGGCCGTGGCCGCGCCACGCTGATGGACTATGTGCGCTGGAGCGCGGTGGCGCCGGCGCGCGCCTGGGGCATCTACGGGCCCAAGGGCGTGATCGCGCCCGGCGCCGATGCCGACATCGCGGTGGTGGACATGAACCGCACCGCGGTCATCTCGCAGAACGGCCTGCAGTCGATCAGCCGGATCTCGCCCTGGCACGGCCGCGCGGTGCGCGGCTGCCCGATCCACACCCTGGTGCGCGGCCGCTTCGTGATGCGCGAGGGCCGGCTGGTGAGCGAGGCCGCCGGCTGGGGCCGTTCGGTGAAGGAGCGCCAGCAGATGCCGCCGGCGCGCCCGCGCAACACCGAGCTGAGCACCGCCGCCATCCTGACCACGCCGCCCGGCGTGCCGCCCAACGCCCTGCCGGTGCCGGAGGCGCAGCGATGAGCGCCGCAACCGGCGCCACGGCGACGCATGCGCGCCCCCGACCCGCGGGCGCGCAGCAGGTACGGGCCTGGCGGGTGCCTTGCCGCGGGCCGGCCGACCTCGGCGGCGTGCAGGCGCTGATCGATGCCGGCGAACTGGTGCCCGCCGAGAT
This sequence comes from Betaproteobacteria bacterium, assembly GCA_018970865.1. GTDB lineage: Bacteria > Pseudomonadota > Gammaproteobacteria > Burkholderiales > Burkholderiaceae_E > Quisquiliibacterium. Next base: position 63,876 of record JAGWVN010000001.1, read on the forward strand.
CGTGGCGGTGATGGGCAAGACCGAGGGCAACGGCTGCGTCAACGACTACACCCGCGAGCTCGCCTCGCAGGCCTGGTGCCACCTGCTGGCGCCGCTGCTCGGCTGCACGCCCGCGCAGGTCCATGAGCGGGTGGCGCTGGTGATGTCGGGCGGCACCGAAGGCGTGCTGTCGCCGCACTTCACGGTGTTCGCGCGCCGGCAGGTGGCCGCCGACCAGGCCCGGCCGGGCAAGCGGCTGGTGCTGGGCATCGCCCATACCCGCGATTTCGCGCCGCATGAACTCGGCCGCGCCGCGCAGATCAGCGCCACCGCCGAGGCGGTGCGCGCCGCGATGCGCGATGCCGGCATCGATGACCCGGCCGATGTGCACTTCGTGCAGGTGAAGTGCCCGCTGCTCACCTCGGCAAAGATCGCCGCGGCCCAGGCCGCCGGCATGCCACCGGTCACCCGCGACACCTACGAATCGATGGGCTGGTCGCGCGGCGCCTCGGCGCTGGGCGTGGCAGTGGCGCTCGGCGAGGTCGCGCCCGCGGCCATCGACGAGCACGCGGTGCTGGCCGACTGGTCGCTGCACTCGGCGCGCGCCTCGGCCTCGGCCGGCATCGAGCTCGACGGCAATGTGGTGATCGTGTTCGGCGAGGCGACCGGCAGCGCCTCGGCGCTGCGCATCGGCCATACCGTGATGCGCGACGCGATCGACGCCGCCTCGGTGCGCCGGCTGCTGCGCGAGCGTTTCGCGCTCGACCCCGACACCGATGCGCCGGCGATCGCCGCGCGGCTGGTGAACCTGCTGGCCAAGGCCGAAGCCAGCCCCGAGGGCGCGGTGCGCGGCGCGCGCCACACCATGCTCAACGATTCCGACATCAACGCCACCCGCCATGCCCGCGCCGCGGTCGGCGGGGTGCTGGCCTCGATCGCCGGCCACACCGCGCTCTATGTGTCGGGCGGCGCCGAACACCAGGGCCCGGCCGGTGGCGGACCGGTCTGCGCGATCGTGAGGATGGAACCATGAGCGCCGATGCCGTGATCGATCTGGCCGATGTGGCCATGCGCTACGGCGCGGGCGAGGGCGCGACGCTGGCGCTGGAGCGCACCAGCCTGCGCATCGGGCAGGGCGACTTCGTGGCCCTGGTGGGCCCCAGCGGCTGCGGCAAGTCGACCATCCTGAAGCTGGTGGCGGGCTTGCTGCGGCCCAGCGCCGGCGGCGTGATCGTGGGCGGGCGCGAGGTGGGGGCGGTGGGCAGCCAGGCGGTGCGCATCGGTCTGGCCTTCCAGAACCCCACCATGCTGCCCTGGCTCACCATCCGCGAGAACCTGATGATCCCGCTGAAGATCGTCGAGCCCTTCCGCAGCGAATACCGGCGCAAGCGGCGCGGCGAATACGCCGACCGGGCCGAGGCGCTGCTCGCGCAGGTGGGCCTCGCCGGCTTCGGCAGCAAGCGGCCCTGGCAGCTCTCCGGCGGCATGCTGCAGCGCGCCTCGCTGTGCCGGGCGCTCATCCACGAGCCGCAGCTGCTGCTGCTCGACGAACCCTTCGGCGCGCTCGACCAGTTCACCCGCGAGGAGCTGTGGGCGATCCTTCAGCAGCTCTGGATCACGCAGCGGCCCACGGTGCTGCTGGTCACGCACGACCTGCGCGAATCGGCCTACCTGGCCAACCGCATCTGCGTGATGAGCGCGCGGCCGGGCCGCATCCTGGAAGACCGCGCGGTGGATTTCCCGCGGCCGCGCACCCTCGAGATGAGCTACGCGCCGGCCTTCGCCGAGCTGGTGCAGGCGCTGCGCATGCGCATCGCCCATGCCCGCACGGATAGCGACCCGGCCACCGGAGCCGACCGATGAGCCCCTCTGCCTCACGACTGCGCCAGCGCCTGCTCTCGGCCGGCGCCCTGATCGGCTTCTTCCTGCTCTGGGAGGCCGGCTGCCGCGCCTTCGGCGTGTCGGACCTGGTGCTGCCGCGGCCCTCGCAGATCCTCGCCGTGCTCGTCCAGAAGCTGCCGCTGCTGTGGCCGCACACCGTGCAGACCCTGAGCACCACCCTGGCCGGCTTCGGCCTGGGCGTGCTCGCCGGGGTATTGATCGGCGTGCTGATCGGCAGCTCGCGGCTGGCCTACGATGTCGCGTACCCCTTGCTGGTGGGCTTCTCGAGCATCCCCAAGGTGGCGGTGGTGCCGATCTTCGTGGTGTGGTTCGGCGCCGGCACGGTGCCGGCGATCATGACCGCGATGGTGATCAGCGTGTTCCCGGTGGTGGTGAATGTGGCCACCGGCCTGGCCACCACCGAGCCCGAGCTCGAGGATGTGCTGAAGGTGCTCGGCGCGAGCCGCCTCGACATCCTCTGGAATGTCGGCCTGCCGCGCGCCCTGCCCTACCTGTTCGCGTCGCTGAAGATCGCCATCACGCTGGCCTTCGTCGGCTCGGTGCTGTCCGAGACCGTGGCCGCCAACAAGGGCATCGGCAATGTGATGATGATCGCGAGCGGCAACTTCGATGTGCCGCTGGTCTTCGCCGGGCTGTTCATCCTCGCGGTGATGGGGGTGGCCCTCTATGCGATCTCGGCCTTCATCGAGGCCCGCCTCACCGGCTGGACGCAGCGCAAGACCGACATGGCGATGGGCTGAGCCTCTCGCCGGCCATCCCCGACCCCCGCACGCCGCCTCCGATCCGTCCACCCCCTCAGGGAGTCCCCGACCATGACACTGCCTCCGCGCTCGCGCCACCGGCGCGCTCTCCTGTCAGCGGCCGCCGCCGCGGGCGCCGTCGCCTTCACACCGGCCCGGGCGCAGGAGGTGGTGCCCATCCGCTTCGTGCTCGACTGGAAGCTGCAGGGCATCCATGCCTGGTACTACCTGGCCGAGGACCGCGGCTACTTCGCGGCCGAGAAGATCGCCATGACCATCGACCAGGGCGACGGTTCGGCCGCGGCAGTCACCAAGGTGATGGCTGGCGCCTACCAGGCCGCCTTCGGCGACATCAACGCCATCGTGCAGAACGCGGCCACGCGGCCGGGCAGCGCGCCGGTGATGGTGATGATGATCTACAACCGCTCACCCTTCGCGCTGATCACCCGCGCCGCGGGGCCGGTGCGCAGCCTGAAGGATCTCGAGGGCCGCACCCTGGGCACACCGGCCGGCGGCGCGGCGGCGCGCATGTTCCCGGTGCTGGCCGAGAAGGCCGGCCTCGATGCGGCGAAGGTCAAGTGGACCCACATGGCGCCCAACCTGCAGGAGCAGTTCCTGTTGCAGGGCCATGTGGATGCGTCGGCGGTGTTCTCGGTGACCGCCTACATGAACCTGATCGCGCAGGGTGTCGATCCCGACAAGGACATCCGCTGGTTCCACTACGCCGATCACGGCATCGACCTCTACGGCAACGGCATCCTGGTCTCGCAGGCCCTGGTCAGGGAGCGGCCGCAGACCGTGGCCGGCCTGGTGCGCGCCATCCACAAGGGCATTCGCGACACCGCCGCCGATCCTGACGCGGCGATCGCGGCGCTGGCCCGGCGCGAGCCGCTGATCAACCGCGATCTCGAGAAGCGCCGGCTGCTCTATGCCCTGCGCACCGCCATGCTCACCCCGGAGGTGCTGGCTGGCGGCTTCGGCGATGTGAGCGACACGCGGCTCGCCAATTCGGTCAACCAGCTCAAGGCCGCATTCGATCTGCCCCGTGCGCCGGCCGCGAGCGAGATCTTCGACCGCCGCTTCCTGCCGCCGCTCGCGGAGCGTCGCTGGGCTGCGAAGTGAGCGCCGGCCTCTCGTCAACACTCGATCTGGCCTGGCTGCTCGCCGACCCCGGACGGGCGCCGGCACAGGCGCATTGCCGGCTGCGGATGGCCGAGGGCCGGATCGCCGACATCGAGCCCCTGCCCGGCACGGCCCCCGGCCCGCGCCGGCTGGCGATGCCGGCGCTGGTCAATGCCCATGACCATGCCCGCACCTTCCGCAGCGCCACGCTCGGCGCGGCCGAGCAGCCGCTGGAGACCTGGCTGGCCTGGCTCGGCGTGCTGCCCGGGGTCGATCCCTGGCTGTGCGCGGCCACCTCCTTCGCGCGCTCGGCGCGCAAGGGCGCGGCCCGGGTGATGGTCCACTACACCCGGGTGCAGGGCGGAATGCCCTATGCGGACGAAGCACTGGCGGTGGCCCGCGCCGCCCGCGATGTCGGCATCCGCATCGGTCTGGCGGCGGCCATCCGGGATCGCCAGGGCATCGGCTACGCCGATGACGACACCGTGCTCGCGGCGCTGCGCCCGAACATCCGGGGCGCGGTGCGCGAGCGCCTGTCGGTGCGCGCCGAGCCCCCCGCCGCCCATCTCGCGCGGGTGGATGAACTCGCCACCGCGGTGGACGAGGCCGGACTCGCCGGACAGGTCTCGGTGCAGTACGGACCGACCGCGGTGCAGTGGTGCAGCCCGGCCCTGCTCGTGGCCGTGGCGCAGGCCTCGGCCGACACCGGCCGCGGCGTGCACATGCACCTGCTGGAGACCCGCTACCAGCGCGAGTGGGCCGACCGGGTCCACCCGGAAGGCATCGTGCGCATGCTCGATGCGATCGGTCTGCTCAGCCCGCGGCTCACCCTCGCCCACTGCGCCTGGGCCCGCCCCGAGGAGCTCGCGCTGCTGGCCGAGCGCGGCGTGACCATCGCGGTGAACACGGCCTCGAACCTCGGCCTGCGCTCGGGCATCGCGCCAGTGGCCGAGATGCTGCGGCAAGGCTGCCGGGTGGCCATGGGCCTGGACGGCATGGCCTTCGACGAGGACGACGACGGACTGCGCGAACTGCGGCTGGCCTGGGCGCTGCACCGCGGCTGGGGCTTCGAGGAGGCCATGTCGCGGGCCCAGCTCTGGGACTTCGCGCTGCGCCACGGCCGACGCAGCGTCGACGGGCCGCTGCCTGCTTCGGCTGCGGACGATGCCGCGAGCGGCCCGCTGCTCGCGCCGGGGCGCCCGGCCGATGTGCTGGTGCTCGACTGGGAGAGCCTTGACGACGACAGCCTGTTCGACGATGTCGACCCGCTCGATCTGCTGATGGCCCGGGCCCATGGCGGCCATGTGCGCGACCTGTTCGTGGCCGGCCGGGCAGTGGTGGCCGAGGGCCGCGTCACTGGCATCGACGAGCCCACGCTGCGCGCCGAGCTGCTCGCCCGCACCCGCTCGGCGTTGGCCGCCGATCCGCGGGCCGCCGCATGGCGGGCCACGCTGCGCGAGATGGCCGAGGACCTCGGGCCTTTCTATCGGCGCGGCGGACCGGGCTGCTGCTGAACGCGCTGGGGCTCAGCCCCCGAGCAGCGTCGGGTTCAGTCGCCACGCGGCGTGATTGAGCGCCGCCGCGAAGGCCACCCAGGCCAGGGTGGGCAGCAGCAGCGCGCCGGCCAGCGGGCGCACCCGCCAGAAGGCGATCGTCGTGGCCAGCAGCAGCGCCCACATCAGCAGCACCTCGGCAAAGGCCACGCCGCCAAGGCGCAGGCTGAAGAACAGGAAGGTCCAGGCGAGATTGGCCGCCAGCTGCGCCAGGAACAGGCCGAGCGCCAGCGGCGCGCCGCCCCAGCCGCGCTCGCGCCAGACCAGCCAGGCCGCCACGCCGAGCATGGGATAGAGCACGCCCCAGGCCGGGCCGAACAGCCAGCCGGGCGGCGCCCAGGGCGGCAGGACGAGCTGCTGGTAGAACACCGGCGCGTCACCCGGCGCGAGGCCGCCCGCGGCCGCCACCGCGAACACCAGGCCCAGCCAGGCCGGCAGGCCGCGGGGAATGCGGATCAACGGGCGCAGCGGCATGGCCAGGGGATGCGATGCGGCGCAACGCGAGCCGGCGCGGATCGGCAGAGGTGAGTCATGGTCGCGGTCATGCCGGGGCGCCGAGCAGCGCCGGCGGCACGCCGCAGGCCAGCTCGGCCAGCACCTCGGCCGCGGGCGCCTCGCGGCAGCCGCTGGTGTTCTGCCCGGCCCACAGGGGCGAGAACTCCGGGCTGCCGGCGGCTTCGGCCGCGGCGCGCAGCGGGCCGATGGCGGTGCTGGCGGTGGGAAAGGCCGGCGCGGCCGGGTCCAGGGGCCCGAGTTCGCGCATCAGCCGGTTCATCAGGCCGCGGGCCGGGCGGCCGGTGAACAGCGTGGTGAGCGCGGTGCCACGCGCCGGGGCCTCGCGCAGGGCCTGGCGGTGCACCGCGCTGGTGGTGGCCTCGGGGCAGAGCAGGAAGGCGGTGCCCACCTGCACCCCGGCCGCGCCCAGGGCGAAGGCCGCCGCCACGCCGGCGGCATCGGCGATGCCCCCGGCGGCGATCACCGGCCGATCGACCGCCCGGACGATCTGCGGCACCAGCGCCAGCGTGCCGGCCTGCAGGGACAGGTCGGGCGACAGGAAATGCCCGCGGTGGCCGCCGGCCTCGAGGCCCTGGGCGATGATCAGGTCGGCGCCGTGGTCGCGCAGCCAGCGCGCCTCGGCCACGGTGGTGGCCGAGGACATGACCCGCGCCCCGGTGGCCTTGACCCGCGCGAGCAGGCCCGGCTCGGGCAGACCGAAATGGAAGCTGACCACCCGCGGCCGGCAGGCCTCGATCATCTCGGCGGCCGCGGCGTCGAAGGGCTGGCGGCCGCCACCGGCCGGCATCGCCGAGGGGTCGAGGCCCAGCTCCCGGTAGAAGGGCGCCAGCCGCGCGCGCCAGGCCTGCTCGGCGGCGTCATCGGGCGCCGGCGGCCGGTGGCAGAAGAAGTTGATGTTGACCGGCCGGGTGGTGGCCGCCTGCAGCGCCGCGACGGCCTCGCGCTGCGCGGCCGGGGCAAGCATGGCGCAGGGCAGCGAACCCAGGCCGCCGGCGCGGCTGACCGCCAGCGCCAGCGCCCCGGCCTGCACGCCGGCCATCGGCGCCTGAATGACGGGCAGGCGGATTCCGAGCAGCTCGCAGAGGGTCATGGGAGATGGGGCGCCGGCGGGCCACGCGGGCCCGCCGGCCGATGAACCGGATTCCGGTCTTTATACCACCGGCGCGTTCACGCAGCGGTCATGCAGGGCCATTACACTCGCCCCATTGAAAACGATTTCATCGGCATGTCCATCCATCGGGTCGCGTCGCACGCCGGGGTCTCGCCGGCCACGGTCTCCAGGGCCTTCAATGCGCCGCACCTGGTGGCCAGCGCCACCCTGGCGCGGGTGCTCGAGAGCGCCGACGCGCTGTCCTTCGTGCCCAACGCCAGCGCGCGCACCCTGCGCACGCAGCGCAGCCGCAGCCTGGGCGTGGTGCTGCCCACGCTGCTCAACCCGGTGTTCGCCGAGTGCCTGGAAGGCATCGCCGAACGCGCCCGCGCCGCAGGCCATGCCATCGTGCCGCTGGTCACCGAGTACCGCACCGCGCTCGAGCGCGAGGCCATCGAGCACCTCATGGCCCGCAGCGTCGATGGCGTGATCCTCACCGTGGCCAGCGCCGGCCGCTGCGCCAGCCTCGGCCGCTTGCGTCAGGGGCGGGTGCCCTATGTGCTCGCCTACAACCGCCACCGCGGCCAGCCCTGCGTGTCGGTCGATGGCGAGGCCGCCTGCGCCGAGATCGTGCGCTGGCTGGTCGGGCTGGGCCATCGCCGGATCGCCATGGTGAGCGGCACCCTGTCGGCCTCCGACCGCGCCCGCCAGCGTCACCGCGGCTTCGCCCGCGCGATGGTCGCCGCCGGGCTCGCGCAGGCCGAGCTGCTGGAAGTGCCGTTCATGCAGGCCGCCACCCAGGCGCTCACCGAACGCCTTCGCCGGGCAAGCCGGCCCACCGCGCTGCTGTGCTCCAACGACCTGCTCGCCCTGCGCAGCCTGCGCGCCGCCGCGCTGGCCGGGCTGCAGGTGCCGCAGCAGCTCTCGGTGGTGGGCTTCGACGGCATCGCGCTCGGCGAGGAGCTTTCGCCGCAGCTGAGCACGGTGGTGCAGCCCAGCCGCGAGATCGGCGAGCGCTGCGTCGACTGGCTGCTGGAATCGCTCGCGGCGGGCACCGCCCCCGGGCCCGAGTCCAGCCTGAGCCTGCCTTACCGCATCCGCGCCGGCGAGTCCTGCGCGGCCCCCCCTGCCCGTTCATCGTCCACACCCACCAGGAGCACTGCATGATCTCCCTGTCGTCCCTCGCGCGCGCCGTCGTGGCCGCCGGCCTGCTGGTCGCCGGCGCCGCCCAGGCCCAGACCGCCATCTGCTACAACTGCCCGCCGGAATGGGCCGACTGGGCCAGCCAGCTGCGCGCCATCAAGGCACGCACCGGCATCACCATTCCGCCCGACAACAAGAACTCCGGCCAGACCCTGGCGCAGCTGGTGGCCGAGAAGGCCAGCCCGGTGGCCGACATCGCCTACTACGGCGTGACCTTCGGCGTGCAGGCCCGCAAGGACGGCGTGACCGCGGCCTTCAAGCCCTCGGCCTGGAACGAGATCCCCGAGGGCCTGAAGGATCCCGAGGGCCACTGGTTCACCATCCACTCCGGCACGCTCGGCTTCATGGTCAATGTCGACGCGCTCAAGGGCAAGCCCATCCCGCGCTCCTGGGCCGACCTGCTCAAGCCCGAGTACAAGGGCCTGATCGGCTACCTCGACCCGGCCTCGGCCTTCGTGGGGTATGTGGGCGCGGTGGCGGTCAACAACGCGCGCGGCGGCACCATGGACAACTTCGGCCCGGCCATCGAGTGGTTCAAGGCGCTGAAGAAGAACGACCCGATCGTGCCCAAGCAGACCTCCTACGCGCGGGTGCTCTCGGGCGAGATCGCCATCCTGCTCGACTACGACTTCAACGCCTACCGCGCGAAGTACAAGGACAACGCCAGGGTCGAGTTCGTGATCCCGGCCGAGGGCACGGTGGTGGTGCCCTATGTGATGAGCCTGGTGGCCAAGGGCCCCAATGCCGCCAACGGCCAGAAGGCGCTGGAGTTCATCCTGTCCGACGAGGGCCAGGCGATCTGGGCCAATGCCTTCCTGCGGCCGGTGCGCGCCTCGGCCATCTCCAAGGAGGCCCAGGCCCGCTTCCTGCCGGCCAGCGAGTACGCCCGCGCCAAGGCGGTCGACTACGCGAAGATGGCCACGGTGCAGAAGGCCTTCTCCGAGCGCTACCTGAAAGAGGTGCCGTGAGGCGGCGCCTGATCGCGCTGTGCCTGGCGCCGGCGGCGGCGCTGTTCTTCGCCTTCTGGCTGCTGCCCATGGCCTGGCTGGTGGCGCTGCCCGCCGGCAAGGGCTGGTCCACCTACTTCGCGGTGCTGACCAGCCCGCGCTATGCCAGCAGCCTGGCCAACACCGTGGCGCTGTCGCTGGCGGTCACCGCAGCCACGCTCGCGCTGGGCGCGGCGGTGGGGCTGTACCTGGCCCGCACCCGCTTCGCCGGGCGGCGCGCGCTGCTCTCGGTGCTGACCCTGCCGCTGTCCTTTCCGGGCGTGATCGTGGGCTTCTTCATGATCCTGCTCGGCGGCCGGCAGGGCGCGGTGGCGCAGGCCGCCGAGGCGCTCACCGGCGAGCGCATCACCTTCGCCTACGGCCTCGCCGGCCTGTTCCTCGCCTATCTGTATTTCTCGCTGCCGCGCGCCATCGCCAGCTACACCGCGGCCGCCCAGGCCATGGACCTGCAGCTCGAGGAGGCGGCGCGATCGCTCGGCGCCTCGCGCTGGCGCATCCTGCGCGATGTCTGGGTGCCGGCGCTCACGCCCACCACGCTCGCCTGCGGCGCGATCGTGTTCGCCACGGCCATGGGCGCCTTCGGCACGGCCTTCACGCTGGCCAGCAAGTTCGAGGTGCTGCCGATCACCATCTACAACGAGTTCACCAATTACGCCAACTTCGCGCTGGCCGCGTCGCTCTCGATCGCGCTCGGCCTGATGACCTGGGTGGTGCTCTTCCTCGCCCGCCGGCTGGGCGGCCCCGCCCTGGGCGCGGGCGCCTGAGCCACGCCGCCATGGCCGCCACCCGCCGCTCGCCGCTGCTGTTCTCGCTCACCCTGCTGGTGGCGGTGTTCACCGTGGCGCCGATGCTGCTCTCGGTCACCGCAGGTCTGGTCGGCAACTACAGCACCGGCCTGAGCAGCGGGCTCACCCTGCGCTGGCTGCGCGAGGTCTGGGAGGGCTATGGCGACACCGTCTGGCGATCGATGCTGCTGGCCGCGTGCTGCGTGGTCGGCACGGTGCTCGTGGGCGTGCCCTGCGCCTGGGCGATGGCGCGCAGCCGCTCGCGCGCCATGCGCCTGTTCGAGGAGCTCATCACCCTGCCGGTGGCGGTGCCGGGCCTCGCCACGGCGCTCGCGCTCATCCTGGCTTACGGGCAGCTGCGCGGCTTTCGCAGCAGCTTCGCGTTCATCCTGGTGGGCCATCTGGTGTTCACGCTGCCCTTCATGGTGCGCACCGTGGCCGCGGCCTTCGCGCGGCCCGAGCTGCGCGCGCTCGAGGAGGCCGCGCGCTCGCTCGGCGCGAGCTTCCCGCAGCGCTTCCTGGGCGTGCTGGTGCCCGCGGTCATGCCCTCCATCGTGGCCGGCAGCCTGATGGTGTTCACGCTGTCGGTGGGCGAGTTCAACCTCACCTGGATGCTCCACACCCCGCTCACCCGCACCCTGCCGGTGGGCCTGGCCGACAGCTATGCCTCGATGCGGCTGGAGATCGGTTCGGCCTACACCCTGGTGTTCTTCATCGTCATCCTGCCGGTGCTCTGGGGCCTGCAGTGGCTGGGGACGCTTTTCGAGAGGCGCCATGGCCGCCATGAATGACTCCGCCGACGCCAGCCTCCCGGTGTCGGTCACCGACTGCGCCAAGACCTATCCCGACGGCACCCGCGCGCTGCGGCCCACCTCGCTGCAGGTGGCCCCGGGCGAGGTGCTGGCCCTGCTCGGCCCATCGGGCTGCGGCAAGACCACGCTGCTGCGGCTGATCGCCGGGCTGGAGAGCCCCGATGCCGGCGGCCAGGTGCGTTTCGGCGACGAGGATGTCACCGCGCTCCCGATCGAGCGGCGTGGCGTGGGCATGGTGTTCCAGCACTACGCGCTGTTCCCGCAGATGACGGTGGCCGCCAACATCGGCTACGGCCTGCGCATCCGGCAGGTGCCCGAGGCGCAGCGCCGGCAGCGGGTGGGCGAGCTGGTCGAGCTGGTGCGGCTGCAGGGCCTCGAGCACAAGCGCCCGGCCGAGCTCTCGGGCGGTCAGCGCCAGCGGGTGGCGCTGGCCCGCGCGGTGGCCATCCGCCCCCGGGTGCTGCTGCTCGACGAGCCGCTCACCGCGCTCGACGCCAAGCTCAAGGAGCAGCTGCGCGAGGAGCTCGCCGAGCTGCTGCGCCGGCTGCGCATCACCACCCTCCATGTCACCCACGACCAGCAGGAGGCGCTCGCCATCGCCGACCGCCTGGCGATCATGCGGGCCGGACAGATCGTGGGCGTGGGCGATGGCGAGGCGCTCTATCGCGATCCCGGCCATCCCTTCCTGGCCGAGTTCCTGGGCCGCGTGAACCGCCTGCCGCGCGATGCCGCCGCGCAAGCGGCCGGCGAGATCCGGCTCGCCGGGCGGCACTGGCCGTGCCCACCGGCGCTGCAAGGCTGCGCGGCGGTGCTGGTGCGTCCCGAAGACCTGCGGGTGGGCGAGCCCGGGCCCGACGCGGCCCGGCTGAGCGTGACCCGCCGGGTGTTCCTGGGCGAGCGCGTGCAGCTGCATCTGGCCGGGGCGCACGCGCCGCTCATCGCCGAGGTCGATCGCGACAGCCCGGTGCGGGTGGGCGACACGGTGGGCGTGCGCGTCGACCCCGCCCGCTGGATGCCGTGGTTCGACGACGCCGCTTCCTGAAAGCCCCCTCCATGACCCTGATCGCGCAATTCTCCGACACCCACATCCGCGAGCCCGGGCGCGTCGCCTATGGCCGGGTTGATACCGCCGCCTTCCTGCGGCGCGCGGTGCGCAGCCTGCAGGCCCTGCCGCAGAAGCCCGATGCGCTGCTGATCACCGGCGATCTGGTCGACTTCGGCCGGCCGGCCGAGTACCGGCATCTCGCCGAGCTGCTCGCGCCGGTCGACATGCCGGTATACCTGCTCGCGGGCAACCACGACGATCCGGCGACGCTGCGCGCCGGCTTTCCGTCGCACAGCTATCTCGCGGAGCCGGTGGCCGGGCGTCACCTGCAGTACTCGGTGCGCATCGGCGCCCTGCGCCTGGTGGCGCTCGACACCACCGTGCCGCGGGCCGGCCACGGCGAGCTCTGCGAAGAGCGCCTGGCGTGGCTGGAGGCCGAGCTGGCCGCCTGCGCGAGCGAGACGGTGATCGTGGCCATGCACCACCCGCCCTTCCCCACCCTGATCGGCCACATGGACGCGCAGGGCCTGCTGCGCGGCGGCGAGCGCCTGCGCGAGATCATCGCGCGGCACCCGAATGTCGAGCGCATCGTGTGCGGCCACCTGCATCGGGCCATCGATGTGCGCTTTGCGGGCACGCTCGCCAGCACCTGCCCGGGGCCGGCGCATCAGGTCTGCCTGGATCTTTCCCCGCAGGCCGCCTCGGCCTTCGCGATGGAGCCGCCCGGCTTCCGGCTGCACGCCTGGACGCCGCAGGCGGGCCTGGTCACGCACCTCGCCGCGATCGGCGAGTTCGACGGCCCGCACCCCTTCCACGAACCGGGCGGCGCGCTGATCGACTAGCCTGCCCCGTCAACGATCGAAGGCCGCGTACTGCCGCGCATCGAACCAGTCGAGGCGCCGCGCATCGAAGCGCTGCTCGGGCGCGAGCACCGGCGTCTCGCCGGCCTCGATGGCGGCCTCGAAGGTGAGCTCCACCAGGATGCCGTTGGGATCGTGCAGGAAGATCTGCCACAAGCCCACCGAGGGCAGCACATTGCCGCGCCAGGCCACGCCGGCGGCCTCGATCCGCTCGCGGGTCTCGTGAAAGTCCCGCGCCAGGAAGGACAGGTGATGGACCGCGCCGCCGCCGATCGGCACCCGACCGTCGGGGGTGCGGGCATCGGGCCCCGCGAAGACATGCACGAGGGCCTCGCCGCCGGGCTGGCGCGAACGCAGCCAGAAGCCCTCGACATCGACATCGGAGTGGGGCCGGCGGGAATCGACCGCCATGCCCAGCAGGCGGGTGTAGAAGCGACGCATGCGAGCCGGCTCGGCGGTGCGCACCGCGGCGTGATAGAGGCGATGGATCATGAAGGACTCCCGGCATCGTCAAGGCCGGCCAGCGCGCCCGACACCCGCGCCACCGCCGCGGTGTCCTCGGGCCCCAGGCCGCGCGCCACCGCCGACAGGAACATCGGCACCACCGCCGCGAACACCGGCGTGGGACAGCCGGCCTCGGTGGCGAACTCGGTGATGGCCTTGAGGTCCTTGCGCCAGAGATCGAGCGGCATGGTGCGCACCGGCAGGTAGCTGTCGGCGACCAGCATTTCGCCGCGCGCGGCCAGCGATCGCGAGTACGCCGCGCCGTCGGTCATCATGGCCAGCACCTGGGCCGGGTCGAGCCCCACCTTGCGGGCCAGCGCGAAGGCCTCGCCGGCCGCCGCGGTGTGGATCGCCACCATCAGGTTGGCCACGAACTTCATGCGCGTGCCGTTGCCGAAGGGCCCGAGCAGGTGCGGCGCCCGCGAGAAGGCCTGGAAGGCCGGCAGGCAGCGTTCGTAGTGCGCCGGCTCGCCGCTGGCATAGACCACCACATCGCGCACCGCCGCCTGGTTGCCCGAGCCCGAGAGCGGGGCATCGAGCATGCCGATGCCGGCGGCCTGCAGCCGGGCCTGCGCGGCGAGCTTGTCGCGCAGGCCGAAGGTGCTGGTCTCGGCCAGCACCCGGGTGAGGCCGGGCCGGGCGGCGATTGCCGACACCACCGACTCGAGGGCCGCCACCGAGGGCAGCGAGCTGATCACCACCGGGCAGCGCGCCGCCACCTCGGCGGCCGACGCGGCGGGCTGTCCGCCGAGTTCGGCGAGCGTGGCCATCGCGCGCGCATCGACATCATGACCGACCACCGGGAAACCCGCCGCCACGAGGTGGCGGACCATGGCGCCGCCCATGATGCCCACGCCGATCACCCCCACCGGCGCGGACGGCTCGCCGGGTGCGGCGGCGGACTGCTGCGGCTGCCCGGCCATGCTCAGGCCTTGCCGCGACTGGACCAGTAGACCGGCATCTCGGTACCGTCGCGCCCGCCCCAGCCCTCACGGCTGGCCTCGTCGTAGACGCTCAGCGCGCGGGCCGCCAGCGGCAGCTCCATGCCCAGACGACGGGCCTCGGCGACCATGGTGCGCAGGTCCTTGCGCATGGAGTCGCAGTCGAAGGTGGCCGAACCCGAGGCATTGGTCTTCATGGCCTTGGCCACCGCCGAACCGCGCGCCTTGAGCACATTGGCGCCGCCGGAGGAATCGGCGAAGAGTTCGACCAGCCAGTCCTCGTCGAGGCCGAGGTGGCGGCACAGCGCCCAGGCCTCGCCGAGGGCCTGCCAGTAGACCGTGAGCGGCAGGTTGATCGCGAGCTTGGCGCTGGCGCCCGCGCCCACCGGCCCGACCCGATCGGCGCGCCGGCACAGCTGCGCCAGCAGCGGCTGGGCGCGCTCCACCGCGGCCTCGTCGCCGCCGATCAGCCCGATCAGCTTGCCCTGCAGCGCCGGACCCACCGTGCCACCCACCGGGCACTCCACGAACTGCGCGCCCCGGGCAAGCACCCGCTCGGCCAGCGCCACCTCGGTGTGGGGCTGCACGGTGCTCATCTCGATGAACAGGCAGCCGCCGACCTCGCCGGCGAGCAGGCCGGCGGGGCCGCCATAGACCGCCTCGATGGCGGCCGCGTCGGTGAGGATGGTGATGATCACCTCGACCTGCGAGGCGAGCGCCGCCGGTGAATCGGCAGCCCGGGCGCCGGCCTCGATCAGCGGCGTCATGCGCGCGGGATTGCGGTTCCAGACGGTCACCTCGTGACCCGTGTCGATCAGCCGGCGGGCGATCGCCGCGCCCATCCGGCCGAGTCCGGCCACTCCGATTTTCATGTTCGCTCCTGATTGGGAAGGGTTGACGGCGTCAGAGGCTCAGGCGGTAGACCCGCGCCGCGGCCAGCCGCAGCACCTCGTCCTGCTCCTGCGCCGAGAGGCCAGCGATGCAGCGCCGGAAGGTGGCCACCAGGGTGGCATAGTCGGTCCAGAGCGACTCGATCGGGAAGTTGCTGCCGAACAGGCAGCGCTGCGGGCCGAAGACCTCGAGGGTGCGCTCGATGACCGGACGCCAGGCGGCCTCGTCGCAGGCCCGCAGGAAGGTACCCAGGCCCGAGAGCTTGGTGACCACATTGGGGCAGGCCGCGAGCGCCCGCAGGCCGGCAAGCCACTGCGCCCAGCCGGCCTCGGAACGGTCTTCGAGCATGCCGGCATGGATCAGCACGAAGCTCACCTCGGGAAAATCGCGCACCAGCCGCAGCGCCACCGGCATCTGGCTGCTGAACACCTGCAGCTCGAAGGCGAGGCCGCGCCGGCCGACCGCGCGCAGGCCCCGGCGCCAGGCGGGATCGTCGGCCAGGTCAGGGCGGGCGGCGAAGCGCCAGGCCGGATTGGCATGCCAGTGCAGCTGCTGCCGCACGGCCCGCAGCCGGCCGCCCGAGGCCGCGATCTCGCGCTCGAGCACCGCGTCGATGTCGTCGGCCATGAGGTCGGCGTAGCCGGTGATCGCCTGGGGCCAGCCGGTGCGCGCGGCGAGCGAGGCCACCCAGGCAACCTCGTCGACCTCGGCGCCCGGCGCCACATTGACCTGCACGAACACCGACTGCACCACGCCCGAGGGCCGGGCGTCGGCGAGGAAGTCCTCGATCAGGTAGTCGCGGCGCAGCGGCTGGTAGGCACCGAAGATGCGCGGCACCTCGGGACCCTGCAGCCAGGGCGTGTGCGACAGGCGCCAGACATGGTGATGGGCGTCGATGATGGCGGGCGCCGCGCCCGCGCCGCCCGACGCGGCGCTCACGGCCGGGCCCCCATCAGCCGGTCGAAGAAGCCCTCGCGCTCGAGCGCGGCCACCGGCTCGAGGTCGACGACGGCCTGCGGCGGCACCGCCCGCTCGAGCGCGCCGAGCTGATGCAGCACCTGCGCCGCGTTGCGCAGACCCTCGACGCTGGGGAACATCATGCCGCCCATCAGGCGCGCGAACAGCACCCAGGTCTGGCGCAGGATGTCCTCGTCGGGCTCGCCGGTGTGCCGACGCAGCACGCCGATGCCGAAGACGGCGTCGGTGCGAAAGCGCCAGACGCCCTCGCAGAAGGCCTGGACATAGCGGCGCACGAGATCGGGGTTGCGGGCAGCCAGGCGCCGGGTGGTGACCGCGCAGCTGTTCTGGAAGGCGACATCGAGCCGGCCGAGATCCTCGATGAGCGTCCAGCCGCGGCGCGCCGCCTGGAAGGGCTCGGGCGCGTGCATGATGGCCACATCGACCTTCGCCGGATCGAGCAGCAGGTCGAGACGCGGGGCGCTGGTGCCCACCACCACGATCTGCGCGTCGCGGCCGATCTCCCAGCCCCAGCGATCGAAGGCCATGCGGATGGTGCACTCGTCGGCATCGTTGCGCGCCGTGACGCCCCAGCGCAGACCGCGAAGCGACTCCAGGCTCGTCAGGCCGGGGCGCGCCGAGACCTGCTGCGCGCTGCGCCCGATCGCCGAGGCGATGACCACGGCATCGCCGCCGTGACGGGCGTTGGCCAGCAGCACCTCGGGACCCACCGAGTTGATGAAGTCCACCTGGCCGGCCTGCAGCGCGGCCAGCGCGGCGGGATGCCCGGGGCAGGCGACCAGTTCGGGCTCGAGGCCCGCCGCCTGGAACGCGCCCGAGTCGAGCGCAGAGAACACCGGCGAGAGCCCCGCGCCACGATGCGCCACGCCAATTCGGATCCTGTCCATGCCGTGCCGTCCTCCGGATGTCACTTGAGCCCGCTCAGGCCGAAGCCGCGATTGACCAGCCGCTGCAGCAGCGCAAACAGCAGGAACACCGGCAGCGTGGCCAGCACCGCGATGGCCATCTGCTCGGTGGGCGGGTTGCCGTAGTCTTCGCCGAACTGCACCAGGCCGAGGGGAAAGGTGCGGAAGGCATCGACCGAGACCACGGTGAGCGGCCACAGGAACTGGTCCCAGCTGTCGCGAAACGAGAAGATGGCCAGCACCGCCAGCGACGGGATGCACTGCGGCAGCACGATGCGCAGCAGGATGGTCGGTTCGCTCGCGCCGTCGATGCGGGCGGCCTCGAGGTAGTCGGGCGGGATCGACAGCATGGCCTGACGCATCAGGAACACCCCGAAGGCATCGATCAGCAGCGGGCCGACCAGCCCGGGATAGCTGTTCATCCAGCCGAACTGGTGGATGACCAGGAAGGTGGGCACCAGCGTGACCTCCATGGGCAGCATCAGCGTGCTGAGGATCAGCAGCAGCACCAGCTTGTCGCCGGGGAAGCGGAAGCGGGCCAGGCCGTAGCCGGCCAGGGTGCAGAACACCACATTGCCGATCATGACCACCAGCGAGACGATGCCGCTGTTCAGGAAGTAGGTGGGGAAGGCCGCGCGCGACAGCGCGTTGGGGTAGTTCTCGGGGTGCCACACCGAGGGAATCCACTCGGTGGTGAGCTGGAACATCTTCTCGCCGGCCTGGAACGAGGTGGTGAGCATCCAGAGGATGGGCAGCACGAACAGGAAGGTGAGGCTGGCCAGCAGCACCAGACCGATCACCGGCCGCGCCTTGCGCCACCAGGGCGGCGGCCCGCGCCGGCGCCGCCGCGGCGCTGACGGGGCTGCGGTGGCGGCGGTCATCAGTAGATCCTCTCGCGGTGCATGAACATCTTCATCTGGAACAGCGTGAAGACCAGCATGACCGCGAACAGCACCACCGAGATGGCGGCCGCCTGGCCCATCTTCATGTACGAGAACGCGGTCTCGTAGATGAGCATGGACAGCACCCGGGTGGCATTGCCCGGACCGCCCCCGGTGATGATGTAGGGCATCAGGAAGATGCGCGCCGACAGCAGCGCCGAGACCACCACCACGAAGAAGATGGTGGGCGCGAGCAGCGGCAGGGTCACATGCAGGAAGCGGCGCACCGGCCCGGCGCCGTCGAGTTCGGCCGCCTCGTAGTAGTCGGCGGGCAGCGCGAGCAGGGCCGCAAGGAACACCACCATGAAGTAGGGCGCGAAGCGCCAGACCGTGACCACCGTGATCGCCGGCAGCGCGGTGAACTCGTTGGTCAGCCAGTCGATGCGGCCGGCACCGAACACCGAGAGCATCTGGTTGACCAGGCCATAGGGATGCAGCAGAAAGCGCCAGACCAGGCAGACCGCGATGATCGGCATCAGGTTGGTGAGGAACATCGTGGTCATGCAGGCCCGCGCGCCCGGTATGCCGGTTCGGATCGCCAGGGCGAGCGCAAGGCCCACCACCGTGATCAGCCCGGTGGAGCCCACGATGTAGAGCAGCGTGTTCACCATGGCCTGCCGGAAGATCGGATCGACCAGCAGGGTGCGGTAGTTGTCCAGGCCCACCCAGCGCGGCTCGGAGACCATGTCGTAGGACTCGAAGCTCAGCTCGAAGGCCCACAGGATGGGCCCGTACTTGAACACCGCCATGAACAGCAGCGTGGGCAGCACGAAGCCCATGCCCCAGAGCTGGATGCGCCGGCGGAACGACGGCGTCCAGCGCCGGCGCGCGCGCGGCGCCGTCATGGCGGCGAGGCTGCTCACGCCTTCTTCAGCGCGGCCGAGGCGCGGTCGACCTCGGCGGCCGCGTCGTTGAGCGCGGCCTGGGGATCGGCGCCGCTCAGCACCACCCGCTGCACCGCGCGGTGCATGGCGTCGGCGAGCTCGTTGTAGACCGGGGTGCGCGGCAGGTACACGCCGACATCCTTGGCCTCGAGGATGGAACCGATGCCGGGGAAGTACTTCACATTCGGGTTGTCGATCCAGCCGCTCTTGCGCGCGAGCGGGAAGGGCTGGGTGTCGTTCCAGCAGTCGGCGAGATCGGACATGATGAACTTGTACATGTCGTGCAGGATCGCCTGCTTGTCCGGGGAGGTCTTGGCATTGACCACCAGATTGAAACCGTAGGTGGTGGAGATGCCCTTGTCATTGCCGATGCCCGGGTAGCGCACTGGCCGGAAGTAGCCCTCGGTGGCCATGGCCTCGTTCTGCGACTTGATCGCCACCAGCGGCAGCGGGTGGCTCCAGAACATGGAGCAGCGCTCCTTGAGCCAGTCCATGGCGGGCAGGGGATTGGTGGCGATCGACTCGGCCGGATCTTCGGCGCCGTACTGCCGCGCGAGCGAGGCCCGCAGCGTCATGGCCCGCACCCCGGCGGCGTTGTTGACGGTGCACTTGCCCTTGTCGTCGAACCAGCGGCCACCCGCCATGACCAGGATGGGATTGAACTGGATCATGGTCCATTGCGCCGCGTGCATCGCGAACTTGAAGCCCTGGCGGCGGAACTTGCTGCCGTCCTTGATGGTCAGGCGGCGCGCGACCTCGCCGAACTGGTCCCAGTTGCGCGGCGCGTCCTTGTCGGGGTCGAGACCCACCTCGCGGAAGTGACGGGTGTTGATGTAGTTGCAGAAGCCGTAGAACCACAGCGGATAGCCGTAGACCTTGCCGTTGCTCACCGCGCCCTGGACGAAGGCCGGCGCGAAGTCGTCGACGAAGGCCTTGTAGTCGGAGTAGCCGAGCTTGTTCACATCGAGCGGCGCGAGCAGGTTCTTGGACATCCAGGTGGGCATGAACCAGTCCTGGCTGACGAAGCCGTCGGGCGCGGTGCCGGTGGCGAAGCCCACGCTGATCTTCTTGCCGAGGTCGCCGAAGGTGAACCACTGGAAGTCGACCTTCACATTCGGGTTCTTCTCCTGGTAGAGCCTCACGCGCTTCTGGATCCAGGGCCGCTGCTGCGGATTCTCGAAGGTCCAGAAGCTGATCTGCACCGGCGCCTTGCCCTGGGCGAAGACCCGGCCCGGCGCCGCGCCAGCCGCCAGCGCGCCCAGGCCGGCGGTGCCGGCGCCGCGGATCACGCGACGGCGGCCGCCATCGCGCAGCGTGATGTCCTTGTCCTGTTCCATTGCGGTCTCCTCTGGTGGTTGTGTGCGGTCTGCGGGCCCGCGCCCGGCATGTGGGGTCAGTTGATCATCACCCGGGCGAGGTCGTCGGGGATGTGCTCCATCGGCCGGGCGCTGACCCGGATCAGGTACTCGGGTGTCTGGCCCAGCGCGCCTTCGCTCCACGGGGTCTCGAGGCCGTGCTCGATGAACCAGCCCAGGTGCTGCGCGAAGGCCACCGCGCTGCGCCCGGCGGGCATGCGCTCGCGCTCGTAGGCGCGCAGGGCCTGCGCCGGGCTAAGCCCCTGGCTGGCGCAGGCCTCCAGGCTGTCGACCAGCGCGCCGGCATCCTGCGCGGCCTTGAGCACGCCGATGCCCACATGCGGGCGCGCCACGAAGGCGGCATCGCCGAGCAGGGCCACCGCGCCCACCGCGATCCGGGTGGAGCAGACATCGTAGATCGGCTGGAACAGATGCTGCTCGGCGCGCAGGACGATCTCGGCAAACTGCGCCGGCAGCCGCGCCTGGGCATCGCGCCGCAGCCGCTCGATGTGCTCGGGCCGCACCAGCGGCGGCGGAATGGAGTACTGGTGCTCGGTGCCGCTCGCGTCGGTGAGCAGGTCGCGCAGCCCGGCCTCGCTGGTGTGGCGATACCACAGGTAGCTGTAGCGGCGTCGGCCGGGATCGGAGGATTCGTCGGGCCCGAGCATGGGATAGCCGATCAGCTGTCCGTCACCCGGAAACACGAAGGAATAGAGGCCGACGATGCGGTCGCGGAAGTCGCTGGAGAGCAGCGACTCGTTCATGACGCCGCGGCAGGCCACATAACCGGCATAGCGCGGCTGGATCTCGGGAGCGATCTCCTGGCGCACCCGGGAGCGGAAGCCATCGGCGCCGATGATCAGGTCGGCAGCCACCCGCTCGCCGTCGGCGAACAGGGCCACCGGACGCTCGGCCGAGCGGTCGATGCCGACCAGCTCCTTGCCGAGGTGATAGCGGTCGGCGGGAAAGGCCTCGTGCAGCCGCCGGTACACGAAGCTCCAGGCGGTGAGGTACTGCGGGTGGGCATAGCGCGCCACCACCGCGCCGCTGCGGTCGTAGGCCACGCGGCCATCGACATCGATGCCCCGGGTGGGCGCGGCCACGCCGGCACGCTGCATCAGGCGACCGAGCTCGTCATGACCGGCGATGCCGGCGCCGCGGGACTCGAGGGTGGAGGCGACCTTCTCGAAGATGCGCACATCCCAGCCGCGCGCGCGCAGCATGTTGCCGGCGAACAGGCCGCCCACCGATCCACCGATGATCACGGCCTTCATGGCAGACAGCGGATTGGGCGGGCGCGGCACATCGGCCGCAGTATAGGGAGCGCTACCCCTCAGTCCAAGTGATGAAAACTGATAGGTGGCATCACTTTTTCCGATGCCTTGCCGAGCCACGGCGAGGGGCCGGCCCGAGAGAGAACAAGGCCTTGCGCACAGTGTCGACCATGAGCATCGCCGGCAGGGTGAGCGGTCGCTCCGGGGGGTGGATTTCGACGATTTCCGAAACAAGCTCGGGCCGCAGCACCGGGTTGACCAGGTAGCGATCGCCGCCGAGTTCGTCGATCACCGCCATGCGCGGCACCAGGGTGGACCAGTCGGAGAGCTCCAGGGCCTTCAGGGTGGCGCTCAGCCCGTCGATCTCCATGACCCGGCTGACCCGGATATCACCCGACTTGATGTGGCGATCGAGCAGCCGGCGGATGGAATTGCGCCGTGAGGGCAGGATCAGCTTCAGGTCCGCAATGTCGGTGAGCCGGTAGCCGCGCCCCGGCTCCAGGCCCCGGCGCGGCCCCGACACCAGCCACACCGGGTCGGCGAAGATCGGCTGGATCAGCAGGCGCGACTGCGCGGTGGGCGGGTTGCACACCGCCAGGTCGAGGCTGCCCTCGAGCACGAGATCGGCGAGCGAGCCGCTGGTGGACTCGAACAGCTTGAGCTCGACATCCGGGTAGCGGGCCTCGTAGTCGGCCAGGATGCGCGAGAGCGGGCCGCGGCAGATCGAGGGCATCAGGCCCACCCGCACCTCGCCGACCACGCGCTCGGTGAAGTCGCGCATCTCCTGCCGGGCGGTGTCGAGCTGCCGCAACAGGCCGGTGGCCAGCTTGTAGAAGTGGCGCGCCGCCGGGGTGGGGCGCACGCCCTGCGCGCTGCGGTCGAAGAGCTGCAGGGCGAGTTCGGTCTCGAGCTGGCGCAGCTGCGCCGAGAGCGCCGGCTGGACGATGCTCAGGCGCTCCGAGGCGCGGCTGATGCTGCCCTCCTCGAAGAGCGCCACGAAATACTGGATCTTGCGCAGGTCGAGGGCCATGGCGGCAGCCCGGTGTCGGAAGGGCTTCGATTCTGCCCGAAGCGCGGCGGCCAGCCTGCTCAACCGACGACACGGCGCGACGGCACAGCATCGGGGCTCGGCCGCTGCCCGCGGCCGGCCACCGCCGACACGCCCCGGGAGCCGTGATGTCCCCACCCCGATTGCTGCTCGACCATGTCTACGATCACGAGCGCGAGTGGCGCGACCGGATCTACCTGACCCAGCCGCTGCCCGGCACCGACCGCTGCATCGACTACACCTGGGGACGTTGCCTCGACGAGGCGCGGCGCATGGCGGCATGGCTGCGCGGACAGGCGCTGGGGGATGCCCCGACGATCGCGCTGCTCTCGAAGAACTGCGCGCACAGCGTGATCGCCGAGCTGGCGATCTGGATGGCCGGGGGCACCACCGTGGCGCTGTTCGCCACCGAATCGCCCGAGGGCCTGCGGCGGGTGCTCGCGCACAGCGGCGCGGCGCTGCTCTTCGTGGGCCGCCTGGATGACTGGGCCCGCCAGGCCCCGGGCGTGCCGGCGGGACTGCCCTGCGTGGCGCTGCCGCTGGGCCCGACGGGCATCGCCTTGCGCTGGGAGGCGCTGATCGGCGCGAGCGCGCCCCTGCCCGGCCGGCCGCGGCGGGCCGCCCACGAACTCGCGATGCTGGTCTACACCTCGGGCACCAGCGGCGAGCCCAAGGGGGTGATGCACGACTTCGGCCATGTCACCCGGGCCTGCGAGATCATCACCGCCACCATCGGCTACCGGCCCGACGACCGGCTGCTCTCGTACCTGCCGCTCGCCCATGTGTTCGAACGCGCCTGCATCGAATGCGCCTCGCTGATGGCCGGCGGGCGGGTGTTCTTCGCCGACAGCCCGGCCACCTTCCTGGCCGACCTGCGCCGGGCCCGGCCCACGCTCTTCCTGTCGGTGCCGCGCCTGTGGGAGAAGTTCCGCGAGGGCGTGCTGCGGCAGATCCCGGAACGGCCGCTGGACTGGCTGCTGCGAGTGCCCGGCCTCGGTCGGTGGGTGGGGCGTCGGGTGCTCGCGCGGCTGGGGCTGGCCGAGGTGCGCATGGCCGGCAGCGGCTCGGCCCCGGCCCGGCCCGAGCTGATCGCCTGGTATCGCGCGCTGGGCCTGGATCTGCTCGAGGGCTACGGCATGACCGAGGACTTCGCGTGCTCGCACTTCAGCCGCAGCGGCCGGGAGCGGCCGGGCTGGGTGGGCGAGCCCTTCCCCGGGGTGGCGGTGCGCATCAGCCCCGAGGGCGAGGTGCTGATCCGCTCACCCGGCTGCATGGTCGGCTATCACCGCGAGCCGGCGCTGACCGCGGCCAGCTTCACCGCCGATGGCTTCTTTCGCACCGGCGACCTCGGTGAGCGCAGCCCGACAGGGCAGCTGCGCCTGACCGGTCGCCTGAAGGAGCCCTTCAAGACCAGCACCGGCAAGTATGTGGCGCCTGCCCCGATCGAGGCGCTGTTGCAGGCCGATCCGATGATCGAGTCGGCAGTGGTGGCCGGCGCCGGGCAGCCCGCGCCCTTCGCCCTGGTGATGCTTAGCGAGTCATGGCGGGCGAAGCTGGCCGCGCCGGGCGGCGCAGACGCGGATGGCATCCCGACGGGCGGCACGGCGGAAGGCCCGGGGCCCGCCGCGAACGGCGCATCGCGCGAGAGCGCGCAGCGGGCGCTGGCCGAGCGCCTGCGCCAGGTGAACGAGGGCCTGGCGCCGCACGAACGGCTGCGCCTGCTGGTGGTGATGCCGGGCGAGGCCTGGTCGGTGGCCAACCAGCTGCTCACGCCGACGCTGAAACCGCGGCGCGCGCTGATCGAGAAGGCGGTGGCGAGCCGGCTGGCCGGCTGGTTCAGCCAGCCCGGGCCGGTTGTGTGGGCCTGAGCCTCAGTGGGCGGCCTTGCCGTGGGCGTGGCCGTGCGGATGCCCGTGCGAGCTGCCCGAGCCCACCGCGCTGATCGGGCGCACCAGGGCCCTCACCTCGAGGCTCTCGCGGCGGCCGTCGCGGCCCTGCACCACCAGCGACAGCGGCACCGCCTCGCCCTCGCGCAGCGGCGCCTTCAGGTCGATCAGCATGAGGTGGTAGCCGCCAGGCTTGAGGTCGACGGGCTTGCCCGCGGGCAGATCCAGCCCGGGGACCTGACGCATCTTCATCACATTGCCGTCCATGGCCATCTCGTGGATCTCGACGGCGCGGGCCGCCCCGGAACTGGCCTCGATGAGCCGGGCATCCGCCACCGAGCGCAGTTGCAGGAACACCCCGGCGACCTTCTGCTGCGGCACCGTGGCCCGGGTCCAGGCATCGCTCGCGCTGACCTGGGCCCAGGCCGGCAGGGCGGCGGCGCCCATCAGAAGCGCGACCAGGGCCGACCGCAGGGAAGGCAGGACGCGAAGGCGGGACGGAAGGGAACGGCGCAGCGGGCGGGGACGCGAGAACATGGCAGACGATTCGGAAACGGTGGCGGGATGCCCCGGATACTATCGCTCCCGCGAGTCCACCCCCATCCCGGGTCCGTGCGCGGCAGGGGCTCCCCGCCCCGAAAACGCCACCGCCCCTTCGCCGGAGCGCCGCCGATGTTCCTTCGCCAGTGCTGGTATGTGATCGCCTGGGACCATGAGATCCCCGACGACGGACTGTTCTCGCGCACCGTCCTGGGCGAGCCGATCGTGGTCTTCCGCACCCGCCAGGGCCTGGCCGCGCTGGAAGACCGCTGCTGCCATCGCCTGGCACCGCTGTCGGCCGGGCGCAAGGAGGGGGACTGCGTGCGCTGCGGCTATCACGGCCTCACCTTCGACGCGACCGGCCGCTGCGTGGCCATCCCCGGCGTCGAGCGCATACCCGCGGCAGCGCGGGTGCGCCGCTATCCGGTGGCGCTGCGCAATCGCTGGGTCTTCGTGTGGATGGGTGACCCCGATCAGGCCGACCCGGCGCTGCTGCCCGACAACTTCTCCTGCGATCACCCGCAGTGGCATCACCGCCCGGGCTACATGCACTACGATGTGGATCACCGCCTGATCTGCGACAACCTGCTCGACTTCTCGCACCTGAGCTGGGTGCACGAGAAGACCCTCGGCGGCAGCCCGCAGATCGCGCTGGCCCGGCCCGAGATCGAGAGCCTGCCGCGCGGCATCCGCGTGACGCGGCGGGTGCCCTCGGTGCCCGCGCCGCCCTACTACCAGCGCTTCCGGCGCTTCGACACGCCGGTGGACCGCTGGTTCATCTACGACTTCCTGGTGCCGGGCGTGCTGCTCATGCACTCGGGCGGCCGCCCCTCCGAAGACCCGCCCGAGGATCTCAGCCGCGCGGTGCGCCTGCACAGCTGCCAGGCGCTCACGCCCGAGACCGCCACCACCACCCACTACTTCTTCCAGCAGGCCCATCATGGCGAGCAGGAGGACACCACCGTGGCCGAGCTGATCTTCGACAGCCTGAAGGCGGCCTTCCACGAGGACCGCGAGATGATCCGGGCGCAGTCGCGGGTGATCGCGGCGCGGCCCGACGCGCCGATGCTCACGCTGCCGATGGACGCGGCGCTGGTGCAGTACCGTCGTCTGGTCGATCGTCTGCTCACGCGGGAGGGGCTCTCCGAGCAGACGAGCGCGCGCCTCACCGACCCGCCCGGGGGCTGAGGCAGGCGCTGCCACGGGCCGTGGCCGGGCCTTGCACGGCCGCGGCCGGCGCCGCGGCGCGGCTCAGCCCGGTGGCCGGGCGAGCGACCAGCGCAGCGCGAACGGCCCGGCCAGCACGCCGGCGCCCAGCACCGCGAAGGCGGCCAGCCAGCCACCGGGGCTGGCCGAACCGCCGAAGGCATCGAGCGCCACGCCCACCAGCCAGCCCGCCAGCGCCGACAGGCCGAAACCGGCCATCGAGTGCATGGCCAGGGTGGCGCCCTTGAAGCGCGGATCGGCGCTGGCGCTCATGCCGGCGGTGAGCGAACCGGAATCGGCCGGCACCGTCACCGCGTAGACCAGCACCAGCGCCAGCAGCAGCCCGGGCGGGCCGCCGGCCATCAGGCCGATGCTCAGCGCCGTGGCCGCCGACAGCACCTGGATGACCGTGATGGCGCGATGGCGGCCGTACCGGATGGCGCATTCGTTGCCGAGGATGCTCGCCGGCATCGCCAGCAGCGTCACCAGCACGCTCACGGTGATCGGCTCGAGCACGGCCTGGCCGCCATGGCGCGCGGCCACGAAGGTCCAGAAGGCCACGATCCAGGTGCGCATGCCGTAGAGCTCGAAGCAGTGCGCGGCATAGCCGAGGATGTAGCCCATGGCCGTGCGGTTGCGCAGCACCGGCCGGAAATCGAGCAGCCGCGCGCCGGGCGGCCGCGGCGGCGGCGGCACCGGGCGCATGCGCGCGGCCGCGGCCACCATCACCAGCGGACCCAGGCCGGTGAGGGTGAACGACCAGCGCCAGCCCAGGGTTTCGGCCACCAGCTGCGAGACCAGGAAAGACATGCCCACGCCCAGCGAATAGCTGGAGGTGTAGAAGGTGACGCTGCGCGAGGCGTCGCCGGGATCGAGCCGGTCGGTGAGCGCGCGCAGGCCGGGCATGTAGGCCCCGGCAAAGCCCACGCCGGCGAGCGCCCACAGCAGCATCGCCGAGAAGAGCCCCTGCGCCAGCCAGCCGAAGGCCAGGGTGGCGGCGCTGCTGGCCAGCGAGCCGACCCCCAGCAGCACGCGGGCATCGATGCGGTCGGTGAGCGAGGCGAGCACCGGCACCGCCAGCATGTAGCCCGCGGCATAGGAGGCGGCGAGCAGACCGGCCTGGGCATTGCTCAGGCCCCACAGCGGGATGAGGTGGCCGACCATGACCGCGGGCACCACCACATGCGGCAGCAGGTTGCCGACCTGGCCGGCACACATCGCGAACACCAGCGGCTTGCCTCGCATGGCGGGAATCGGGCCGGGCCGGCCCGCGGGAGATGAGGATGCGTCGACCCTAAGCGATGGCGCGGCGCGGCGGCAAGGCCGGCAAGCGACAGGGCCGGCGGCGCGCTCCGTTTTCCGCGCCCGCCGTCGCCAGCCGGCGGGCAGGGCTGGCTAAGATGCCTCTCCCCCCGGCACCCGGGTTCCCGTCACCAAGGACCGCCATGGCCGAACACCGCATCCCCACCGCCGCCCTGCACCGCTGGGTGGTCGACCTCTTCCGGGCCGCCGGCAGCAGCGACCGCGAGGCTACCCTCACCGCCGACCACCTCGTGGGCGCGAACCTTGCCGGCCACGACTCGCACGGCGTGGGCATGGTGCCGCGCTATGTCGACTCGCTGCTCAACGACGAGCTGCAGCTCAACCGCATCACCACCGTGATCAGCGACACCGGCACCATGCTGGCGGTGGACGGCCAGCGCGGCATGGGCCAGTCGGTCACCCATCAGGCGATGGAGATGGCCATCGAGCGCGCCCGCCGCCACGGCGTGTGCGTGATGGGCCTGCGCCACTCCCACCACCTCGGCCGCGTCGGTCACTGGGCCGAGCAGGCGGTGGCCGCCGGCATGGTGTCCATCCACTTCACCAACGCGGTCACGCGCAACATCCTGGTCGCGCCCCATGGCGGCGGCGAGGCCCGCTACAACACCAACCCGTTCACGGTGGGCATGCCGCGCCAGGACGGCGGCCCGATCATCCTCGACTTCGCCACCAGCGCGGTCGCGCAGGGCAAGGTGCGGGTGGCCTACAACAAGAAGGTGCCGGTGCCCCCGGGCAGCCTGATCGATGTCAGCGGCGAGCCCACGAATGACCCGGCCGTGATGTTCGAGCCGCCCGAGGGCCCGCACGGCGCGCTGCGGCCTTTCGCCGGCCACAAGGGCTACGCCCTGGGCGTGGTGTGCGAGCTGCTTGGCGCGGCCCTGATCGGCGGCGACACCATGCGCCCCGACACCCGGCCCACCCGCTACGGGGTCTGGAACAACATGCTGGCGATCGTGTTCGACCCCGCCCGGCTCGGCGGCTCGGCCGGCTTCGAGGCCGAGGCCCGGCACTTCGTCGACTGGCTGCGCTCGGCGAAGCTCTCGAGCGAAGGGCGCGAGATCGGCGGCATCCACCTGCCCGGCGACCCGGAGCGGGCCTCGCGGCAGGCGCGCGCCGAGGTGGTGCCGATCGACCCCGGCACCATGACGCAGATGGACGCGGCCTCGGCCGCGATCGCGCGCCGCTTCGGGCAGTCGCCCGGGCCGCTGTCGGCGCTCGAACGCGGCTGCTGAACCGGCTCAGGCAGGCGCGCCGGCCAGCGCTGGCGCCGCCACCGGCACGCCGATGCGATCCCAGGTGATCAGGCTGAGCGTGCCATCGTGGGCCTCGGCCAGCGCGGTGAGGCTCTCCACCCAGTCGCCATCGTTGCAGTAGAGCACGCCGTCGATCTCGCGGATCTCGGCCTTGTGGATGTGGCCGCAGACCACACCGTCCAGCCCGCGGCGGCGGGCCTCGCGGGCCACCGCCTGCTCGAAGTCGCTGATGAACGAGACCGCGTTCTTCACCTTCTGCTTCAGGTACTGCGACAGCGACCAGTACTTCAGCCCCAGCCGCGAGCGGGCGCGGTTGAACCAGTGGTTGAGCGCCAGCGCGGCTGTGTAGAGCGCGTCGCCCAGGAAGGCCAGCCACTTCGCGTGCTGCACCACGCCGTCGAAGCGGTCCCCATGAACCACCAGCAGGCGCCGGCCGTCGGCGGTGACATGCACCATCTCCTCGGCCACCTGGATGTCGCCGAAGGACAGGCCGATGAACTGGCGCGCGAACTCGTCGTGGTTGCCGGGCACGAAGATCACCCGCGTGCCCTTGCGGGCCTTGCGCAGCACCTTCTGCACCACATCGTTGTGGCTGCGGTGCCAGTACCAGCCGCGGCGCAACTGCCAGCCATCGATGATGTCACCCACCAGATAGAGGGTGTCGCACTCGTTGTGCTTGAGAAAGTCCAGCAGGTAGGCGGCCTTGCAGCCCGAGGTGCCCAGATGCACATCGGAGATCCACAGCGTGCGATGCCGATGGGCAGACACGCCGGGCGGTGGGTCGAGCGGGTGCGGCGCATCGGGCTGTTGCCCGGTGGCAGGGGGCGACTCGCGCAGCGCGGCGGGAATATCTTCGAGGTTCATGAACCCGGCTCCTGACCGGATTGCACCGCAGCGCGATGACAGGGCGATGACTCGGCCGTCGCCGCCGGCAACCGCAACAGCGGCTCGCCCATGCGGATGCGACGGCCGGTCTCGATGCCGTCCTGCAACTGGAAGCCGGCGGGCGCGAACACGATGATGGTCGAGCCATGCTCGAACCAGCCGAGCTCCTCGCCCTTGTCGCAGGGATGGTCGCAGTCCATGCGGTTGGGGCCGCGCCAGCGCAGGCTGAGCAGCACATCCAGGAATCGCAGCCGGATGCTGGCCACCAGCACCGCGGCCACCGCCACCAGGCTCACCCGGTGACCGCCGGCATCGAGCCGCTGGGTGATCACCGCGCGCTCGTTGCGGCAGAAGAGGCGCTCGATGCGGGCCAGCGCGATCGGGTTGACATTCCAGGTGTCGCCCGAGAGGTAGGTGACCCGCTCGACCCGCCCGGCCTGCATGGCATGGAAGCGGTGATACATCGCCGAGGTGAGCCGCAGGGTGACATAGACGCCGTCGACGAAGCCTGCCGCCGCCGGGTCGGGCCCGAAGAGCTCGGGCACGGTGTACGGAAAGCCTTTGGCCTGGAACACCTGCGTGCCCAGCACCGGCCCGCAGGCGCCGACGATGCCGTCGCAGGGGCTGACCAGCACGGCGGGGTCGGCGTCGATCGGCCGCGCGCCGGGCTTGAGCTCGCGGGTGAAGCAGTCATGCAGGCTGTCAAAGCGGGTCTTCTTCGCATCGCTGAGATCGATGTCGGTGAACAACCGCCAAACCGCCATCGAGGCCGCCCGCACCACCGGATTCTCGATGCGCGAGAACCAGCCCATGAAGCGGGTGAGCTGGATGCGCGGGATGCGGTTGGTGAGCAGGAAGTTGAGGTCTTCATGCGCGACGATGCGGGCCAGGGCCTTGCGTGCATTCATGGGTGTGTAAAGCGGGTGGGTTAGAGAAGGGGGTTCCGGATCACTGGAGTCAGGAACCCATGAGCGCATCCCTCGCGCTGTATGCGTTGGGCGCGGCCGCCACGGCCGCTGCCCTGCCCGCGCTGAAGCAGCGCATCGAACTGTCGCGCGCCAAGCACCGATCGCTCGCCGGGCACTCGCGGCTGTCGCGCCGGGTGGCGGCACTGGTGCCCTACTACGAGTTCGGCGATCAGGACTTCTTCGCGGCCGACGGCGCGCCGATCGCCGTTGAGCGGCAACGCCAGCTCGCGTTCACGCGGCTTGCCGCGCTCTTCGGGGAGCGCTTCGCGCAGACCCGGGCCCTCACCGAGCAGACCGCGCCGGGGCTGTCGGACCTGCAGTTCACCAGCCGCTATCGCGTGCCCTTCCCCTTCAGCCGGCGGGTGCGCGAGCACCTGTCGGCCGGGCAGTTCCTGCAGGCCGCTCGAGGCACGCGCCTGACCGATCTCGATGGCAACGAGTTCATCGACCTCACCGGCTCGTACGGCGTGAATGTGTTCGGCGTGGACTTCTATCGCGAGTGCCTCGACGAAGCGGCGCGCCGGGCGCAGGCGCTCGGGCCGGTGCTGGCCGGCTACCACCCGGCGGTGGCCGACAATGTCCGTCGCCTGCGCGAGATCTCGGGCCTGGACGAGGTCTCCTTCCACATGTCGGGCACCGAGGCGGTGATGCAGGCCGTTCGGGTGGCCCGCTACCACACCGGCCGCTCGCACCTCGTGCGCTTCTGCGGCGCCTACCACGGCTGGTGGGACGATGTGCAGCCCGGCGTGGGCAATCCCGCGCCGGTGCACGAGACCTACACCCTGCGCGACATGGATGCGCGCAGCCTCGCCGTGCTGCGCAAGCGGCGCGACATCGCCTGCGTGCTGATCAACCCGCTGCAGGCCCTGCATCCGAACAGCAATGCGCCCGGCGACTCCGCGCTGGTCAACAGCCGGCGGCGCGCCGGTTTCGATCGCGACGCCTACACGGCCTGGCTGCGCGAACTGCGCGCGGTGTGCAGCGAGCGCGGCATCGTGCTCATCTTCGACGAGGTGTTCATGGGCTTTCGCCTCGCCCCCGGTGGCGCGCAAGCCTACTTCGGCGTCCAGGCCGATCTCGTCACCTACGGCAAGACCCTGGGCGGCGGGCTGCCGGTGGGCGTGGTCTGCGGCAAGGCCGCCTTGATGAAGCGCTGGCGCGATGACCGGCCGGCCGACATCTGCTTTGCCCGCGGCACCTTCAACGCCCACCCCTATGTGATGACGGCGATGCAGGTGTTCCTCGAGCGGCTGGCCGAGCCGGAACAGCAGGCGCTCTACCAGGATCTGGACGAGACCTGGAACCGCCGCGCCGCGCGCCTGAACCAGCTGCTGCAGGCCCTGGGGCTGCCGGTGCGGGTGGCCAACCTGTCCACGGTCTGGACGGTCTTCTACACCCAGCCGTCGCGCTACAACTGGATGTTCCAGTTCTACCTGCGCGAACAGGGGCTGGCGCTGAGCTGGGTAGGAACCGGCCGCTTGATCTTCCCCCTGCGCTTCGACGAGGGCGAGTTCGACGAGGTCTGCCGCCGCTTCATCGACGCCGCCGAGGCGATGCGCGCCGAGGGCTGGTGGTGGCGCGATGAGGAGCTCACCGATCGATCGATCGGACGCGCGATGCTGCGCGAGATGCTGGCGCATCGCTTCTGAGCGTCGCGCGCGCCGGATCGCGCGTCAGCGCTGATGCCGCGCGTGCAGCGGGTCGATCAGCTCGCCGCGCAGCAGCGCGGCGGGCGCGCCGCGGTAGAGGAGCGCGTCGTTGAACGGATCGGTCAGGATCTTGGCGAGCCAGGCGAACCCGGTCAGCGGACTGCGGATGAGGCACAGATGCGCCGTGCGCAGCACCAGCGCGCCCACGCCCACCCCGAACCACGCCCAGCCCAGCTGTTGCAGCCAGCCGGCAAAATCCTGGGCCGGCTCGATCAGGCCGAAGAGGTCGGGCTGCAGCCACAGCAGCACCGGCACGCCCGCCCACACCGCGTGCAGCACCACCTTGCGACGCAGGTTGTAGCCGACCTTGATCGCTTCCTTGTGCTCGTGGGTGACCTGGTTGACCTGGTCGTAGCCACGCGGCTCGAAGAAGAAGTGGCCGGACTGCCGGGTGACCATCGCCACCAGCCAGGCGATCAGGGCAGCCTTGGGCGGATCGAAGAACACCACTCCATAGGCGATCAGGAAGCTCAGGGCGCTGATGAAGTGCAGGCTCTGGTTGATGCGGCTGTGGTGATAGAAGCGGTGGTCGTCCCAGCGCTGGATGCGCAGTTCGCGCAGAAAGGCATGCATGGCAGGTTCCCGATATGGAATCGATCGGCAAGACGGCGCGGCGCCGTCCCCTCAGGCCGTGGCGATGCCCCGGTCTGCCGCGCAGGCTAGGCGCGGCAGGCTACGGTTTGCTGACCGGTCGATGACGCCGGCTTGAAGAATCGGTGTCGGTGCGATGACGGATGCACAGCGCGGGTCGTCGTCATCAGACTGTCGTGCGCTGGGCCGAGTCTCTCGGCATGAGCACTGGCAACAGCGCAGACCTCACGCCCGATGCCGATCAGGCTACGGTCGCGCCACCGTCGCGCCTGCTGCGGATGACGGTGATCACCGAGACCTGGCCACCGGAGGTCAACGGCGTGGCCTCCACCCTGGCGCGATTCGTCGACGGCCTGGCTGCCCGCGGTCACTCGATAACGCTGCTGCGACCGCGCCAGGACCGTGATCCCGACACCGACCAGCGCCTGGTGGCCCGCGGCTATCCCGAGATCCTGATCCGGGGCGTTCGCATACCGCGCTACCCGGACCTGCGCATGGGCCTGCCGGCGCGGCGCGCCATGCAACGGCTGTGGCGTGCCCAGCCACCCGATCTGGTGCACATCGCCACCGAAGGCCCGCTGGGCTGGTCGGCGCTGCGCTCCGCGCTGCAGGCCGGCCTGCCGGTTTCCACCGACTTCCGCACGAACTTCGATGCCTACAGCGCGCACTACGGCATCGGCTGGCTGCGCCGGCCGATCCTGGGCTACCTGAGGCGATTCCACAACCGGGCCGCCCTCACCATGGTGCCCACCCGCGCCATGCAGGCGCGCCTGCGGCAGCAGGGTTTCGAACGGTTGCGCGTGGTGGGTCGCGGCATCGACACCGCGCTGTTCACGCCGGCGCGACGCGACGCGGCGCTGCGCGCCCGCTGGGGCGCCGGCCCCGACAGCCCGGTGGTGCTGCATGTGGGCCGCATGGCGCCCGAGAAGAACCCCGATGCGCTCGGCGCAGCCTTCGAGGCGATGCGGGCCCGCAACCCAGGGGCGCGGCTGGTGCTGGTCGGCGACGGGCCGGCCAGGGCGAAGATGCAGTCGCGATTCCCGGATGCGATCTTCGCCGGCATGCGCGGCGGCACCGATCTGGCCACGCACTACGCCAGCGCCGATGTGTTCCTGTTCCCGAGCGAGACCGAGACCTTCGGCAATGTCACGCTGGAGGCGATGGCCAGCGGCCTGGCCATCGTGGCCTACGACTACGCGGCCGCCGCCGAACATGTGGCGCACGGCCGCAGCGGGCTGCTGGCCCCGCTGGGCGACACCGGCGCTCTGGTGGCCATGGCCGCGGCGCTCGCGCAGGACATGGCCCGGGTGCGGGCGCTGGGCACGCAGGCCAGGGCCGACGCCCTGGCGCTGCACTGGGACCGGCTGGTGCAGGCCCTGGAGACCGAACTGCTGCAGGTGGCCGCGCTGGCGCCGCCACGCGCCGCGGCCGCATCGGCCTCGGCCGAAGATGCATCCGCGCGCGCGGGCCCCGGCCTGCTCAGGCGGCGGCGCGCTCCACCACCGGCTCGCGGATGGGCAGATTGACCAGAGCCGCGCCCAGGGCCAGCACCGCGTCGGCGTACCACATCCACAGGTAACTGCCGGTGCCGGCCACCGCGAGCCCGCCGAGCCAGGCGCCGAAGAAGCCGCCGATCTGGTGCGACAGCAGGGTCATGCCGAACAGCGTGGCCAGGTAGCGCACCCCGAACAGCTTGGCCACCACCCCGGCGGTGGGCGGCACCGTGCCCAGCCAGGTGAGCCCCAGGCCGATGGCCAGCAGGTAGAAGGTGAGCGCGGTCTTGGGCGCGGCCAGGTACAGCACCACCAGCACGGCGCGCGAGAAGTACATCCAGAACAGGATGTACTTGCTGCGATAGCGATTGACCGCCTGACCGGCGAGCAGGCTGCCGGCGATGTTGGCCAGGCCGATCAGGGCGAGCGACCAGCTCGCCACCGAGGCCGGCAACCCGCACAGCCCCACTTCGCCCGGCAGGTGGGTGATCAGGAAGGCGATGTGGAAGCCGCAGGTGAAGAAGCCGGCGTGAAGCAGCAGGTAGCTGCGGTTGCCGAAGGCCTCGCGCACCGCCTGGCGCAAGCCCCCGGCGGGGGCGGCCGGCGCGCCGGGCTGCGGCCGCCGGCGCATCAGCCGGGTGATGGGCAGCGACGCGAGGGTGATGGCCGCCAGCGACCACATCGCGCCCATCCAGCCCACCGCCGCGATCAGGGCCTGGGCCACCGGCGCGAACACGAACTGCCCGAGCGAGCTGCCGGCGTTGATCACGCCCGAGGCGGTGCCGCGGCTGCTGGCAGGCACATACTGCGAGACCGCGCCGATCAGCACCGAAAAGCTGCAGGCGCCCGCCCCGGCGGCCACCAGCACACCCAGGACGACCGTCATGCCGAAGGCGCTGGTCATGAAGGGCGTGAGCGCGGTGCCCGCGGCCAGCAGCACGATGCCGCCGGCCAGCACGCGACCCGGCCCGTAGCGGTCGGCAATGGCGCCGGTGATCGGCTGCACCGCGCCCCACACGAACTGGCCCACCGCCAGCGCGAAGCTGAGCGTGACCACGCCCAGGCCGGTGTCGGTGTTGATGGGCGACAGGAACAGGCCCATCGACTGCCGGCTGCCCATGGTGACCATGAGCAGCGCGGCGGCGAACAGGGTGATCGGCCACCAGGATCGGGCCATCGGAGAAGGACTTGCGGCAGGTGCGTTCATCGGGGTGCAGCCGGGTGGGGTCGGTGTGGGTCGAGGCGGGTGGGGTGGGCGCGCGGCAGCAGGCCGCTCAGGCCGCCGTGAAGTCGACGGTGCAGCTCATGGCCACGCCGCCGGTGGGCGGGCAGGTCCACAGGGCGTACTGCCCGGCGCCGCGGGTGGCGCCGCGCACCACCACCTTGCCGGCGCAGTAGTGCGGCGCCTGGGCGCGGAAGGCGATGCGGGTGAGGCGCGCGCCCGGGTGCCACTGCCGGAAGGTCTCGGCCAGCAGGATGGCCTGCAGCGGCCCGTGCACCACCAGCCCGGGATAGCCGCCCACCTGGGTGGTGTAGCGCAGGTCGTAGTGGATGCGGTGGGAATTGAAGGTGAGCGCCGAGAAGCGGAAGAGCACCGACTCGTCGACCAGCCACTCCCGCTCGCGCTCGCCCTGGGGCTCGGGCGGCGGGGCCGCGGCCGCCGAAGGGCTGGCCGCGCCGAGGAACACCGCGCGGGTGCGCTCGAGCACCGCCAGCTCGCCGCCCTGCCGCACCTCGTGTTCGTGGGTGAGGAACACCATCGGGCCGCGCGAGCCCTCGCGCGGGGTCATGTCGCTGATGCGCGAGATCTTTTCCGCGGGCTGATCCAGGCGCAAGGGCCGGTGGAACTCGGTCTCGGCCCCGGCCCACATGATCTGGGGCAGGTCGATCGGCGGCAGCAGGGTGCGCGAACGCGGCGAGCCGTCCTCGCCGAGCTGGGCGCTGGGCGTGCGGTCGAGGAAGTGCAGCCAGTGCCACAGCGGCGGCAGCTCGGCCTGCGGGCGCCGTTCGGCGGGCAGGTCGAGGGTGGCGGCGAGCAACTGGGCCGGCACCGGGCTGAGGGTCTCGCGCGAGTGCTCGCGCCGCTCGAGCCAGGGCAGGTAGGGTTGGAGGTCGGGTGCGCTCATGGTCGGGCTATGCTACCCGCTTGCCCTGCACGCCATGCGCCCCCTCACCCTGCTCGATTCGATTTCCGCAGTCGGCCCTGCCGAAGCCGGCCATGTCGTGGTCACCGGCTCGCATGGCGGCCTGGCCGCGGCGCGCTTCGTGCTGGCCCAGGCCAGCCCGCCGCACGCGGTGATCTTCAATGACGCGGGCGTGGGCAAGGACGCGGCCGGCATCGTCGGCCTGAGCCTGCTGCAGGAAATCGGCGTGATCGCCGCGGCCTGCTCGCATCACAGCGCGCGCATCGGCGAGGCCGCCGAGACCCTGGACAGCGGCGTGCTCTCGCACCTGAACCCGCTGGCCCGGGCCGCCGGTCTGCGCGACGGCATGCCCGTGAGGGCGGCCGTGGCCGCGCTGGGCGCCACCCCCCTGGCCGACGATGCGCCGGCCGACACCCCGCGGGCCGCGGCCCGCCCCCGGAGCTGACATGCAAGAGAACCGCCCCTTCGACCTGGTCGTCTACGGCGCCAGCGGCTTCACCGGACAGCTGGTGGCCGAGTATCTGGTCGCGCGCTGCGCGGCCGAGCCCGGGCTGCGCTGGGCCCTGGCTGGCCGCG
Source organism: Betaproteobacteria bacterium (assembly GCA_018970865.1). Taxonomy (GTDB): domain Bacteria; phylum Pseudomonadota; class Gammaproteobacteria; order Burkholderiales; family Burkholderiaceae_E; genus Quisquiliibacterium. Next base: position 100,785 of record JAGWVN010000001.1, read on the forward strand.
ACCAGGGCAAACTGGCCGCAGTCCGTCAGGCCATCGGCGCCGATCCGCAGCTGCCCCTGCTGCCCGCCGATGCCGCCGACCCGGCCTCGCTGCAGGCGCTTGCCGCGCAGACGAAGCTGGTGCTCACCACCGTGGGGCCGTATCAGCTCTACGGATCAGACCTCGTGGCGGCCTGCGCCGCCGCCGGCACCGACTATGTCGACCTCTGCGGCGAGCCGGCCTGGATGCGCGCCATGATCGACGCCCACCACGAGACCGCGCGGGCGAGCGGCGCGCGCATCGTGTTCTCGTGCGGCTTCGACTCCATCCCCTTCGACCTCGGGGTGTGGTTCGTGCAGCAGGAAGCCGTGCGGCGCTTCGGCGCCTGCGCGCCGCGGGTCAAGGGCCGGGTGCGGCGCAGCAAGGGCGGCTTCTCGGGCGGCACCGCGGCCAGCCTGCGGGCAACCCTGGCCGCGGCCGCGCGCGACCCGCAGGTGCTGGCCCGGCTGCGCGACCCCTTCGCGCTGACGCCCGGCTTCAGCGGCCCGCCGCAGCCCCGGGGCGACAAGCCGATGATCGACCCCGCCGTCGACGCCTGGGTGGCGCCCTTCGTGATGGCCCCGATCAACACCCGCAATGTGCACCGCTCCAACTTCCTGCTCGGCCATCCCTGGGGACGCGATTTCGTCTACGACGAGATGATCGTGACCGGGCCTGGCGAGAAGGGGCAGGCGCGGGCCGAGGCAGTGGCCGCTGACCGCTCCATGACGCAGGGCGGCGGCCCGCAGCCCGGCGAAGGCCCGAGCCGCGAGGAGCGCGAGGCCGGCTTCTTCGACCTGCTGTTCGTGGCCGAGATGCCCGACGGCCGCAGCGTGCGCGCTGCGGTGGGCGGCAACCGCGACCCGGGCTACGGCTGTACCTCGCGGATGATCGCCGAGAGCGCGCTGTGCCTGCTGCGCGATCCGGTGCCGCGCGGCGGCGGGGTGCTCACGGCCGCGCCGGCGATGGGCGGCGCGCTCGCGGCGCGGCTGCAGGCGCACGCCGGCATGCGCTTCGCGATCGAGGATTAGGTCATCGGTAGGAGTTCAAGCGACGGAACCTGAAGTAAACTCCCAATACTGTCTCTTCATACAGCACTATGCGCGTCGTCGGATTGTTCGCGGGAATCGGAGGACTGGAACTCGGGCTCAGCGCCTTTGGGCATGAGGCTATTCTCCTGTGTGACATCCTTCCTCAGTCTCAAGCCGTACTGAATGCCCGGTTTCCGGATGCCGACTACAAAAGTGATGTCACAAAGCTTAGAGATCTGCCTGCAGATACAGAGATCGTCACAGCAGGATTCCCTTGTCAGGATCTTAGCCAAGCAGGCAAGACCGCAGGAATCGAAGGAGCGCGAAGCGGACTAATTTCGGAAGTATTCAGACTTCTCGAAAGACGCAAGAACTCAAGTAGAAAACTTCCTACGCTGCTAATAGAGAATGTTCCGTTCATGCTCCAACTTAACGGTGGACGTGCTATGCGCGCCATCACGGATAAACTCGAAAGTCTAGGCTACCTCTGGGCGTATCGCATAGTAGATACTTGGGGATTCGGACTACCGCAAAGACGCGAACGTGTTTGCCTAGTCGCAAGCATCAATACTGATCCGTCATCGGTGCTGTTTGCTGATGAAAATCGCCTTGACCGTCCCAAGACTGACATTGGGAAGATTGCACATGGTTTCTACTGGACAGAAGGACACACCGGACTCGGATGGGCGGTAGATGCAGTACCCACCTTGAAGAATGGATCTACAATAGGCATTGCCTCGCCCCCTGCGATCGTAATGCCTGGGCCGGATCGACTTATTGTCAAACCAAGCATTGAAGATGCAGAAGCCCTTCAAGGATTTCCACGCGGCTGGACACAACCAGCCGAACGCGTAGCACGGCCTTCAATGCGTTGGGGTCTAGTTGGCTCGGCGGTCTCTGTCCCTGTGGCCCGGTGGCTTGGTAAACGTCTGAGCCAACCAGGGGAGTACCGCGCTCAAGAGTCCGATCGTAACAACGAATTCCCAACTAGCGGAAAGGCGCCGCGCGCCGCGAGATATGACGGAAATCGTCGATACACGGTAAACATATCTGCAGACCCGTTGGGTATCCGGCCGCCGCCACTTGTCGAATTCCTAATCGGCCCGCTAGAGCCGCTCTCACTAAAAGCAACGAAAGGCTTTTATTCCAGAACCCGTCGAGCCAAGTTGCGCTTCGATGCAGCCTTCATAGAGGCCGTTCAAGAGCATCTTGTGCGGATGGGGGGAGAATTTGAATTATGTAGTCACGAGCCGACACTTGAGGCCCTTGCGTAGACTTACCGAGATATCGTACCTCAAGTGAAATCGCACTCTTGAGCGATCAGCGCTC
>JAGWVN010000160.1 GCA_018970865.1 Betaproteobacteria bacterium
TAGCCGGCGATGGTCTTGCGCAGGATGTCGATGCCCTCGCCGGCGGAGTCCATGCCGCAGCCCGAGGAGTGGGTGATGGGCACCACGCCGTCGACATTCGGAAACTCGGCCAGCCGCTCGGGGGTGAAGTGCGCGGCCACCTGCCGCGACACGGAAGCCGAGCAGTTCACGGTGGACACCACGCCGATGTAGTTGCGGGTGGCCACCCGGCCGTCGGCGCGCACGATGCCCATGAAGCTGGCTGGCTGCGCCGGGGGCGTGACCGGCTTGAGATCGACACCCACCGCGTAGTCGCGCTCGAACATCTCGAACGCGAGGTTGTGGGTGTGGACATGATCGCCAGGCGCGATGTCCTGGGTGGCGAAGCCGATGATCTGGTTGTAGCGGCGCACCGGATTGCCCCGGGCCACGGCGCGCACCGCGAGCTTGTGGCCGGCCGGGATGGCCTGCGCGCAGGTGACGCTCTCGGCATCGATGCGCGAGCCCGCCGGCAGCGGCCTGGCCGCGATCACGACATCATCGGCGGGGTTCAGGCGCAGGGTGGGGCGGCGGATCAGCGAGACCACATTCGACATGGCTTACCTTCATTGAGCAGCGCCGCCGGGCCCGCGACGCGGGTCCGTATACTAGCGCGCATGCCCCCGTCCCCGCACGCGGACGCGCCGGCGCGTCCCCCTGGCCGATCGGCCGCGTGGGCGGTGCTTCGTGGCCTGCTCCCCTTCCTCGCGCCCTACCGCTCGCGCATCGTCGCGGCGGGGCTTGCGCTGCTGGTGGCCGCGGCGGCCACGCTCACCGTGCCGGTGGCCTTTCGCCAGCTGATCGACATCGGCTTCGCGGTGCGCAGCCTGCAGGCCGAGGCGGCGCGCGGCGGCCATGTCGACATCTGGTTCCTGGCCTTGTTCGGCGTGGCGGTGGTGCTCGCGCTGGGCACGGCCACGCGCTTCTACTTCGTGTCCTGGCTGGGCGAGCGCGTCACCGCCGACCTGCGCGCCGCGGTCTACGCGAGCGTGCTGCGCCAGGACCCGGTGTTCTTCGAGACCCTGCGCAGCGGCGAGGTGCTTTCGCGCCTGAGCGCCGACACCACGCTCATCCAGACCCTGGTGGGCACCAGCGTGTCGATGGGCCTGCGCAACCTGGTGCTGTTCGCCGGCGGGCTGGTCATGCTGCTGGCCACCAGCGCCCGCCTCGCCGGCCTGATCGTGGCGCTGCTGGTGGTGGTGATCCTCCCCATCCTGTTCTTCGGTCGCCGGGTTCGGCGGCTCTCGCGGGCCAGTCAGGACCGCATCGCCGACAGCAGCGCGCTGGCCGGCGAGACCCTGTCGGCGATCCAGATCGTGCAGGCCTATGCCCGCGAGGCCTTCGAGGCGGCGCGCTTCCGTGAGGCGGCCGAGACCGCGTTCACGGCGGCGGTGCGACGCACCCGGGCGCGCGCCATCCTCACCGCCATGGCCATCGTGCTGGTGTTCGGCACCATCGTCTTCGTGCTCTGGCTGGGCGCGCAGGCCGTGCTGCAGGGGCGCATGAGCGCGGGCGAGCTCACCCAGTTCATCCTCTATGCCGGCATCGTCGCAGGCTCGGTGGGCGCGCTCTCGGAAGTGATGGGCGATGTGCAGCGGGCCGCCGGCGCGGCCGAACGGCTGCTCGAGCTGCTCGCGGCGCAGCCCCGCATCCGCGGGCCGCACGATGGCGCGGCCATGCCCGTGCCCGCCGTGGCCGGCGCCGCCCCGGCCGCGGCGCTCAGCTTCGACGCGGTCAGCTTCTGCTACCCCTCCCGGCCTGCCGAACCGGCGCTCGCCAACCTGGATTTCCGCGTGGCGCCGGGCGAGACCGTTGCGCTGGTGGGGCCCTCGGGCTCGGGCAAGACCACGGTCTTCGCGCTGCTGCTGCGCTTCTACGATCCGCAGTCGGGCACGGTGCGCATCGACGGCACCGACCTGCGCGACTTCCAGCCGGAGGCGCTGCGCCAGCGCATCGGCCTGGTGTCGCAGGACAGCGTGGTGTTCTCGGCCGATGTGCTCGAGAACATCCGTTACGGTCGGCTGGAAGCTACCGACGAGGAGGTGCGCGCGGCCGCGCGCGCCGCCAATGTCGACGAGTTCGTCGAGCGCCTGCCGCAGGGGTATCACACCCATGTCGGCGAGCGCGGCGTGCGGCTCTCGGGCGGACAGCGCCAGCGCATCGCCATCGCGCGCGCGCTGCTCAAGAACCCGCCGCTGCTGCTGCTCGACGAGGCCACCAGCGCGCTCGACGCGGCCAGCGAGCAGGCGGTGCAGCTCGCGCTCGAGCGCGCGATGCACGGCCGCACCACGCTGGTCATCGCCCACCGGCTGGCCACCATCACCGGCGCCGACCGCATCCTGGTCCTCGATCGCGGCCGGCTGGTCGAGACGGGCACGCACGCCACGCTGGTCGCCCAGGGCGGGCTCTATGCGCGGCTTGCCGCGATGCAGTTCTCGGCCTGAACCCCGCGCGGCGGCTCGCACCCGCCGGGGTGATGCGCTAACCTAGCGCGCTGCCAAACAGTGCCCGGCCTCGCCCGCCACCCTGCGCGGGGCGGCGTCACAACCACAGGAGACACACCATGGCTCACCGACTGGCCGGCAAGATCATGCTGGTGACCGCCGCTGCCCAGGGCATGGGCCGCGCCGCCGCGCTGGCAATGGCCCGCGAAGGCGCCACCGTCCACGCCACCGACATCCGCGACGACCTCCTCGCCACGCTCGCCGAGGAAGCCCGCGTCGCTGGCCACCCGCTGCACACCCACCATCTCGATGTGACCGATGCGGCGGCCATCACCGCGCTCATCGCGTCACTGCCGCCGCTGAATGTGCTCTTCAACTGCGCCGGCTATGTGCACCAGGGCTCGGTGTTCGAGTGCTCCGAAGACGACTGGGACTTCAGCTTCACCATCAATGTGCGCTCGATGTTCCGCACCATCCGGGCGGCGCTGCCGCGCATGCTCGACAACGGCGGCGGCTCGATCATCAACATGGCCTCGGTGTGCTCCTCCGAGAAGGGCTTCCCCAACCGGTTCGTCTACGGCACGACCAAGGCCGCGGTCATCGGCCTGACCAAGTCCATCGCCGCCGACTTCGTCACCCGCGGCATCCGCTGCAATGCCATCGGCCCGGGCACGGTCGACACGCCCAGCCTGCACGACCGCATGCGTCAGCTCGGCGACATCGACGAGGCGCGGCGCATGTTCGTCGGCCGCCAGCCCATGGGCCGTCTGGCCGTGGCCGACGAGATCGTCCCGATCGTCATCTATCTGGCCAGCGACGAGAGCGTGTTCGCCACGGGTCAGATCTTCAATGTCGACGGCGGCATCACCATCTGACCGGCGGCCCGCCCCGCATCCGATTTCCCCCACCAGGAGACAAGCAGCATGAAACTCGTCCGCTATGGCAAACCCGGCAAGGAAAAGCCCGGCCTCATCGACGCCGAAGGCCGCCTGCGCGACCTGTCCGGCGTGGTCGCCGACATCGGCCCGGCCCAGCTTTCGCCGGCCGGGCTCAAGAAGCTCGCCAAGCTCAAGGCCGACAAGCTGCCGCTCGTGCGCGGCAAGCCCCGCATGGGCGTGCCCTTCACCGGCGCCACCAAGTTCGTGGCCATCGGCCTGAACTACGCCGACCACGCCGCCGAGACCAACAATCCCATCCCCAAGGAGCCGATCGTCTTCCACAAGACGCTCTCCTGCATGCAGGGGCCCGATGACGATGTGATGCTGCCCAAGAACTCGGTCAAGACCGACTGGGAGGTCGAGCTCGGCATCGTGATCGGCACCCGCGCGCGGTATGTCAGCAAGCGCGCCGCCCTCGACCATGTTGCCGGCTATGTGCTGGTCAATGATGTCTCGGAGCGGGAGTGGCAGATCGAGCGCGGCCCCACCTGGGACAAGGGCAAGGGCTTCGACACCTTCGGGCCGGTCGGCCCCTGGCTGGTCACCGCTGACGAAGTCGGCAATCCGCAGAAGCTCGACATGTGGCTGGATGTCAACGGCGAGAAGCGCCAGCGCGGCAACACCAAGACCATGATCTTCGACTGCGCCACGCTGGTGTCGTATGTCAGCGGCCTGTTCACCCTGAACCCGGGCGACATCATCACCACCGGCACCCCGCCGGGCGTGGGCTCCGGGATGAAGCCGCCCAGCTTCCTGAAGGCGGGTGATGTGGTCACCCTGGGCATCCAGGGCCTGGGTCAGCAGACCCAGAAGATCGTCAAGTTCAAGCTCTGATCGGGGCGCCGGGCGCAGCCGGCGGCCGCGGCCGTCGGCTCAGGCGCCCGGGTTGACGCGGCCGGCGCTCATCTCGAGGCGCCGGGCCAGCGTCCCGATGTCGGTGGGCTGGTGGAACAGATGGCCCTGGAAGGCCTTGCAGCCCAGGCGCATGGCGAGGTCGAGGTGGCCCGCGGTCTCCACGCACTTGGCCACCGGCTCGATGCCCAGCGCGCCGGCCAGCGCGACCGTGGCCGCGGCGATCGCCGATTCCGTGCGGTTGCCGCCGGCGCCGGCGGCGCGCCGGCAGTCGAGCTTGATGCGGTCGGGCGCCACGGCGCCCAGACCCCGCACCGCGGCGAAGCTGCTGTCGAAGTCGTCGAGCGCGAAGCGCACGCCCCGGGACTTGAGCTGCGCCAGCTGCACGACGGCGGCGGCCCAGTCGGTGGTCTGCCCGGTGCCGGCGATCTCGATCTCGAGCATCTCGCCAGCCAGGCCGCGTGAGGCCAGCGTGTCTTCCACCAGGTCCGCGAAGTTGGGGTGGGTGAGTTGCGAGGCGGAGGTGTTCACCGCCACCGGGATCGACAGCCCGGTGCGCTGCGTGAGCCAGCGCATATCGTGGCAGGCCTGCTCGAGCACCAGCTGCCCGATGGCGTGGATGGTGCCGGTCTCCTCGGCGAGCCGGATGAACTCGATCGGCGACACCGAGCCGAGCTCGGGATCCTCCCAGCGCACCAGCGCCTCCATCCGCAGGATCCGGTGCTCCAGCGCGTCGACCACCGGCTGGTAGACCAGCCGCAGCGCGCCGCAATCGACCGCGGCCCGCAGGCGCTGGGTCATCAGGGCGCGCCGGGAGGTGCGCACCGTCATGGTCGGCTCGAAGACCCGGTACGCGCCCTTGCTCTCGGTCTTGGCCTGGTACATGGCCACATCGGCGCGCCGCAGCATCTCCACCGGGTCGACCTCTCCGGGGCTGGCCACCGTCACGCCGATGCTCGCGCTGGCGAACAGGGTCTGGCCAGCCACCGGCATCGGCAGGGCGAGCGCGGCCAGCAGCTTGGCCGCCACATGGGACGCCTCCGACGATCCGACGGCGATGTTCAGCACCACCGCGAATTCGTCGCCGCCCAGGCGGCACACGATGTCGGATCGGCGCAGGGTGGTGGTCAGGCGGCGGGCCACCTCGCGCAGCAGTTCGTCACCGACCGCATGGCCCTGCGAGTCGTTGACCTGCTTGAAGTCGTCCAGGTCGATGAACATGACCGCGACCTGGATGTCGTGGCGGTTCCCGGCCATGGCGCGTTCGACCGCCTGATGGAAGTAATGCCGGTTGTGCAGGCCGGTGACCGGGTCCTGGTGCGCCATCAGGGTGAGGCGGGCTTGCGCGTCGGACTTCTCGGCGAGTTCCCGCGCCAGGCGCTGGTCGCGCATCTCGAGCTCGCCGAGCAGGCCGTTGAAGGCGCCAGCCAGGCCTCTGATCTCCCGGGCATGCTCCTCGCTGGCCCGCACCGTGTAGTCATGACGGCGACTGACCTGGATCATCAGCCGGGCCAGCTGCTGCAGGGGCTGCATCACCGCCGGCACCACGCAGGCCAGCATGATGAGCAGCAGCGCCATCGCGCCGGCGGCCACGCCCAGCACGCCCCCGTCGAGAGCCCACCAGCCGCTCAGTCCGCCCAGCGCCACCCCGAGAGCCACCAGGGACGCCGCGCAGATCGCGCTCAGCGCAAGCAGCTGGAAGGTCAGCGTGCTGCGGCGGACCGGCTGGGTAAGCCGGCGCAGTAGAAGACGACCGGAGGGTTCCATGGGCGGAGTCTGCGCCCGAGGCGTCTGCCGGGCGCGGACCAATGTCACACCGGGCGTGCGAAACTCGCGGGCGCGCCCGATCCGGGCGCGGCGGCCCGCCGTCCGGTCGGGCGCATTGCGAAGGAAAGCCATGAACCACATCGATC
>JAGWVN010000161.1 GCA_018970865.1 Betaproteobacteria bacterium
CCAGCCTGCGCCTGGCCGCGCAGCGCGGACTGCTGGGCTGAGCCGGCCTCGCACTGCCGGGCGCCGCTGCGCGACTGTCTTCAGACCCCCAACCGGAGAACCCCCATGCATCTGGAAGGAAGATCGGCCATCGTCACCGGCGCTGGCCGCGGCATCGGCCGCGAGGTGGCCCTGCTGCTCGCGCGCGAGGGCGCGCGCGTGGTGGTCAACGACACCGGTGTGGGACGCAGCGGCGAGCCCACCGACGAGCGCCCGGCCGACGAGGTGGTGGCGCAGATCCGCGCGGCTGGCGGCACCGCGGTGGCCAACCACGACAGCGTGGCCGACTACCAGAAGGCCGGCCGCATGGTCGCCCAGTGCGTCGAGCACTTCGGCGGCATCGACATCCTGGTGAATGTGGCCGGCATGCTGCGCGAGCGGATGATCTGGAACATGACCGAGGACGACTTCGACGCGGTCATCAGCGTGCACCTGAAGGGCCACTGGGCGATGTCGCATCACGCCATCAAGTACATGCGGCGCGAGGGCTACGGCCGCATCGTCAACTTCTCGTCGGATGCCTTCAAGGGCTCGCTCGGCCAGTGCAACTACAGCGCGGCCAAGGCCGGCATCATCGGCCTCACGCGCTCCATCGCGAAGGAAACCGCGCGCTTCGGCATCACCTGCAACGCGCTGTGCCCGGCGGCCGACACCCGCATGATGATGACCGAGGCCGTGATCGCCAACCAGAAGCGCAAGCTCGAGTCCGGCCTCATCACCCAGGAGCAGTACGACCGCTTCTTCGTCGGCCGCGGCCCCGAGCACATCGCGCCGCTGGTGGGCTACCTGTGCACCGAGGGCGCGCACGCCATCAACGGCCATGTGTTCCATGTGGAGAAGGGCCGCATCCACACCTACTGGTACGGCGAGGCGTTCAAGACCCTCGGCAACGACGGCTCGCTCTTCACCGTGGCGCAGCTTGCCGAGCAGCTGCCGGCAGCGGTGCTCGAGGGCCTCACGCCGGTGGTGCCGGCCGTGGCGCCGGCCGAGGTGGTGAGGGCGGGGGAGGGGCGGTAGGGCTCGCGGCCTGGGCGCGCTCGTGCGGAGGGCGTGTCCCGCAATGCCCTGGTGCTGATCTTCATCGCACAGGGGCTCGGGGACGCTCGGAGCGTCCGGCCAATCCCGCGGTTGCCGGAACCCCGCTCCGCGCCGCGCCCGCTTGGGTCCGGCGCGCGCCGATAGAATCGGGCATCGCGCCCGTCGCGGGCGGCCCGGTCACCCATTCAAACCACAGCCCCAGGGGCAGAGGAGCCACACATGATCATCGATTCAAGCACCAGCGTCGTCGTCACCGGCGGCGCCTCGGGTCTGGGCCGCGCCGCGGCCATGGCGCTGGCCGCGGCCGGCGCCAAGGTGGCCATCTTCGATGTCAACGAGGCCAAGGGCGAAGAGGTGGCCAAGGCGGTGGGTGGCGTGTTCTGCCGCGTGGACATCAACGACGAGGACAGCGTGGTGGCCGGCTATGCCAAGTCGCGCGCGGCCATCGGCCAGGAGCGCGTGCTCATTCATTGCGCCATGACCTCGCGCCGCGGCAAGACCCTCGCCTTCGACAAGGCCGCAGGCAAGCTCAAGCGCCTGTCCACCGCCGACTATGAAGCCGGCGTGCAGGGCACGCTGGTGGCCAGCTACCGGCTTGCCTCGCATGCCGCCGAAGGCATGGCCACGCTGCCCCCGCTGGAAGACGGCGAGCGCGGCTGCATCGTGCTCACCGCCTCGGTGGCTGCGCAGGACGGCCAGATTGGCCAGGTGATCTACGCCTCGGCCAAGGCCGGCGTCAACGGCCTGGTGCTGCCCATGGCCCGCGATCTCTCCGACCTGGGTATCCGCGTCAACTCGATCATGCCCGGCATCTTCGCCACGCCGCTCATGCTCGGCGCCGCGCAGAATGTGCTCGACAGCCTCAGCGCCTCGGTGCCCTTCCCCAAGCGGCTGGGCAAGCCCGAGGAGTTCGGCAGCCTGGCGCTGGAGCTCGCGCGCAACTCCTACTTCAACGGCCAGTGCATCCGCCTCGACGGCGCCATCCGCATGGCGCCGCGCTGAGCCCGCGCAGCACCGCACCGCACAGCTGATCGCAGGGCCGGCCCGTCCGGGCCGGCCCTGCCACCCACCCGGAGCCGAGCATGAGCGACATCGCCTATCAGACCGTTCTGCCCGAGGGCTGGCCGCGCCCGCGTGGCTTCTCCCATGCGGTGGTGGCGCGCGGCGCCACCCAGGTTCGCATCGCCGGTCAGGTGGGCGTGCTGCCGGGTGAGCGCGGCGTGGCCGCCGATGCCGACATGGGCACCCAGTGGGCCCGCGCCCTCGCCAATCTGGTGACGGTGCTGCGCGCGGCCGGCGGCCGCCCCGAGCACCTGATCATGCTGCGCGCCTATGTCACCGACATCGGCGAGTTCAACCGCGCCGGCGCGGCGGTGGGCAAGGCCTGGGGCGAGACCCTTGGCAAGCACTTCCCGGCCATGACCCTGGTGCAGGTCTCGGGCCTGATCGATCCGGCCGCGCAGGTGGAGATCGAGGGCGAGGCGCTGCTGCCCTGAGGGCTGCGGCGCCGTTGCCCTTCGGGCTTCAGCGCCGCGCGTCATCAGGCCGGAGCCCCCGCAGCCGGGCTCACGCGTCCCGATACACCGGCGGGCGCTTCTCGATGAAGGCCCGCAGCCCTTCGGCGAAGTCTTCGCTGCGGGCGCACAGGGTCTGGTTGCGGTTCTCGATGGCGATGGCCGCTTCCAGGCAGGGCGCGTCGGTGGCCAGGTTCAGGCCCTCCTTGGTCAGGCGCAGGCCCATGGGCGAGGTGGCCAGCATCTCGTCGATGTAGGGTTGCGCGGCGGCCTCGAGCTGGTCATCGGGCACCACCTCGCTCACCAGGCCGGTGGCCAGCGCGCGCTGGGCGTTGATGAAGCGCCCGGTGAGCATCAGTTCGGACGCCACCGAGCGGCTGACCACCCGCGGCAGGAAGTAGCTCACGCCCATGTCGCAGGACGACAGCCCGAGCTTGATGAAGGCCGCGTTCATGCGCGCGCTCTGCGCGGCGATGCGGATGTCGGCCGCCAGCGCGAAGGCGAAGCCGCCGCCGCTGGCCGCGCCATGCACCAGCGCGATGATCGGCTGCGGACAGTGGTGCATCTTCACATAGACATCGGCCAGCAGGCCCTGAAAGCCGAAGCCGCCGCCGAAGGGCTTCTCGCCCTCGCCGCGGCGCTTGATGTCCAGCCCGGCGCAGAACGCCCGCCCCGCCCCGCGCATCACCACGATCCGGCAGTGGCGATCGCGCTGCAGGCCGCCGAAATAATCGGACAGCTCGGTGGCCATCTGGGTGGTGATCGCGTTGAGCGAGTCGGGCCGGTTCAGGGTGAGCCAGTGAACCGCGCCGCGGACATCGACGCTCACGGTCTCGTAGGCATGCTGCATGAAGGTCTCCTTGGAATGGGGCAGGCAGCAGGGTCGGGGATTGCGCGTCGCGCGGCAAGGCGGGTGGGGCTCCGGTCCGTTCCATCCCCTGCCACGCTGACGCTTCGCCCCGCGCTCGCCTACCCTGCATCATCTCCCCGGCAAGCGAGGTCGCCATGACCCGGACCGTCAACCGCCAGGTGCTGCTGCGCTCGCGCCCCACCGGCATTCCCCAGGCCGAGCACTTCGAGATCGTCGAGAGCCCGGTGCCGCAACCCGGCGACGGTCAGGTGCTGGTCCGCAATCTGGTGCTCTCGGTCGAGCCGGCGATGCGCGGCTGGGTGAATGCGGTCGCCAACTATTCCGACCCGGTGCCGATCGGCGCGGTCATGCGCTCGCTGGCCATCGGCCGGGTCGAGGCCTCGCGGGCGCCGGGCTTCGCCCCGGGCGACATCGTCACCGGCCTGTTCGGCTGGCAGGACTATGCGGTGGTGCCGGCGCGTGGCATCGAGCGCAGCCTCCCGCCCTCCGATCTGCCCGTCACCACCGCGCTCGGTGTGCTCGGCCTGAACGGGCTGTCGGCGTACTTCGCGCTGCTCGACATCGGCCAGCCCCGGCCGGGCGATACCGTGGTGGTGTCCACCGCGGCCGGCTCGGTCGGCTCCTGCGTGGGCCAGATCGCCCGCATCAAGGGCTGTCGCGCCGTCGGCATCGCCGGCGGGCCGGTCAAGCAGCGACAGTGCCTCGAGGATTTCGGCTACGACGCGGCCATCGACTACAAGGCCGAGGGCTTCGAGGCCGCGCTCGACGCTGCCTGCCCGCGCGGCATCGATGTCTATTTCGACAACACCTCGGGCGCCATCAGCGATGCGGTGCTGCGCCGGCTTGCGGTCGGCGCGCGGGTGGTGATCTGCGGCACGGCCGCCGTGGCCAGCTGGGATCCCATCCCGCTCGGCCCGCGCGTGGAGCGTCACCTGCTGGTCAGGCGCGCGCGCATGCAGGGCTTCCTGGTGTTCGACTTCGTCAAGCGCTTCGGCGAGGCGCGCCGCGAGCTGGAGGGCTGGGTGCGCGCCGGCCAGATCCGTTATCGCGAGGACTTTCTCGACGGCTTGGAGCATGCGCCCGGCGCGATCGCCGGCCTGTATCGCGGCGAGAACCTCGGCAAGCGGCTGATCCGCATCGCGCCCGGGCCGGACTGATTTCCCCATCGCGCCGTCGGGCGACGCAGTCCGGCCCGCGCGTCCGCGGCTTTTTCACAGGAGCTTCCATGGCCGACCATGCCTTCATCCACCGCGCGCCCGCCGAGGCCCGTGCCGTCGAACTGCCCCTGCTCTCCGGCGAGTTTCCCGCCGGTCTGCGCGGCACGCTGCTGCGCAACGGTCCCGGCATCCAGCAGGCCGGCAGCACGCCCGTGCACTTTCTTGACGGCTATGCGATGGTGGCCGGTGCGCGCTTCGAGGACGGACGGGTGATCTACAACGCCCGCCATGTCGATCTGCCGCTCGCCCGTGCCGAGCAGGCCGCCGGCCGGCTCGTCGGCCGCCGCCCCTTCACCAACCGGCCGGGCGGGGCGCTGGCCAACCTCGGCCGCATGTCGCTGCGCACCGGCGCGGCCCATGAGGTCTATGTCTGGGGCGGCTCGGTGGTGGCCTCCGATGTCGACGGCCATTACCTGCTCGACCCGATCACCCTCGACACCCGCGGCCCGGCGCCGATCAATGCCATCGGCGGCGGCCTGTCGCAGCTGTGCGCCATGCCGCGCTTCGACCCCCACAGCGGCCACCTCGTCGCGTATGTGATGACCCCGGGGATGCTCGGCAGCGATACCGTCACGGTCGTCGAGTACGACGGCGGCTGGGTCGAGCGGGCCAGGGTGAAGCGATCGCTCGGCGTCAAGGGCGCGGTGCTGCACGACCTGTGCGCCACTGCCAACCACTATCTGCTCGTGCAGTTCGGCCTGCTCGATGTGCCGCGCGCGGCCCTTGGGGGCTGCGTGGTGCTCGACGCGGTGGGCCTGCCCCCCGGCGCGGCGCGCATCCTGGCCGTGCCGCGCCGCGGCGACGGCCCGATCCGCGAACTGCCCCTGCCGGACGGCCATCAGTCCTTCCACATCGCCAACGCCTGGGAGGCGGACGGTCAGCTGGTGGTCGACACCACCATCTACGACGGCATGCTCGACTTCGACCCGCTCAACCCGCCGGGCCTGGGCCGGGGCGGGCCGAAGCCCGGTGCCTCGCGTGAACCCGGCGGACCCTTCCTGTGCCGTCACACCCTGGATCTGGTCAGCGGCGCGCACCAGGCGGTGGTGCATCGCGAGGCGGGCGGCGAGGCGCCGAGCGTGCGCGAGGACCTCGGCGGGCGGCGCCACCGCTATGCCTGGGTGTCGGCCCAGGGCACACCGGGCGACGAGCCAGTGCGCAATGCCTACTACTGGTATCACGGCCTGGCCAAGCTCGACTGCGATGCCGGTCGCACCGCCAGTCTCTGGGATGCCGGGCCGCGGGTTCATGTCACCGCGCCGCAGTTCGCGCCGCGCGGCACCGCCGAGGACGATGGCTGGGTGCTGGCCTGGACCCACGATGCCGCGTCCGGGCGCGGCGAGCTGGTGGTGCTCGATGCCGCCGAGCCGGCTCGGGGCCCGGTCGCGCGCTTCGGCCTGCCGGCACCGCTGCCGCCGGCCAGCCATGTGACCTGGATGCCGGCCTGACCGGC
>JAGWVN010000035.1 GCA_018970865.1 Betaproteobacteria bacterium
CGACCAGTCAGATTCTTATCGAATTGATCCCCATTACTGTCGCGGAAGTTCAGTCCCTTAAGCGAAATACCGATTTCCAGCCCGAGTACTTTATCGACGACAGTGACATCAATTCTTTTTGAAGTCCCTGCCCCAAGCGGAACAAGCTTCTCTGACCCCTGACCAATAGCGACCGGACTAATCGTCTTGCCTCTGAGAACCGAAGAGCGGCATAACTCGTCTGCAAGAACCCATGCGGATGCGTGAGCGAATAGCTCGCTCCAGCGTCGCTTCTCCGACTGAGATCCGTGCTCCGGTCTCGGCCCCGCATGATCAAGTGCTGCAACAATACCGGGATGAGGCTCTAGGTCCTTCCAGCGTAGCTCCGCTGGACTCTTGTCTTCTCGAAGACCGAAACCGGTATTCTCTGGCATATCTTCCCACTGCGACTCAGTTCACGTGAGAGTCTTGCACAAGAGATCAATTCAACCAAGTAGAAAAATCCTACCCTGCGACAAAACATTACCTTCGTCCTAGGCCACTTATCCTCGAACTCTCACTAAGTTTCCGAGGAACGACCCCGCGGTAATTTGTCACGCATGGAACGCGCGCAGCAGCTGCCCCGCCCGCGGCGCCTCGGGCAGCAGGCCGTTGCCGTCGGCCACCTGCCGGCCGTTCACCCACACCCCGCGCACGCCCTGGCCCTCGCCGCGCAGGCGGCTCGCGCCCGCGGGCAGGTCGTGCAGGCGCTGGTTGCGGCCGCGCCCCACGGTGGCCGGATCGAAGAGCAGCAGGTCGGCCGCCAGCCCGGCGCGCAGCAGGCCGCGGTCGGCAATGCCGAAGAGCGCGGCCGGGTGACCGGTGAGCTTGTGCACCGCGGCCGGCAGGCTCAGGGCGCGCTGGTCGCGGGCCCAGTAGCCCAGGGTGTGCAGGCCGAAGGCCGCGTCGCACAGGAAGGTGAGGTGGGCGCCGGCATCGGACAGCGCCACATGGGTGGCGGGATCGGCCACCAGCCGGCCGACCGCGCCCGGATCGGTGTTGCGCAGCTGGCCGATGAACTCGGTGGCGAGGTTCTCGCCGAGCGCGAAATCGAGCATCCAGTCCAGCGGATGCTGGCCGGCGGCCTCGGCCAGGGCCTGTACCGAGCGGCCCTCGAGCGCGGCGTTTGCCGGATCGGCCACCGCCGAAACCTGCATCAGCGACCAGTCGCCGTTGAACAGGCCACGGCCCTGCTGATTGGCCAGGTCGCGCTTGACCGCCTCGCGGAAGGCGGCGCTGGCGTAGAGCGGCCTGAGCACCTCGAGGGGCGCGCCGATCGCGGCCTTCCAGGCCGGGATGCTCTCGAACACATAGGCCGAGCGCAGGGTGAAGTCCATGGTGAGCGGGCAGGCCGACACCTGCGGCACCAGCTGGTGGCCGCGGCCGCGGGCCGCCGCCATGGCATCGAGCTCGCCGAACACCCGCTGCGGATCGGCGTCGTTGTGGAAGAGCGCGGCGATCAGCACCGGCCGGCCGCTCTCGGCGGCGATCTCCTCGAGCTGCCCGATCGGCATCGTGCTGCCCTTGGTGAGCATGAACAGGCCGCGGCCCGACTCGCCCATGGCGCGGGTGAGCGCGAGCATCTCGCGCTGGTCGGCCAGGCGCGAGGGCATGGGGATGCCGCCCCAGCCGTTGTGCGGCTCGTTGGTGGACGAGGCGAAGCCCACCGCGCCATGCGCCATGGCCTCGCGCACCAGCGCGGCCATGCGCGCGATCTCGTCGTCGGTGGCCGCGCGCCGATGGGAGTCCTCGCCCATGACATAGGTGCGGATTGCCGAGTGGCCGGCGAAGGCGGCGATGTTCAGGCCGGGGCGGCTCGCCTCCAGCATGTCCATGTACTGCGGGATGGATTCGAAGTCCCAGCGAATGCCGGCCTGCAGCGCCTCGAGCGACATGCCCTCCACCTGGGTGAGGTTGCGCATGGTGAGCTCGCGGTCGGCCGGACGGCAGGGCGCGATGGTGAAGCCGCAGTTGCCGATGACCGCGGTGGTCACGCCGAGCTGCGGCGAGGGATCGGCGAAGGGATCCCAGGTGAGCTGGGCGTCGTAGTGGGTATGGCCGTCGATGATGCCGGGCATCAGCGCGAGCCCGCTGGCATCGACCTCCTGGCGGCCGGCGGCCTCGACCCGGCCGATCTCGGCGATGCGGCCGTCGCGGACCGCGAGATCGCCCAGCTCGCCGGGCGCGCCGGTGCCGTCGAGCAGCAGGGCATTGCGAAAGACCAGATCGTGCATGGCGGCTCCTTGATGTTGACCGGGACGACGGGGCCGACAGCGACTCCGTCAGCGATCCGACCGGAAGTGTAAACGCCACGCCGGCAGGCACCGGCAAGCCTGTTCCGCTCGCCGGCGCCGGCTCAGGGCAGCCCTGCACGCCGGCGCTACACTGGCCCGACCGACCGCTCCGGCCCGCCAAGGGCCCGCGCAGGCCCCACCGAGGAGACCGCGATGCGATTCACCTGGTTCAACCTGATGCCCTGGCCCGACCTGCCCGATGACTTCCGCGAGAAGAACCGCTCGGTGTGGGTGGACATCGATTCGCGGCTGTTCGAGCCGGTGCGCGCGCACGGCGTCTACAACACCTACATGGACATGCTCGAGTACGCCGGGCGCCTGGGCTTCGACGGCATCGGCATCAACGAGCATCATCAGAACGCCTACGGGATCATGCCCTCGCCGAATCTCATCGCGGCGGGCCTGGCGCGGCGCACCAGCGATGTCGCCATCGTGGTGCTGGGCAACTCCATCGCGCTCTACAACCCGCCGGTGCGGGTGGCCGAGGAGTTCGCCATGCTCGACTGCATCTCGGGCGGGCGGCTGGTGGCCGGCTTCCCGGTGGGCACCAGCATGGACACCAACTACAGCTACGGCCAGATCCCGGCGCTCACCCGCGAGAAGTACGCCGAGGCGCACGACCTGATCATGCGCGCCTGGCGTGAGCCCAAGCCCTTCGCGTTCAACGGGCGCTACACCCAGCTGCGCTACGTGAACATCTGGCCGCGGCCGCTGCAGCAGCCGCACCCGCCCATCCACATCCCCGGCGGCGGCTCGGTCGAGACCTACGACTTCTGCATCGACAACACCTACTCGTACTCCTACCTGTCGTTCTCGGGCTACATCCGCGCCAGGGCGCTGATGCAGGGCTACTGGGACCGGGTCGCGCAGCGCAATGCGCCCGATGCCTCCCCCTACCGCGCCGGCTTCGCCCAGACCATCTGCGTGGCCGAGACCGACGAGGAGGCCGAGCGCCTGTATGCCGAGCATGTGCTGTACTTCTACAACCGCTGCCTGCATGTCTTTCCGGGCTTTGCCGACGCGCCGGGCTACCGCACGATCAAGACCATCCAGACCGGCGCGCTCTCGCAGTACGCGCCGGTGCGCGGCGGCTATGCCTCGCTCACCTGGAAAGACCTCATCGAGGGCGGCCATGTGATCGCCGGCAGCCCCGAGACCGTGCGCCAGCGCATGGAAGACCTGATCCGCAGCCTGAATGTGGGCAACATCTTCTGCCTGATGCATGTGGGCAACATGCCGGTCGAGAAGTGCATGCACTCCACGCGGCTGTTCGCCGAGAAGGTCATGCCGGCGCTGCGCGGCCTGTTCCCCGAGCATGCCGACGACCAGCGCTTCTGGTGCAAGCCGGTGGCCAGCGCGGCCGTGCCCGGCACGCTGCCCGACGAGGCGCAGGTGCGCGAGCGGGTGGCTGCGGCCCTGGCCGATTCGCGGGCCGCGCAGGCCGCGGGCCAGGCGGCGGCGGCCGGCGGCGCATCGGGTCAGGGCGCCGGCGCGGTGGCCGATGCCGCGCGCAATCGCCCCGTGCCCGCGCGCGCCGAGCGCTGATCCACCCCCGGAGCCGGCATGGAACTGCGCACCGTCAACACCCACCACGTCGCCGTCAGCGTCTACGAGGCCGGCCAGGGCGAGCCGCTGGTCTACCTGCATGGCGCGGGCGGCCTCACCCCCGACGATCCCTTCCTCGCGCGGCTGGCGCAGCGCTGGCGCGTGATCGCGCCGCTGCTGCCCGGCTACGGGCCGAGCGCCGAGTGCGAGAGCCTGCGCACCATGCTCGATGTCACCCTGCACACCTGGGATGTCATCGATGCGCTCGGCCTGACCAACCCCTGGCTGGTGGGCCACTCCATGGGCGGCATGATCGCCGCCGAGATGGCCGCGGTGGCGCCGCACCAGGTCTCGCGGCTGGCGCTGATCGCGCCGGCAGGGCTGTGGCTGCCCGAGCATCCCATCCCGGACATCTTCGCGATGCTGCCCTACCAGATGCCGGCCGTGCTCTTCCATGATGTCGAGGCAGGCCGCAAGGCCATGACCGCCGGCGCGCGCATGGACGACCCGGAGTGGCTCAAGGGCTTCCTGGTGACCAACGCGCGCCAGCTCGGCATGGCCGGCAAGCTGCTCTTCCCGATCCCCGACCGCGGCCTGTCGGAGCGGCTCTACCGCATCCGCGCGCGCACGGCGCTGATCTGGGGCGAGAGCGACCGATTGATCGTGCCGGCCTACGCGCAGGCCTGGCAGGCCGGCATCGCCGGGGCCACCCTGATCCCCGTGCCGCGTGCCGGCCATCTGGCGCCGCAGGAGCAGCCCGAGGCGGTGGCCGATGCCATCGCCACCCTGGCCTGAGCCGGCATGGACAGCGCAGGCGCAGGCATCGAGGCAGCACCGCGGGTGCTGGTCACCGGCTTCGAGCCCTTCGGGGGCGAGTCGGTCAATCCGTCGTGGGAGGTGGCCCGCGCGCTGCACGGCGCGCAGATCGCCGGGGCGCAGGTCAGCGCGCTGCAGCTGCCCTGCCGCTTCGGCGAGAGCGGCGAGGTGCTGGCGCGCGCGCTCTCGCGATCGCCGGTCGCGGTGGTGATTGCCCTGGGCCAGGCCGCCAGCCGCACCGACCTGAGCGTGGAGCGGGTGGCCATCAATGTCGATGACGCGCCCATGCCCGACAACGGCGGCGGCCAGCCGATCGACCAGCCGGTGATCGCCGGCGCGCCGGCGGGCTACTTCAGCAGCCTGCCGATCAAGCGCATCGTGGCCGCGATGCGCGCCGCGGGCGTGCCGGCCTCGGTCTCGCAGACCGCCGGCACCTTCGTGTGCAACCACCTCTTCTTCACGCTCGCCCACCTGATCGCCACCCGCCATCCGCAGATGCGCGGCGGCTTCATCCACCTGCCGATGCTGCCCGAGCAGGCCGCCGCCTGGGTGGGCACGCCCAGCCTGTCGCTCGACACCATGGTGCGCGGCGTGCGCGCGGCCATCGCCGCCACGCTGAGCGGCGATGGCGATGCGGCGCGCGACGGCGGGACGGTGGCCTGAGGCGCGGCACTAGGCCGCGGGCGCCGCCCAGGGATCGAGAATCCTGACACCCATCGGCGCGAAATCGCGCCGGTTGCGGGTGACGACGGTCAGGGCATGGCATTGCGCGGTGGCTGCGATGAGGGCGTCGCGCTCCGGTCGACGATCGGGCACATGCAGGCGGGCGCAGGCGACGGCGACCGCGGCGTCGACGGGGAGGATTCGGCCGTCGAAGGCGGGGAGCACCCGCTCGTCGAGCCAGCGACGCAGCAGCCGGCCTTGGGCCGCGTCGCGCGCCTCGACGGCGAGCACGCCGAGCTCGAACTCGAGGACCGTGACCACCGAGAGGTAGAGATCACCGAGGTCGACCGCGTCAGCCCACCGCGCCACCCGAGGGTCGGCACGGTCGCGCCGACGCAGCTCGGAGACGACATTCGTGTCGAGCAGATACATCAGTCGAGCGGTGCCGGCCGGGCGATCTCCCCGAGCCGGGGCGGGTCGAACGCGACGGCCTCGACCCCGGGCAGATCGAGCGCTTCCCGAAGGCTTCGTCCCTGGCCCTGCAGATGCTTCCAGGCATCGTGGCGCATGAGCACCCAGGCAGGCTTGCCGCGATCGGTGATGATCACCGGGCCCTCCTCGGCTGCGCGCTTGGCTGCGCTGAGGTCCTGATTGAAGCGGCGGCTGGTGATTGTCGTGACGGCGCCCATGCTGCCCTCCTGCGATGTAGCGATATCGCTACATTGGACCGGGAGGCTGCCGGGCGTCAACCCCCGCCCGATCACCCGACCCGCGTGCCCATGCCCCCGTCCACCGGCAGCAGCGCGCCGGTGATGAAGCCGGCCTCGTCGCTGCACAGGAACAGCGCGGCATTGGCGGTGTCCCAGCCGCTGCCCATGCGGGCGCGCAGCGGCACGCGGGCATCGCGCTCGGCGCGCACCTGAGCCACCGGCCGGCCGGTGGCGCGGGCCCCGCCCTCGACGGCCATGGGCGTGTCCATGAAGCCCGGCAGGATCGCGTTGCAGCGGATACCGTGCCGCGCGTTGGCCGAGGCCACGCTGGTGGTCAGCCGGTTGACGCCCGCCTTGGAGACCTCGTAGGCGATCATGGTGGCGCCGGCCACCGAGGCAAGCGAGGAGATGTTGACGATCGCGCCGCCGCCGCCCTGCTCGCGCATCAGCGGCAGGGCATGGCGCAGCGTGAGCCACATGCCCTTGAGGTTGACCGCCATCAGGCGATCCCAGGCAGCCTCCTCGGCCTTGTGGGCCGGGCCGTCACCGCCGCCGCCGATGCCGACATTGTTCACCAGCGCATCGATGCGGCCGAAGCGCTCGCGGGCCGCGGCCACCAGCGCGGCGCAGTCGTCGCGGCTGGCGACATCGGCCCGGAAGGCCCAGGCCTGCCCGCCCTCGGCGGTGATCAGGGCCGCGGTCTCGGCCGCGCTGGCCTCGTCGCGATCCACGCACAGCACGCGCGCGCCCTCCTGCGCCAGCCGCAGGGCCGTGGCCCGCCCGTTGCCGACATTCGGGCCGGGGCTCTGGCCCGCCCCCACCACCACCGCGCACTTGCCCGCCATCCGTCCGCTCATCGTCGTCTCCTCGTAGCTCCATCAGAGGGAGCCTGCGACGATTGTGCCTCGGCGGCGCGAACGGGCATTTCAGCACCGCGCCGGCTCAGGGCGTTGGGTCCGCGCGCCGGCCATCCCGCCTTGCCGCCTCCCAGACCAGGGCCGCCAGCTTGCGGGTCTCGCCCCAGCGGTAGCGGCCGGGCTCGCCGCTCTCGCGGATGACCCGATGGCAGGGAATCAGCCAGGCAAGCCGGTTGGCCGCCAGCGCGCTGCCCACGGCGCGAGCGGCCTGCGGGCTGCCGGCCCGCCGCGCCAGCGCGCCATAGCCGATGAGCTCTCCGGGCGCGCTGGCCATCAGCGCCTGCCAGACCCGGATCTGGAAGTTCGTGCCGCGCAGCACCAGGTGGAGCCGCCCGCGCTCGGGCGCGTCGGCAAACACCCGGGCGAGCAGGCGGGCGGCCCGGGTGTCGTCCCGCGCGAGGCTGGCCATCGGCCAGCGCCGCGCGAGCCCGGCCAGCGCCGGCGCCTCGTCGCCATCGAGAAAGGCCAGCTCGCACAGGCCGCGATCGGTCCAGCCGACCAGCGCCCGCCCGAGCGGGGAGTCGCCCACCCCCCAGCCGATCCGCACCCCGGCCCCGGCGCGCTGGATCTCGCCCGGGGTCATCGCCTCGCAGCTCACCATCAGCTCGTGAAGGCGGCTGCCGCTGCCCAGGCCGGCGCCATGAGCGGTGGTCAGCACATCCTGCGAGCGGCGCAGCTGCGCGAGCGCGTACTCCTTGGTGAGGTACTGCAGGAAGCGCTTGGGCGAGATGCCCACCCACTGCGCGAACACCCGCTGCAGGTGATGGGGGCTCAGGTGGACCGCGTCGGCCAGCGCGGCCAGATCGGGCTGTTCGGCGGCATGGCGGCGCAGGTGGTCGATGGCGCGGGCCACCAGCGCGTAGTGACGGGCGGCGGTGGCGGTGTCGGCCTCAACGCGGGCGACGGTCGGGGGGTCGAGCAGGCCGGTCATGGGCATGCCGGCAGTCTGCGCCCACCCGCGCCGGCGCCGCAAACCGGTTCTTGCGAAGCGACGGCCCCATGGCCCCGAGCGGACCGCGGGCGCTTTCACCCGCCGGGGCGCGGCCCCTAGAATGCGCCATGTCATTCGCGTCACCCGGGCCCGCGCCGGCTCAGCCCCCCATCGATGTGGTGCTGATCGCCACCCTGCGCCCCGACATCCTGCGCCTCACGCTCGAGTCCTTCAGCCGTGGCCTGCTCGCCGGCACGCCGGTACGGCTGATCGTGAACATCGACCCGATCGGCGAGCCGGGCGTCACCGCGCAGGACATCCTCGCCCTGTGCCGCGCCTACTTCGCGCAGGTGGTGGCGCGCATGCCCGACAGCCCGTCGTTCCCGAGCGCGGTGCAATGGTGCTGGTCGCAGGTGCAAAGCGACGAGTTCTTCCACCTTGAAGATGACTGGTGCCTGCGGCGATCCGTGCCGCTCGGCGAGCTGCGCGCGCTGTTCGCGGCCGATCCCTCCCTGGTGAGCGTGCGCCTGAACCTGCTCGGCAATCGGCGGGTGCGGCACGACGGCCGCTACCTGGTGAGCGGCCGGCTCAGCCTGAACCCGTCGGTCTTTCGCACGGCCTACATCCGGGAACAGCTGGCACGCTTCGATCTCGGCGCAGACCCCGAGAAACAGTTCAAGGGGCGCGAGGCCACCCCGGGCTGGCCGAACCCGGTGTTCGCCTACTGGGGCACGGCCACCGATCCGGCCTGGGTGATCGACACCGGCCGCTGCTGGCGCCGCACGCTGGGCCTGATCAAGCAGACCGATGGCGGCGGCATGGCCTGGCACTGCCGGGCACGCTCACGCCTCTATCACGCCTGGGCGCGGCTCAACTATCGGGCCTTCATGCGCTGGTGGTGGCGACGGTACGCCCCGCCGCGGCCGAGCGCTGCACGGGCATTCATCGGACAGCACCCGGCGCACCGCCCGCCGCCTGGAAATTGGCAGCCACCCGCTGGCGAAGGTAATCCCCGGCACTGATCGGGGCGTGCTTGCCCGAGGGGCCGGCGATCACCGCGTCGCGGTTGGCCTGGGCGAAGAACGCGATGCTGTAGCGCGAGCCGAGATACTCGCCCGGCTCGGGCGTGCGCACCCGGTGAAAGTTCGAGGGCAGCCGGTCGTCGCTCCAGCGCATGAGCATGTCGCCGATGTTGCAGGTGATGGCGTCTTCCTCGGGGGGCACCGGCGTCCAGACCGGGTTGTCGAGATCCTTGCCGGCGCAGACCTCCAGCCCACCCTGCCCGGCCCGCTGGAAGAGCAGGGTCAGGCAATCGAAGTCGGTGTGCGCCCCGGCGCGCCACAGCCCGGCCGCGCCGAGCGAGGCCGGATCCACCGGGTAGTAGTGCAGCAGGCGCAGGGTGCTCTGGTAGTCGGGCCGGGCGGGGTCGTGCGCGGCAGCGAAGAAATCGCTCGCGAAACCCAGCGTGTGCGCGAAGCAGGACAGCACCCGCATGGCCACCGACCAGCATCGCGACTCGAAGTCGAGCATGGCCGCCTGGAAGCCCGGCAGCTCCGACTCGGCCGGCCACAGCCCGGTCATGCGCGGGCGGGTGATCTGGTAGCTCTCCTTCTGGTCGGGCGTGCCCGTGGACGGCCGAACCTGGGCGCGACTCTCCCAGCCGACATTGTCGGCCTTTCGGTGCGGGTACTGCGCCTTCACCGGGTCGGGCAGACCGAAGAAGCGCTCGGTCATCGCGAAGGCCTCGCGCACCCGCGCCGGCTCGATGCCGTGGTTGACCACCTGGAAGAAGCCCACCGCCATGGCCGCGTCCCAGAGCGCCTCGGCGATCTCGTCGCGCCGCGCGGCGAAGTCGGCGAGGTCGATGCGCGGCACCTCGCCCGCCACGGTGGTCGAGCGGACCGCGCCGATCCGCGACTCGCGGGTGAGTTCGACCATCGGCCGGGCAGATGTCATGCGGTGATTCCTGCGGTGAAGGGGAGTCGGGTGCCTGGCCGGGATTGGCCGTGAGCGGGACCTGGCGGGTATCCAGCAGAAAGCATGCCCGATGCGGGGCGCGGCGGTCTGGCGGCCGGACCGTCCGTGGCATGGAAGCTGCGTGCCCGGCGAGCAGGTCACCGCCACGCGCCTCGCTGGTGCGCCGCTCACCGACTCGGCGCGCCCCGGGCCTGCGCGCGCGCCCGCGCGGTGCGTTCCACCCTGTTCCGGAGAAGCGCCCGTGTTCCGATGCCATCCGCCCTTCCCTCCCCGCACGCGGGTCCGCGCAAGGCCTGCGACATGATCCCGGTCCTCGACCTGAACGGCGCGCTCGCGCCGGGCGGCCCGCGCAGCGCCGAGGTGGCGCGGCAATTGCGCGCGGCGGCCATGGACAGCGGCTTTTTCTATGTGCTTGGCCACGGCATCGCGGCCGAGCGGGTGGCGCGGCAGTTCGCGCTCGCGCGCCGGCTGCTGGAGCTGCCGGCCGAGCGCCGCGAGGCGCTGTCGATGCGCCGCTCGCCGATCCTGCGCGGCTTCGAGACCCTGGGCGAACAGACCCTCGACGCCGCGATGAAGCCCGACCTCAAGGAGAGCTTCTACTGCGGCATGGACTGGCCCGATGACCATCCCTATGTGCGCGCGGGCTACCAGACCTACGGCCCCAGCCAGTGGCCCGAGGAGGTGCCCGAGGCGCGCGCGCTGTGCCAGGACTGGATCGCGCGGATGAATGCGCTTTCGCTGCGGCTGATGCAGCTGATGGCGATCTCGCTGTACCTGCCCGAAAACCGCTTCGACGAGGCCTGCCACGAGCCGATGGTGAGCCTGCGCATGGTGCGCTACCCGCCGCACCCGCCCGATGCCGACGAGCGCACCTTCGGCGCGGGGGCGCACACCGACTGGGGCGCAGTGACCGTGCTGGCGCAGGACGGCCACGGCGGCCTGGAGGTGCAGATGGGCGACGGGCGCTGGGTGGAGGCCCCGCCGCTGGCCGGCAGCTTCGTGGTCAACCTGGGCGACATGGTGCCGCGCTGGACCAACGGCCTGTACCGCTCCAACCTGCACCGGGTGCGCAACCGGCACTCCGGCGGCGCGCCGCGATTCTCGCTGCCCTTCTTCTTCGAGCCCAACTACCTGGCGCGCATCGAGGCCCTGCCCGGCACCGTGCCCGAGGGCAGCGTGCCCCGCTACCCGCCCTGCACGGCCGGCGAGCACCTGCGCGAGATGTACGAGCGCACCTACGGGCTGCGCCGCCAGACCGCCGAGCCCAGCGCCTGAGCGCCGCCGTCATGCAACT
The DNA here is from genome assembly GCA_018970865.1 of Betaproteobacteria bacterium. Taxonomy (GTDB): domain Bacteria; phylum Pseudomonadota; class Gammaproteobacteria; order Burkholderiales; family Burkholderiaceae_E; genus Quisquiliibacterium. The sequence continues at coordinate 11,166 of JAGWVN010000035.1, forward strand.
CTTCGTGAATCTGTTCTGCCGCGACATCGATCGGCAGATCGACTTCTACCGCAGCCTGCTCGGGCTCGGCGAGCTCGAACACAGCCGATCGCCGATCTACCGGGCCCTGGGCGATGCGCACTTCCAGTTCGGCTTCCACGCGGCGCCGGCCTATGGCCTGCTCGGCCTTGGTGACCGCGTGCCGCCCGGCGGCAGCCTGCCCCCGGTGAGCACCTATCCCACCTTCATGCTGGCCGACCCGGCCGCGGTGGACGAGGCCACCCGACGGGTGCCCGCGCTGGGCGGGCGCATCCGGAAAGGCCCCTACCCCACCTATTACGGCCAGTGGCAGGCCGTGCTGGAAGATCCGGAAGGCCAGGTGTTCCGCTTGAGCACGGCAAGCCTGCCCGCGGGCGTGAGCCCGGCCACGCCCCCCTGGGAGAGCTGATTCGCGGAAGGGCGCGCCGGCCGCTTTCGGTACCATCGGACCCACCCCGACACCCCCGAGGCAGGCTCCGATGACCGACACCGCCGACGCTCCCCAGGAAGTGCTCTACGAGGTGGCAGACCACATCGCCACCGTCACCCTGAACGCGCCGCAGCGCATGAACACCATCTCGCGGCCGATGCTCGAGCAGCTCGGCCAGCGGCTGCTGCAGGCCGACGACGACGCCGGCGTGCGCTGCGTGATCCTCACCGGCGCGGGTCGCGCCTTCTGCGCCGGGCTCGATGTGATCGGCCAGGCGCAGGGCCGCGGCATGCTGCGCACCGACGAGCCGCCGCGCACCACGCTCGACCTGAAGACCACCCCGCCCACCGTGCTGCAGGCGATGGAAAAGCCGGTGGTCTGCGCGGTGAACGGCGGGGCGGCGGGCTACGGCATGGATCTCGCCATCGGCTGCGACATCCGCATCATGGCGCGTTCGGCCAAGATGGCCGCGGCCTTCTGCAAGCGTGGCGTGCTGCCGGAGTCGGGCAGCACCTGGTATCTGCCGCGCATGATCGGCTGGGCCAGGGCCGCGCAGCTGATCTTCACCGGCCGCACCCTCACCGCCGACGAGAGCCTGGCCTGGGGCCTGGCCAACGAGGTGGTCGATGACGGCCAGTCGCTGGCCCGTGCCCGCGAGATCGCGCTCGAGATCGCCGGCAACGCGCCGCTGGCGGTGCAGGCGGCCAAGCGGCTGATGCGCATGGGCCTGAACGAGCCCTTCCCCGAGCATGTCCACCATGTGTACCTGCAGCTGCTGCCGCTGCTGCAGACCCAGGATGTGAAGGAAGGCATGCGCGCCTTCGCCGAGAAGCGCGCCCCGGTCTTCCAGGGCCGCTGAACGCCGCGCCCGGGCCCGCGCATGGGCCCGCCGTCTTTGCCCGTCTGACCACACCGCCCGCAGGAACCACCATGAGCTACCAGTGCTTCGATGTCTCGATCGCCGACCACATCGCCCACATCCGCCTGAACCGCCCCGAGAAGCGCAACAACATGATCCGCGCCTTCTGGGACGAGCTGCCGGCCATCGTCGAGGACATCGACCACAACGCCCGCGCGCGGGTGATCGTGATCTCCTCCACCGGTCCGCACTTCTCGTCGGGCCTGGACACCTCGATGTTTGCCGACGCCAGCATCGCCCCGGGCCCTGATGCCGAACGCGCCGCGCAGCTGCAGCACGGCGCGCGCTTCTACGAGCATGTGCTGCACATGCAGCGCAGCTTCACTGTGCTGGAGCGCTGTCGGCTGCCGGTGCTGGCCGCGATCCAGGGCGGCTGCATCGGCGGCGGCGTGGACCTGGTGACCGCCTGCGACATGCGCTATGCCACCGAGGACGCCTTCATCACGGTGTTCGAGATCAACATCGGCATGACTGCCGATGTGGGCACCTTCCCGCGGCTGGTGAAGCTCATCCCGGAGGGCATCGTGCGCGAGATGGCCTACACCGGCCGCCGGATGCCGGCGCGCGAGGCCCAGGCCTGCGGCCTGGTGAACCGGGTGTTCCCCGATCAGCCCACCATGCTCGCCGAGGTGATGGGGATTGCCCGCGAGATCGCCTCGAAGGCGCCGCTGGCGGTCTACGGCACCAAGCGCATGATCAACTACGCCCGCGACCACAGCACCGCCGACGGCCTGGACTACATCGGCATCTGGAATGCCAGCATGCTGCAGAAGCAGGAGATCCAGGAGGCCATCAAGGCCAACGCCGAGAAGCGGCCGGGGGCCTTCGTGGAGCTGCCGGTGCTGAAGGGGCGGGGGTGAGGTCGGCGGCCGGGGGGCAGGCGAACGGATCCGTGATTCTCACGCCCGCAATCGATCGGCCCGCCTGCAGATCCTCGGTCAGCAGGACCTCGCAGCCCGCGCGACCGGCCGCCTGGATGATCAGGGCATCCCAGACAGACAGGCCGTGCAGGCGGTGAAGATCGGTCGCGCCAAGAATCATCTCGACATCGATCTGGACCACTTCAAGCGTCGCGAACAACTGCAACCTGCGGCGGGGGGTGCCGGGATCGGTACCGAGCTTCCCAGCCGGGCTCCGGGCTTCGGCCCTTGAGCGCGAGGCTGCGCAGCTCCTCGATCACGGCATCGCGTTGCGCCTGCCCGGCGAGCTGCTCGAGGTAGTCGCGAACCGCCTGGTTGAGGCTCTTGCCCATCGCCTGAGCGGCCTTGCGCGCCTGCTCGAGGACGCGCTCATCGACAGACAGGGTGATGTTCATGGTTGACTCGGCTTTGACCCGCAATTCACACATGGTACGTGCGCACGAGTTACGCGGCAAGCAACTCACGGATCTCGAGCGGCGACCGTCCCGGTCCTCGGCCCGCGCCAGGTCGGCAAGACTACGCTCGCTCGCGCAGCACCCGGCGGCGGGCGCCGAACTCGATCTGGTGATCGAGACCAGAGGGCGGATCACCGGCATCGGGGCCAGGCTCTCATCGGCGCCAACCGTCAGCCGTGGCTTCTGGCAGGCCTGCGAAGACATCGGCGTCCACGAGGCCTGGGTGGTCGCCCCGGTGCGCGACGGCTGGCCCATCGGCGACCGCGCGCGCGTGCTGTCACCGCTGGAGTTTCCGGGGGAAGTGTTTGGGGGGTGAGGCGCTCACGCCACCGGCGGCACGAGCGCCAGGGCGTCATCTGCCAGCGTCAGCGGGCACCGGTCTCGCCAGAGCCGCCAGGCGGCCGCAAGCGGCCCTTCGGCATCGGACAGCGGCGCAGGCCGATAGCGTAGCCGGCGTTCGAGATGCTTGCGGGCGACATGGCCGTCGAAACGCGGATCCTGCTCGCCCAGGCTGAAGTAGAGCGCGGCGTTCATCCCGCCCGGGGGCTCTCGCACCACGCGCGCCTGGCCGGCTATGCGTTCGGGCATGCCCGCCGGCACGAAGGCGCAGAACTTCGAGGGTGCGAACAGGCCGCTTGCCGGGTCCCAGGCCAGGAAGCGAACGCGTCGCCTTGCCCACAGGGCGGCAACCGATGCGTCAGCGAGCTCCGCGTTCCAGGCCCGGACATTGGCGCCCACCGTGAACGCGTTGTCGGCGAGATGGATGCGGTGCCATCCGTTGACGAGGCGGGCATCGGCCACCGCGATCACGCGATCGATCTCGGCGACGGCGTCGATCGGCGCGGCGGCCAGTTCCTCGGGCGGCGCGGCGTTCAGGGCCTTGATCCGGGGCCCGTCGAGGTCTGGCAGCAGATCCACCTGGAAGGCCGGGATGCCGACGGCGCGCATGAACATCGCGGTGCTCGCAAGGAGGGCCTTGCGCCCCGGCGCGATGTGCCGGCTGGCCATCGATACCAGCGCGTCGCCCGGCGGGCAGCCTTCGAAGAAGGCGGCCGAGGCGAATTTCGCCTGGTTGGCCACCGGGTCTGCGCGGCTCACCTCGAACTCGACCCAGATGCGACGGGCGTCGTCGGCGCGCGTGAGCAGCACATCGGCCCGCGGCTCGAAACCGAGGCGTTCGGCTGCGGAGGGTGGAACGAGCGGGGCCTCGATACGGCACGCCCAGCCGGCCGGACAGGCTTCGAGGAACGCGCCTTGCAGATGTCGCGTGAGGCGTCCACGGCCGCCCCCCGCAACCGCTCCGCCTGCCTGACCTCGGGTGGCCACGCTAGACCTCCAGCATCCGTCGGTAGCGACCCGACAGTCGCTCGGTCTGACGGCCCTGAAGCCAGACCGCGGCACCGTTGTCGTCGCTGCGCTGGTAGGCCCACCGGGCGATGCGCAGCGCCGCATCGCCGGTCGTCGACGCCGGGTCTGTCGCGCCGGGTGGCGGTTCGCGAAAGGCCGCCGCATTGCGCGCCACCCAGCGCTCGAGATGCCTCTCCGCGGCGAGCATGTCCCTCTTGGCCAGGTTGCATTGGCCATGAGCCGCCACGAGGTTCGGCAGCGCGTCGAACCGGTGCAGCGACCAGGGGATGAAGTGGTCGACATGCGTATCGCCTGCGCGCAGGCGGGCGCCGCAATACAGGCACAGGCCACGCTGCTGATCGGTCAGCATGGGAAGCTGGTGCGTGATCGGCTGACGCTCGTTGCCGAACAGGAAACGCTCCAGGTCGTGGGCCTGCCCGACCATGTTGCGATTGGCACGGATGTCGCGGATGAGGCTCATCCAGCGCGCCCTGGCCAGACCCGTCACCAGCGGATGGAATCGTCGCAACTGGTAGGCCACGCCCGGCAGAAGCGTGATCGCCTCGGCGTGCTCATCGTGCGGATACAGGAAGATGCGCGCCTCGCCGGCAACCACCTGCAGGCGGTGCAGCGGCTGTTCACGGATGATGCGCGCGATGCGGGTCAGCACCGACTGCCATCGCGAGGGGCTGGCTCGCAGTTGCGCCACCGTGCCCAGGCCGATCGAACGCTCTCCAGCGAGCAGGTTGAGCACCGCCGCCTGCGCGCCCGTGCTCTGGCGCAGGACACCGGCATCACCCGCGCCCGCAAAGGGCGCCGCCTGCTGCCAGTAGTACGCCACGAATTTCCCGGCGATGTCGGCAAGCGTCAGCCGACAGGGCGCGCCATCGTCAGCACCCATTTCCACGGCCAGATCCGCCAGCGCCGTCAGCAGCGCGAACTTGTAGGTGGCGACGAACTGCCCATCCTCGAGCACGGCCTGGATGTTGCCCAGGAAGTCGAGCTGCGCCTGGGCCGTCGGTAGCGGCCAGGCGGAAGGCGAACTGGCGGAGAGGGCGCTCACGCTGTGTCGGTCGAATGTCTCACCCATCGGCATCATCGCCTTCCGAGGCGGTGGACGCCACCTCCGGACTGGCCGACATTGCTCCAAGGAGTCCTAGAATGACCCGTCATCAAAGCCGTCAGCAGCCATGAAAACCTGGCCCGTCCAAGACGCCAAGGCCCGCTTCAGCGAGCTCCTCGAAACCTGCCTCGCCGAGGGCCCGCAGCTCGTGACCCGACGCGGCCGCAAAGCCGCGGTCCTGGTATCGATCGCCGAGTGGCAACGCCTGCAGGACCGGGCTCGCCCGTCTCTTAAGGCGCTGCTGCTCTCCGATGAGGGGCGCGGCGAATTCAATGTTCCCCCGCGGGGCCGCGCAAGGCGCCGTTCCCCTTCGCCTCGGCGAGCGCCGTCTTCCGCTCGCGGATCCCGGTAGAGAGGGTGATCCCGATCACCCCTCAGGTCGCCGTACGCCGGCCCTGAGCAAGCTTCTTGCGCAGGAACGAGGGCAGCGCCGCCTCCTCGACTTCATCGTACTCGGCACGCTCACTGCTGGTGGTGATGCGGGTGCTCATGCGGTGCGAGGCAAACATCGCCTCCTTGCCAAAGCGCAGGCGGTCACGCCGTTGCAGCAGGCCCTGGAGATGGGCGACGACCCCTTTCACCCAGGGCTGATCGGCGGCCAGCGTCTCGGCCTCGCGCAGGATCTGTTCGGCGCGCTCCCAGTCCCCCTCCTCAACCGCAAGACGAGCGGCCCGCTGCAGTTCGGCGGCCCGCAGCTCGGTGACCCGCCGGGACACCAGCTCATCCGGCGGCAGCGCCCGCCACTGCGACTCGTCAACCAGCGGCAACGGCGCGAGACTGGCCTGCTGCGTGACTCGCCGGCCCAGCGGGTCGCGGCCGTTCACGGTGACATGCAGGGCCATGCCCTGCCGGCTACGCGCCTGCGCGCGAATGACGCTGTCCATCGGCGCGCGAAACACCGCCCAGGCCTCGCTGCCCGCCACCAGGTCGGGCAGCGCCCAGGCGCCGAGTTCGGCGGTCTCCTCACCGCTGCGGCTGTAGTCGTTGCACAGGACCCAGCGCCGGGTGGCGCTGCCCGCGATCAGGCGCAGGTCCCGGCAGGCGATCTGCGCGAGCAGGCCGATCTCGGCGTCGAAGGGCTCGGCAAGATCCTCCGCCCGATCCCCGTACAAGGCGTTGCCATGCCCGGCCTTGGCGATGCCGGTCATCAGGCTCTCGTTGAAGCCCTCGCCGAGGCCAACGGTGGTGGTGGTCACGCCCGCGCCCGCCAGCCGGCGCACCCGCTCGCAGATTTCTGCCTCGTCGGTGAGGCCGCGATTGGCCTGTCCGTCGGACAGCAGGATCACGCGGCACATGCGATCACCGCCGGTTCGCGGGGCGAGCTGCGATGCGCCGAGCATCCAGCCATCGTAGAGCGCCGTGCTGCCGCCAACCACCACGCCCGCGAGCAGGCTGTCGATCGAGTCGCGGGCCTGGGCCGCCGCGGTCAGGGGCAGAAGCACCTCGGCCTGGTCGTCATAGATGATCACGCTCACCTCGTCCTGATCGCGCAGTCGCTGGACGAGATTGCGCGCGCAGCCCAGAGCCGCCTCGAGGCGGCCACCGTCCATCGAGCCGGACCGGTCGATCACCAGCGCAAGCGACAGCGGCGTGACGGGGGCATCGACAGCCGGCGCCTCGGGCGCGCTGACACGCACCAGCACCGACATCTCGCCGGTACCGTCCAGCAGCAGCGCTGGCCGCAGCGGCGTGAGGGACACATCGAGCGCGAGGATCTGATCGGAACGGGATGCGGTCATGCTTTCCTCCTGATGGGGTGTTGCGTGCTGGTGTCGATGCGGCTCTCGAGCTGCCGCAGCCTGTCGTTGAGTTCGGTGAGTGCGGCCTGGGCGTGCTGCTGCTGGTCGGCGAGCTGGCGGATTCCGCGGTCGATCTGACGGACCCGATCGACCAGATCGTGTCTGAGCCGGCGCAGCTCATCGACCACATCCATCAGCGCAACCGCCTTGGGCGGCTGCGTGTTGGGGTTGGACCCGAGCGGGTCTGCGCCGCCCGCAAAGGAAGCCTTCGGCGCAGCGCGCTGGCCGAGCGGCCGGGTGCCGGCGCTGCCGAAATCCATCAACAGCATCTCGGCCGGCGTGGGCAGGGGCCGGGCCAGGCCTTTTTCCAGGGCGCGGCTGGCGGTGCCCTGGTTGTGGCGGGCGATCACCGCGAGCGTCATGCCGGCCTCGACCATGCGCCGCGCCGTGACGAGCTGCAGCAGGTGGCGGTAGTGGTAGCTGGCATCCCGGCCGAGGCGATCGGGGCGGTCGAGCACGCCTTCGGTGACGTAGTAGCGCACCAGCCGCTCGTTGACCCTGACCGAATCGACCGACAGGCCCAGCTCCTTGCCGAGCGTGATGGCGCGGTCAGCGAGTTCGGCAGCGCCGCCGATGAAGCTTTGATGCGGTTCGGGTTTCATGCGGGCCTCGCGATTGTCGACAGTGTCACGATGACAGCGAAATTAACACTGTCATTGTGACACTGTCAATCACCGGGCACGACCCGCGCCATTCGTCACGGCCCGGGCGCGCAGCCACGCCGCGGCAGCACAGCGTCAGGACGCATCATGGCGATCGCGAGGCTCACTGGATGAGCCAAGGGCTGCGGCGCGGCACCACCGCCTCAGGAGTTGCGTCAGACGGTGACCACTCACCCTCCGGCAATGAAACTGCGCACCCCCGACGCGATGAACTGCACGCCCACGCACAGCAGCAGAAAGCCCATCAGGCGGGTGAGCACCTCGATGCCGGCCGGCCCCAGGCGGGCCGACACCACCTGGGCGCTGCGCAGCACCAGCCAGATGATCAGCGCGGTAGCCAGCATCGCGGCCAGGGTGGCGCCGTAGGCCAGCGCCTCGGCGAGCACGGTCTTCTGCTCGCGGATCTCGGTGGAGATGCCGATCACCACGGCGATGGTGCCCGGCCCGGTGGTGGTGGGCAGCGCCAGCGGAAAGAAGGCCGGATTGGCATGCGCGGTGCCGGCATTGGCCGACCCCGGGCCATGACCGAAGAGCATGCCGTGACCGAGCAGCACCACGCAGATGCCGCCGGCCACCCGCAGCGCCGGCAGCGACACGCCGAACAGGTTGAGCACCAGCCCGCCCGCGAACAGGCTGCACACCAGGATGGCGAGCGAGTAGCCGCTGGTGCGGGCCGCGAGACTGCGCTGCGCCTCGGGCGTCATGCCCGCCGACAGCGCCGTGAACACCGGCAGCGCCGACGGCGGATTGATGATGGTGATCATGCTGAAGAAGCCACCCAGGAAGAAGGTGGCCAGCAGCCGCAGGACCTCGGCTTCGCTCACGCGCCCTGCGGCAGCACGACCTGGGCGCGCGCGTTGACCGTCTCCATGTCGAGGCCGACGATCTTCTTGTAGCCGGCGGCGATCTCGACCAGCTCCTCGTGCGTGGCCACATCCTCCACCCGCACGAAGCCGTCGGGGGCGCGCTGCTCGAACACATCCATCACATAGTCGGGGCCCTGCGCGCGGTTGGCCATCACGATGCGCGCGGTCCTGGGCAGGCGCTCGGCCTCGTAGCGCTGCAGCGCCGCGGGCAGCCCGGCCACATCGGTGCCGGCGATCTGCTCGCTCAGCACGCGCGCGTCCAGGATGGACTGCGTGGCGCCGTTCGAGCCGATGGGGTACATCGGGTGCGCGGCGTCGCCCAGCAGCGTGACCCGGTCGTGCGTCCAGCGCGGCAGCGGGTCGCGATCGACCATCGGGAACTCGAAGATCACCTGCGCGCCGCGAAACAGCGCCGGCACATCGAGCCAGTCCCAGACCCAGCGCTCGAACTGCGAGGCGAAGACCTCGAGCGCCACCTCGCGGTTCCAGTCCTGCTTGGGCGGGGCCTGGTCGCCCGGCACCCGCAGCTCGGCGATCCAGTTGATGAGCGACTCGCCACGGTCGGCGTGGCGGCGCGAGATCGGGTAGGTGACCAGCTTCTGGTCGCGGTGGCCGGCCATCACCATGCTGGCGCCGGTGAGGAAGGGCTTGCCGACGGTGGTGGCGCGCCACAGCACGCAGCCGGAGAACTGCGGCGGGCCTTCCTGCGGGTAGAACTGGCGACGCACCACCGAGTGGATGCCGTCGGCCGAGATGATGGCGTCGGCCTGCTCGGTGAACTCGCGGCCGGTGGCGCGCTCGCGCAGCCGCACGGTGCCCGCCGAGGGGTCGACCGACACCGCTTCGCAACCGGCGCGCACCGCCTGCGCGCCCAGGCGCTCGACGGTGGCCTGCAGCAGCAGCATCTGCAGCTCGCCGCGGTGGATGGAGAACTGCGGCACACGGTAGCCGGCGGCCATGCCGCGCGGCTCGGACCATACCTTCTGGCCGTGCCGGTTGAAGTAGCAGACCTCGCGGGTGCGGATGCCGGTGGCATCCAGCCTGGGCAGCAGCCCGAGCGCGGCCAGCTCCACCACCGCGCTGGGCTGCACATTGATGCCCACGCCCAGCGGCTTGACCTCGCTGGCCGATTCGTAAACCCGCGCGACGATGCCGCGCGCCTGTAGCATCAGCGCGAGCGCAAGCCCGCCGATGCCGCCGCCGATGATCACGATGTTCATGCCCGCAACGATAGCAAAGCTCGCCCGGGCCCCCCGGCGCATCACCCTGCTGCTCGCGGCCGTGCTGATGGCGGGCGCCGGGGCGGCCAGCGCGGCCAACCCTGCCGGCATCGACTGGCAGCCCATCGACGGCTGGCAGATCGCCCGCACCGAGACCACCATCGGCCAGTTCCGCCGTTTCGTGCGGGCCACCAGCCTGGTCACCCGCGCCGAGCGCGCCGGCGGCGGCGAGGTCTTCGAGGCCGGCTGGACGCGCAAGACCGGCTGGCACTGGGCCGCGCCCTTCGGCAGCCCGGCCGCCGACGACGAGCCGGCGGTGCATGTCGACTTCCACGAGGCGCAGGCCTTCTGCCGCTGGGCGGGCGGGCGCCTGCCCACCGACCGGGAATGGGTGCGCGCCGCCTACACCGAGACCCGCGCCTCGCCGCCCGCGCCCTTCGAGCGCGGCCGCACCTACCCCTACCCCACCGGCGAGTCGCCCGCCGCCGCGCAGTGCCTCGGCGACTGCCCCGGCGCGCAGGCCCGCGCGGTGCGCCATGGCGCCGCGCTGCTGCGCGGTCACGGTCATGCCCGGGCCGGCGCCACGGCCGCGGGCGTGAACGGCCTGCACGACATGGGCGCCAACGCCTGGGAATGGGTGGATGAACCGCCCGGCGCCCAGGGCGATGCCGAGCGACGCACCCGGGGCGGCTCCTGGTGGTATGGCGCCGCGCAGATGCGCGCCGAGCACATCCAGGGCAAGCCGGCCGGCACCACCGTGGTCTACATCGGCTTTCGCTGCGTCCGCGGCGGCTGATCCACCGTCGGGCGGGCTGACGGCGCCGGTCAGGCCGACAGGGCTGCAGATCCGGCTGCCGCGGCCGACACCGAACGAACCCCCATCGCAGGAGTTCGTTCGCCATGGCCGGCCCGCATGTCTCCGATTCCTCAGACCCCGAAGGCGCGGCGCCACGCCGCGGCGCCGGTCTGGTCGCGCAACTGCGCACGCTCCTTGGCCGGCTGACCGGTTCGACCGCCCCGGCACAGCCCGACGGCGGCGCCGACTGGATCGGCGCCGAGCTCTACAGCCGATTCCCCGACGCGGTGCTGCTGCTGCGGGATGAGCGCATCGTCGATCTGAACCCGGCGGCGGCGCGGCTGCTCGAGCTGAGCACGCCCGCCCAGGCCCTCGGCACGCCCCTGGGCGGCTGGCTGCTCGGCGACGAGCATGCCGACGAGATCGCGCTCGCCGAACAGCCCTCCCCCGGTGGCGCCCTGCCCCGATCCATGGCCGCGGGCGACGAGACCTGGGAAGCGCCTGCGGCCAACGATCCGGTCATGCCCGCTGAAGGCACGCTCGACGCCGCGCAGGCCGCGCTCGCCGGCTCGATCGGCGAGCGGCCGCGCGCCGTGCGGCTGCGTACCCGGCATGCCGACGGGCTGCTGGCCGAGCTGCGCCTGGTGCGGCTGGCCGACGGCCGCAGCGCGCTGGCCATCCTGCGCGACGCCACCAGCTCGGCCGACGCGGCGGCCCTGTGGCGTCGGGCCACCCGCCGCGACCCCCTCACCGGCCTGCCCGATCGCGCCGCGCTGGAGCGCCGCCTCGACCTGGCCCTGCGCGAAGCCGCCCGGGACGGCGTCGGGGTGGCGGTGCTGTTCCTGGACCTGGATCGCTTCAAGTCGATCAACGACAACCTCGGCCATGACATCGGCGACCAGGTGCTGCTGGAGGCGTCGCGCCGCCTGGTGTCGGCCTGCCGGTCGGGCGAGGAACCGGCGCGCATCGGCGGTGACGAGTTCGTGGTGGTGCTGCCCGGGATGAAGGACCCGGCCGAGGCGTCGGCGGTGGCGCGCCGGGTGCTGGCCGCGATGCAGCCCACGCTGCGGGTCGGTCACTTCGACCTGCTGGCCACCCCGTCGATCGGCATTGCCAGCTTCCCGGCCGATGGCGAGGACAGCGCCGCCCTGCTGCGCCAGGCCCATGCCGCGATGTACCTGGCCAAGTCGGAGGGCCGCAACACCTACCGGCACGCCCGCCGGCGCGCCGCCCCCCTCGGCGCGGAGGCGATCTCGCCCGGCTAGGCGGCTTGGGCCTAAGATGGCGGATTGCCCGATCGCGCAACGGAGACCCGCCCATGCCCTTCGCCCAGTCCGACGGCGCCCGCATCTACTGGCGGCTCGATGGCCGCCCTGACCGACCGCCGCTGGTGATGGTCAGCTCGCTGGGTTCGGACCACTGCATGTGGAACCCGGTGCTGGCGGGGCTCGAGCGTGAATTCCATGTGCTTCGCATCGACAAGCGCGGTCATGGCGCCTCCGAGGTGCCCGACGGGGACTACAGCCTCGCCCAGCTCGGCCGCGATGTGCTGGCCTGCGCCGACGCCGCGGGCTGGAAGCGCTTCAACTACGCCGGCCTGTCGATCGGCGGCATGATCGGCATGTGGCTGGCCCAGAACGCGCCCCGGCGCCTGGAGCGTCTGGTGCTCTCCAACACCGCCGCGCAAGTCGTCCCCGGCACCTTCGATGAACGCATCCGCCTGGTGCTCGACAAGGGCATGGGCGCGGTGGCCGAGGGCGTGCTCGGACGCTTCTTCACACCGGCCTATGCCGCGCGCCGCACCATCCACTACAGCACGGTGCGCAGCACCCTGCTCGCCATCGACCCGCGCGGCTATGCCGGCTGCTGCGCGGCCATCCGGGACATGGACATCGCGGGCGGCCTGCGCCGCATCAAGACGCCTACCCTGGTGATCTCCGGCCGCTTCGACCCCTCGACCCCGGCCGAGCGCGGGCGCGAGATTGCCGCGGCCATCCCTGGGGCAGGCCATCTCGAACTGCCCACCGCGCACTTCGGCCACTCTGAGCGCCCGCGCCGCTGGCTCGACGCAGTGGTGCCCTTCCTGAACGGCACGCCGGCCGCCTGAGACCGGCTCGCACCCCGCTCCCACCCGCGCCGACCCGCGCCCGCCGACCCCGGAACCGCCCGATGCTCGATCTCACCCCCCGCCAGGCCCACGAGCTGCTCGGCCAGCAGCCTGACGCGGTCTTCATCGACTGCCGCAGCGAGGCCGAGTATCTCTTCGTGGGCCACCCGGCGGGCGCGGTGCATGTCCCCTGGGCCGAAGCCCCCGACTGGGACATCAATCCCCATTTCGTGAGCGAGGTGCGCAAGCTGGTCAGTCACTCCATCGACCGGCCGGTGGTGATCATCTGCCGCAGCGGCAACCGTTCGGTGCATGCCGGCCAGGCCCTCGAGGCGGCCGGCTTCACCCGGGTGATCAATGTGCTGCACGGCTTCGAGGGCTCGCTCAACGAGCGCCACCACCGCGGCGAACTCAATGGCTGGCGCTTCGACGGCCTGCCCTGGGAGCAGCTCTAGCCAGCCGGCTTGAGCGACTTCCAGGTGGAGGTGGCGTAGGCCACCAGCTCGCCCTGCGCATCGACCAGTTCGGAGCACAGGTACGAGATGCTGCGGCCCTGGCGCAGGAAGCGGCCGGTGCACACCAGCGGCTCGATGCGCACCGCCTTCACGTACTGGGTCTTCATCTCGAGGGTGGTGCCCGGGCCGCTGACATGATTGAGCAGGTGGCCCATGGAGATGTCCATGATGGTGGCCACCACCCCGCCGTGCAGCGAGCCCTGCGGGTTGAACATGAAGTCGCGCGGGGTGAGGCTGACCCGGCAGCAGCCCTGCGGAAACTGGATGTCCATGCCGAAGAGCCGGGCCAGGAAGAAGCGGCCGAACTCCTGGGTATGGTCCTGCATCGCGCGCTCGAAGGCCTCGCGCGCGGCAGCCTCGTCGACCCGGCGTGGCGCGCTCATCGCTCGCTCCCGGCGGTGGACGACGCGATGAAGCGGTCGAGCAGGGCGGCCAGTTCGCGCGGGCAGTCGAGGTTGGGCGAGTGCCCCACGCCGTGCCAGACATGCAGGCCGGTGCCCGGCGGGTACATCGCCCAGCTGGCGAGCATGTCGGGCAGCGGGATCACCGCATCGCGGTCGCCGGCCACCAGCAGCACCGGCATGGGCAGCGTGCGCACCCGCTCGCCCAGCCGCAGCTGCAGCATCGAGCGCATGGAGCCGCGCAGGCGCCGCTCGGGGGCATGACGGATGTCGGCCAGCAGCTGGCGGATCTGGTCGGGGTCATGGCCTTCGATGAGGCCGTCGAGCACCTCGTCTTCGCGGCCGCGCGCGAGCTGCGCCTGACGCGCGGCGGTGCGCGCATCGAGGAAGGCCTCGAGCGCCGGGCCGGACAGCGGCGCGCCATTGGGGCTGGCGGGGTCGAGCAGCACCAGCGCCTCCAGGCGTTCAGGATGCTCGACCGCATACTGCGCCACCGTGGCGCCGCCCATCGAGTGGCCCACCAGCGTGAAGCGCTCGATGCCCAGGCGGTCGACCAGCTCATGCACATCGGCCGCGAAACGCTGCACGGTGAAGTCGTCTTCGTTCGGTGGGGCGTCGGAGCGGCCGGCGCCGCGGTTGTTGATCGCGATGCTGCGGTAGCGCCCGGCCGGCAGCGCCTGCTGGGTGGCGTGCCAGATGCGCCCCGACGACTGGTAGCCGTGCACCAGCACCACCGTCTGCGGGCCGCTGCCGTGCTCGAAGTATTCGAGCGAGACCGCCGAGAGCCGGATGAGCGCCATGGCCGATCAGGCGGCGAGCACCGACATGCGCGACAGGCGCTGCGCGATGATGGCCTCGGCCTCGCGCACGATGCGCGACACCAGCTCGGCGCAGGTGGGGATGTCATGGATCAGGCCCTGCACCATGCCGGCCGACCAGATGCCGTACTCGGGGTCGCCGGTCTCGTAGACCACCCGGCCACGCTGGCCGGCCACGAGGTGCTTGAGGTCATCGATGGTGGCGCCGCCCTTGCGCTCGATGGAGACCACCTCGCGGCTCACGGCATTGCTGGCCACCCGCGAGGTGTTGCGCAGGGTGCGGAAGATGAGCTCGGTGGCGCGCTCGTCGTTGGCCACGATCTGCTCCTTGATGCGCTGGTGGATGGGGCTCTCCACGGTGCACATGAAGCGCGTGCCCATGTTGATGCCCTCGGCGCCCAGCGCCAGCGCCGCCACCAGCCCCCGCGCGTCGCCGAAGCCGCCCGAGGCGATCATCGGGATCTTCACCTGATCGGCAGCTGCGGGAATGAGGATCAGGCCCGGGGTGTCGTCCTCACCGGGGTGGCCGGCGCACTCGAAGCCGTCGATGGAAATGGCATCGGCGCCGATGCGTTCGGCCTTGAGGGCGTGCCGCACCGCGGTGCACTTGTGAATCACCTTCACGCCGTGCTTCTTGAGCTCGGTGATGTGTTCCTGGGGGTTGTTGCCGGCGGTCTCGACGATGCGCACGCCCGACTCGACGATCGCCTGCCGGTACTCGGCATAGGGCGGGGGCTTGAGCGCCGGCAGGATGGTGAGGTTCACGCCGAAGGGCTTGTCGGTCATCTCGCGGCAGCGGGCGATCTCGCGCCGCAGGTCCTCGGGCGTGGGCTGGGTGAGCGCGGTGATGAAGCCCAGCGCGCCGGCGTTGGCCACCGCGGCCACCAGCTCCGCGCGGCCCACCCACTGCATGCCGCCCTGAACGATGGGGTGTTCAATGCCGAACATCTCGGTGAATCGGGTCTTCAACACGGCAGCCTCCGGGCAATGGAATGGGGGGTCAGGCGGCGGGGGGTCTGGCATGACCCTGCTCGCGCCGCGGCGCCCGGCGAGCCTACCCGATGCGTCGGCGCGCTTCCGGGCGGGGGTATGATTTCCGGATGAGCGCCCTTCGACGCCCGGTGTGGTCCCTCGTGCTGGCCTGCTGTCTGCTGATGCAGGCGGTGTCGGCGGCCATGGCCATGGCCATGGCCTGCGGGCCGCAGCATGAGCCGGTCGCGTCCCTGTCGATGCCGCCCTGCCATGAGGCGGCGGCCAGCGAGAGCGCCGACGGCGCCGACAGCCCCGACAGCACCGCGGCGCCCGTGTCCCACACCTGCAGCGCCTGCGCGGCCTGTCTGCTCGGCAGCGCCCTGCCGGTGCGCGTGGCCGTTCCGCAGCCGCCGCCCGCCACGCTGACTGCCCCGCCGCCCAGCGCGGTGCCCGCGCTGAGCTTCCTCGCCGACGGGCCCGAGCGCCCGCCCCGACGCGCGCCGCCGGCGCGCTGAGCCGCCTCGGCACCGCGGGCGCATCGCCGACCGCGCCGCCGCAGGGCGCGCGGCGCGTCCGTCCTGATCGCCACCGCGCGCGCACCCGCGCGTCGGTGGGCTCTCACCCAACCCCCTGCGACCGGCATCGCCCGCATGCCGCCGGGCGCGGGCCATCCGAGACACGACCATGCCCTGCCTGCCTGACCGCCCGCGCCGCACGCGGATCGCGCTGACGGCCCTGTCCGCATTGACCGCGCTCGCCGCGGCGAGCGCCCTGCCCGCCCACGCGGCCGGCGCGCCCGACCCCCTCGACCCCGGCGCGAAGGTGCCGCCGCTGCGCCATCAGTCGGCGTTCGCCGGCTATCGCCCGCTGCCCGAGACGGCCGTCGGCTCCTGGAAGGATGCCAACGAGGCGGTCGCCCGCGCCGGCGGCTGGCGCGCCTATGCCCGTGAAGGCCGCCCCGCGCCGGGCGGCGCCGGCACGGGGCACAGCCACGCCGCGCCCGGCGCAAGCCCGCCCGCCGCGCCCGGCGCATCACCGGGCGGCAGCGGCGCGGGGGTGCGGCCATGACCCGCCGGCGCCCTGGTCTCATGGCGCTCGTCCTGCCGCTGCTGCTCGCCGGCTGCGCCAGCGTGAGCCCCGACCCCGGCTTCGGCGAGGTGCAGGCCGCCGCCCGCGCCCACCTCGGCCGCGATCTCGCCTGGACGCAGGATGCGGCCGAGCGCGCCGCGCTGCGCGCGCAGGTGAGCGCGCTCCTGTCGCGCCCCCTCTCGGTGGACGACGCGGTGCAGGTGGCGTTGCTCAACAACCGCGGTCTGCAGGCCGCCTTCCAGGAGCTCGGCATCGCGCATGCCGAACTGCTGCGGGCCAGCCGGCCGGCCAACCCGCATGTCTCGCTGCTCAACGCCAGCCGCCTGCATGACGGCGTGCGCGAGTTCAAGATCGAGCAGGCCTTTCTGGTGAACCTGGTGTCGGCCTTCACGCTGCCACAGGCCGTGGCGATCGAGGAGCGCCGGCTCGCGCAGGCCCGGCAGGCCGCCATCCTGAGCGTGCTGCAGCTGGCCGCCGACACCCGCAAGGCCTGGTATCAGGCCGTGGCCGCCGAGGAGATCCTGGGCTACCGCAAGCAGGTGAGCGAGGCCGCCGCGGTGGGCGCCGAGCTGGCCGCCCGCATGGCCCGCGCCGGCAACTGGAACGCGCTCGACCAGGCCCGCGAGCACCGCTTCTCGGCCGAGGCGGCGCTGGGCGAGGCCAGGGCGCAGCTCGAGCGACGCCAGGCCCGCGAGCGGCTGATCCGCCTGCTCGGCCTGTGGGGCGACGACATCGGCTTCGCGCTGCCGCAGCGCCTGCCTGCGCTGCCGGCCGAGCCGGCCGACCGGCCCGAGCTCGAACAGCTCGCGATGGGCCGGCGCATCGACCTGATGATGGCGCGACTGGAGATCGAGGCGCAGGCCCGGCAGCTCGGCCTGACCCGCAGCTCGCGCTTCATCAATGTGCTCGAGCTCGGCCCGGCCCGCGTGCTGGAGGGCGAGCGCAACGCCGGCTACAAGCGGGGCGTGGAGGTCTCCTTCGAGCTGCCGCTGTTCGACCAGGGCGGCGCGCGGCTGGCGCGGGCGCAGGCCATCCACCAGCAGGCGCTCGAGCGCGCCGCGCAGGCCGCGATCGAGGCCCGCTCGCAGGTGCGCGAGGCCTACGACGCGCTGCGCACCCGCTGGGACATCGCCCGCCACCACCGCGACGAACTGCTGCCGATCAGCCGGCGCATCGCCGACGAGAACCTGCTGCGCTACAACGGCATGTTCATCGGCGTGTTCGAACTGCTGGCCGATGCGCGCGCGCAGGTGGCCTCGGTGATGGAGGCGATCGAGGCCAATCGCGACTTCTGGCTCGCCCAGTCCGATCTCGACATGGCCCTGCTCGGGCCGGCCGGCAAGGGGAATCCATGATGAATCCGCGTCGACAGTTCTTTCGCGGCGCCGCCGCGCTCGGCGCTGCGGTGGGCGCCACCGTGGGCGCCGCCACCGTGCCGCGCTCGGCCCTCGCACGCCTGCCCGAGGCGGTGAGCCGCAGCGGGCCCGAGACCGCGCCGCCGGCCACCCCGGCGGCCGGCCTGGGCTACACCCCGGTGGTCACGCTCAATGGCTGGACCCTGCCCTGGCGCATGAATGCCGGCGTGAAGGAGTTCCACCTGGTGGCCGAGCCGGTGGTGCGCGAGATGGCGCCCGGCTTCAGCGCGCACCTCTGGGGCTACAACGGCCAGTCGCCCGGTCCGACCATCGAGGTGGTGGAGGGTGACCGGGTGCGCATCTTCGTGACCAATCGCCTGCCCGAACACACCAGCATCCACTGGCACGGCCAGCGCCTGCCCAACGGCATGGACGGGGTGTCGGGCCTCACCCAGCCGGCGATCGAGCCGGGCCGCACCATGGTCTACGAATTCACCGCGCGGCGACCCGGCACCTTCATGTACCACCCGCATGCCGACGAGATGGTGCAGATGGCCATGGGCATGATGGGCTTCTGGGTGACCCATCCGCGCGCCCGGCATCCGCTGATCGCGCCGGTCGACCGCGACTTCTGCTTCCTGCTCGCCGCCTACGACATCGAGCCGGGCAGCCGCACGCCGCGGGTCATGACCATGAGCGAATTCAACCTCTGGACCTGGAACAGCCGCATCTATCCGGGCATCGATCCGCTGGTGGTGCGCAAGGGCGACCGGGTGCGCATCCGGGTGGGCAATCTCACCATGACCAACCACCCCATCCACCTGCACGGCCACGAGTTCGAGGTGACCGGCACCGACGGCGGTCCGGTGCCGCTGGCTGCGCGCTGGCCCGAGGTGACCACCGATGTCGCGGTGGGTCAGATGCGGCAGATCGAGTTCATCGCCGACGAGGAGGGCGACTGGGGCTTCCACTGCCACAAGAGCCATCACACCATGAATGCGATGGGCCACTCGGTGCCCACGCTGATCGGCGTGGACCACACCGGGCTGGCCGCGCGCATCCGCGCGCTGGTGCCCGACTACATGGTGATGGGCGAGCGGGGCATGGCCGACATGGGCGAGATGACGATGCCCCTGCCGGAGAACACCGCGCCGATGATGGCCGGGCAGGGCCCCTTCGGCGCGATCGCCATGGGCGGCATGTTCTCGGTGATCAAGGTGCGCGCCGACCAGCCGCCTGGCGATTACCGCGACCCGGGCTGGTATCGCCACCCGCCCGGCAGCGTGGCCCGGGAATGGCCCGGCGAAGCCGACGGCAGCGGGCCCGCCACATCCTCGCCCGGAGAACCGACCCGCGCCCCGGCGGGCCAGGCCACGCCGGGCACCGCCCGTGTCCGCAAACCCTCGGGCGGTCACGCCCACTGAACCGGAGAACCCCCATGAGCGTTTCCAGCCGATTCGTCGCCGCGTGCGCCTGCTCTCGCGTCGCCGCTCGCGTCGTCCTCGTTACCGCGCTCGCGAGCCTCGCGCCCCTGGTGGCCGGGGCGGCAGCCGGCACGCCTGCGGCAGCAACCAGCCCCGCCCTCGCCGCGGCTGGCGCCGGCGCCCCGGCCGCCGGCACCGCGGGCGCCATCTCCGCCGAGGCGCAGGCCCCGCTGACCGCGGCCGAGGTGCGGCGGGTCGACCGGGGCAACGCGCGAATCACCCTGCGCCACGAGGAGATGCGGCATCTCGACATGCCGCCGATGACCATGGTCTTCGCCGTGGCCGACCCGGCGATGCTCGAGGGCCTGAGCCCCGGGATGGCGGTGCGGGTGCGGGTGGAGCGTCGCGAGGGTGGTCTGGTGGTGACGCGGATCGAGCCGGCGCGGCCCTGAGGCTGCGACGCCCCGAGCCTCGGACCGTCCTGGGGCTCAGCCGGCCCCGAGGCTCGGCCGGTCCTGCGCGAGAACCGCGCCTCAGCCCAGGCGCCAGGGCAGGGGCGCGTCGGCCGGCAGGCAGGCCTGCCAGCGCGCGCGCAAGGCGGGCTCGTCCAGCAGGGCGCCCGGCGCGAGCCGGCACTCCACGCGCGACACGGCCCGGCCATCGGCCGGCGCCCAGTCGGGATCGGCGGCGGCATCGAACCCGTACCACTCCCGCGCGGTGCGCAGTTCGGCCCGCAGCCCGGCCACGCCAGGCAGGCCGGCCACGGCGCGCAGGGCCGGCTCGATGGCCCGTCGTTCGAAGACCAGCGTAGCCGGCCAGACCCAGCCCAGACGCGGGCCGGGCGGGGTGAACCAGCGCCAGCGATGCGGATCGCAGGCGCGAGCGAGGGCATCGCTGAACAGCGCCCAGCCGGGCAGGGCTGCCAGCCCCGACGAGGCCGCGTCGCCCAGCACCAGGTCAGTCGCGCGGGGCGCGGCCTGACCGGGCGCCGGCCAGGCCACCACGGCGATCGGGCCGAGCGCGGCCGCCAGCGGCCCGGCGCGCAAGGCATCGATCACCGCGGCCGGGTCGGCCGTGTCGGCCAGACGAATGAGCAGCCGGTGCCAGGGGCCCTGTCGCAGCAGCCGCGCAAGCAGCATCGAGAAGGGCGCGGCCGCCACGCAGCAGGCGCAGCCGCCGGCGAAGCCCGCCACCCGCAGCGACGGGTCGTCGGGCAGGGCAGGGCGCGGGAGGCGGGCATCGTCGAGCACCACCGCCCAGCGCTCGTCGGCCGGGCGTTCACGGCACCAGCGGGACAGGGCCTGATCGGGTCGATCGCCGCTGCCGGCGAGCAGCAGCACGGCGGTGGGCGCGGCCGGGCCGGGCGACACCGGGCCGAGCAGGCCGGGGCCGGCGTGGAAAGGGCGCATGCCGTCGACGAGGGCGCCGACGCCGCCGATCAGTCGTGCAGCCGCCGGGCCCGCGGCTCGATGAGCTGCATGCGACGCAGCATGTCCAGCGCGTCGGACAGGCTGCGGTAGCGCGAGACCCCCCGGCGCAGCTCGGCCACCGTGACCCGGCCATCGATCAGGGTGAGCAGCATGCGCAGCCGGCGCGGCAGCGGCGAGCAGCGATCGATCAGCTCCAGCCGACCGCGGGAAGTGCGCACGAACACATCGTCCTCGCGCACCGGCACGAAGGACGCGCGGGCGCCGAAGCGGCGCAGCAGCAGATCGACGGAGGCTTCGGTGGAGGACGGTTCGGACATGGCGTCAAGCCCGGCGGGGGACCAGACGCCAAGAGTAGCCGACGAACGGCTGCCGTGGCGTGAACTGGATCACCGCCGGGAAGCGCTCAGCCGCCGCTCCCGTACAGGAAGTTGGGCAGCCACAGGGTCATGCCCGGGAAGGCGTACATCAGCGCCATGCACACGATGACGATGAACATGTACGGCATCATGCCCGCGAAGATCTGGTTGAGCGTGACATGGGGCGGCGCCACGCCCTTCAGGTAGAAGGCCGACATCGCCACCGGCGGCGACAGGAAGGCCGCCTGCAGGTTCACCGCCACCAGCGTGCCGAACAGCACCGGATCGATCTGGAAGTGCGCGAGCATGGGCAGGAAGATCGGCACGAAGATCACGATGATCTCGGTCCACTCCAGCGGCCAGCCGAGCAGGAAGATGATCGCCTGCGAGAGCATCAGGAACTGCAGCGGCGACAGGTCCAGGGCCAGGATCCAGCGCTCGATCAGCTCCTGCCCGCCATGGAGCGCGAACACCGCCGAGAACAGGGCCGAGCCCACGAACAGCCAGCAGACCATGGCGGTGGTCTTGGCGGTGAGATAGACCGCCTCGCGGGTCTTGGCGAAGGTGAGCTGGCCCGAGCGCCAGGCCAGCAGGAAGGCGCCGGCCGCGCCCACGGCCGCCGACTCGGTGGCGGTGGTGATGCCGAACAGGATCACCACCAGCACCAGCCCGGTGAGCAGGGCCAGCGGCATCACCGATTCGAACAGCAGGCGCTGCACCTCGAGCAGCTGCGCCGAGAACTGCCGGTAGTACCAGATCAGGCCCACCGCCGAGAGCGCGGCCAGACCCCAGAACCAGGCGCCGAAGGACTCGGGCACATTCGAGACGGTGGGCGCGGCGTCTGCCGCGGGCGGCAGCGTCAGCGGCGCGGGGCCGC
>JAGWVN010000162.1 GCA_018970865.1 Betaproteobacteria bacterium
CGGCGCCGGGCGGCGCGGCAGGGACGGCGCCGGGCGCAGCGGCGGGAACGGCGCCAGGGACTGCAGCCGGCCCCCCGGGCGGCGGCAGCCCGCTGCAGCAGTTCCGCGCCCGGCTCGAGCGCGACATCGCCTTCAGCAACGAGCAGCGGGTGCAGCTCGACGCGATCTTCGCCGCCATGCGCGAGAAGTTCGCGGCCGTGCGCGAGGCGCCGGAGGCCGAGCGCGGCAAGCTGATCGAGCGCAACCGCGCCGAGATGCGCGAGCGCATCGGCGACATCCTCACCGCCGCCCAGAAGCCCGTGTACGCCGCGATCATCGCCGAGATCGCCGGCCGCCAGGCCAGCCGCGGCCGGATCTTCCTGCTCGGCGCCGACGGCAAGCCGCGGGCGGTGTCGGTGCGCACCGGGCTCACCGACGGCGCCTTCACCGAGGTCTCGGGCGAAGGCCTGACCGAAGGCGACACCGTGATCATCGGCCAGCAGGGCGCCGGTGCAGCGCCCGCAGCCCGGCCGGCCGGCGCCGCGCCGCGGCTGCCCTTCTGACGCAGGCGGGCGACATGGCCGAGCCGCTGCTGGCGGTGCGCGATCTGGTCAAGGAGTACCGCATGGGCGACACCGTGGTGCGCGCCCTGGCCGGGGTCAGCCTGACGATCGCCGCCGGCGAGATGGTCGCGGTGATGGGCCCGTCGGGCTCGGGCAAGTCCACCTTCATGAACATCATCGGCTGCCTCGACCGCCCTGACGCCGGCAGCTACACCCTGGCCGGCGAGCCGGTGCAGAACATGGATGGCGATGCGCTGGCCGCGGTGCGCAACCGCCGCATCGGCTTCGTGTTCCAGCAGTTCAACCTGCTGCCCCGCACCTCGGCCCTGCTCAATGCCGAACTGCCGCTGCTCTACACCAGCCTGCCGCGCGCCGAGCGGCTGCGGCGCGCCACGCGCCGGCTGCAGCAGGTGGGGCTGGGCGAACGACTCGACCACCACCCCCGCCAGCTCTCGGGCGGACAGCAGCAGCGGGTGGCGATCGCCCGGGCGCTGGTCAACGACCCGGTGCTGGTGCTGGCCGATGAACCCACCGGCGCGCTCGACTCCCGCACCAGCCTCGAGGTGATGGCGCTGCTGCAGCAGCTCAACCGGGACGGCATCACCGTGGTGCTGGTCACCCACGAGCACGACATCGCCGAGTTCGCCGGCCGCATCGTGCTCTTTCGGGATGGCCGGGTGGTGTCGGATCGCCAGCATCCGGCGCGCGATGCCGCGCAGGCGCTGCGCGCGCTGCCCGCGGCGCAGACCGAGCCCGCGCCGCGGGACTCCGAATCATCCGACGCCGGGCCGGCGCCGGCGGCCCGACCGGCATCCGCGCCATGAGCTGGCTGGCCACGCTGCGGGTGGCGCTCAACGCGCTGCGGGTGAACACCCTGCGCTCGCTGCTGACCATGCTGGGCATCATCATCGGCGTGGGCGCGGTGATCACCATGATCGCGGTCGGCGGCGGCGCGCAGGCGCGGGTCGAGGAGCAGATCCGCAGCCTGGGCTCCAATGTGATGATCATCCTGCCCGGCTCCTCGAATGCCGGCGGCCTGCGCCTGGGTTTCGGCGCGGCCCAGACCCTCACCGAGGACGATGCGCGCGCGGTGGCGCTCGAGATCGAGCAGGTGCAGTTCGCCGCGCCCCGCATGAGCACCTCGGGCCAGCTGGTGCTGGGCAACACCAACTGGTCGACGCAGATCCAGGGCGTGACGCCCGACTTCTTCGAGGCCCGGGAATGGAAGCTCGCGGCCGGCCGCCACTTCGAGCAGCCCGAACTGAACGGCTCGGCCAAGGTGGCCATCATCGGCCAGTCGGCCGCGCGCCAGCTCTTCGGCGAGAACACGCCACCCGAGCTGATGGTCGATCAGCAGATCCGGGTGCGCAAGGTGCCCATGACCGTGATCGGCGTCCTCGAGCGCAAGGGCCAGAGCGCCCTCGGCCAGGATCAGGACGATGTGCTGTTCGTGCCGCTGAGCACCGCCCGCAACCGTCTGATCGGCCAGGCCCAGGGCCGGCTGCGGCGGGTCAACAACATCACCATCAAGGTGCACGCCGGCGCCGACATGAAGATCGCCGAGGACCGCATCCGCGAGCTGCTGCGCCAGCGTCACCGGCTGCAGCCGGGGCAGGAGGACGACTTCACGGTGCGCAACCTCACCGAGATGCTGCAGGCCCAGGAGGCCTCCAGCCGCATCCTGTCGATGCTGCTGGCGGCGGTGGCCTCGGTGTCCCTGCTGGTGGGCGGCATCGGCATCATGAACATCATGCTGGTGTCGGTGACCGAGCGCACCCGCGAGATCGGCCTGCGCATGGCGGTGGGCGCGCGCAGCCGCGACATCCTCAACCAGTTCCTGATCGAGGCGGTCACGCTGTCGCTGATCGGCGGGCTGGTGGGCGTGGCGCTGGGCGTGGGCGGCTCGTATGCCATCGGCGAGTTCGCCGGCTGGCGCACCGAGATGTCGGCGCACTCCATCCTGCTGGCGGTGGGCTTTGCCGGCGCGGTGGGCGTGTTCTTCGGCTTCTACCCGGCGCGCAAGGCCTCGCGGCTGCTGCCGATCGACGCGCTGCGCTACGAATGAGGGCGCGCGCCCAGCCGGGCGCGCAGCATCTCGAGATGCGCCTTCAGGTGGTACTTCTCAATGTGCCGGCGCGCGCCAAGGTTGGCGCCGCGCAGCAGGCCTTCCACCCGGTCGAGATGCGCGAGCGCGCTCGCGCGCCGCTGCGGGTCGAGTTCGCCGCGGGCGTCGAGCTGCTCGATCTCGTGGTAGAGCTTCAGGATGCGCGACATGGCCCGCCAGCCGAGCAGCCCGGGCAGCCAGCGCGCCAGCGGCAGCACGATCGCCAGCGCGGGCATGAGCGTGAGCGCGA
Source organism: Betaproteobacteria bacterium (assembly GCA_018970865.1). GTDB lineage: Bacteria > Pseudomonadota > Gammaproteobacteria > Burkholderiales > Burkholderiaceae_E > Quisquiliibacterium. The sequence goes on from JAGWVN010000162.1 coordinate 2,897, forward strand.
GCCGCTCGAGCAGGCTGGCCACCCAGAAGGGCAGGTAGCGCTGCAGGAAGGGCCGGCCGCTGCGGAAGTAGCGCTGCGACTGCGCGCTCTGCGGGAAGTCCAGCTGGCGCTCCGACGGAAACTCGCCGGGCGCGCTGAGCAGCGTGGGCGCGCGGTGCACCTGCGTGGCCACATCCATCAGCAGGTAGGTGATCGCCGGGTGCAGGTCTTCACGCACCACCAGGTTGGCGGCCACCGCCACCAGCGACACATCCTCGGCCGGCAGGTCGCGCGCCAGGCTGACCACGCCGCGCGGCAGCATCACCTTCGTGAGCCAGGGCATGCGCCGCACCAGCGCGTCGGCGCGGGCGAAGCTCACCGGCACGAGGCCGGCCTCGAGGGCCTGCATCACGCTGGGGGCATCGACCGCGGCCACCAGGAAGAGCGCATCCACCCGGCCGTCGATCAGCGCCTGCACCGCCTCGCTGCCCGACAGCGGCGAGAGCCGCTGCGGCGGCACGGCGATGCCATGGGCCTCGAGCAGGCGCAGCGCCACCACGCGGGTGCCCGAGCCTTCCGGCCCGACCGCGATGACGCCGCCGGCGAGCGGGATCGGGCTGTCGGGCCGCGGCACGCCCGGGCGTGGCCGGTGCAGCAGCCACACCGGCTCGTGCGCGACGCTGGCCACGCTGAGCAGGCCGGGCTGGCGCTGCGGATCGCCCAGACCGCTCTGGACCAGGCCGATGGCCACCCCCGCCGCCGGGTCAGCCAGGCGGGCCAGGTTCTCGACGCTGCCCGCCGAGGGCCGCACCTCCAGGGTGATGCCCTCGCGGCGGAAGGCCTCGGCATAGCGGCTGGCGAAGGCGTGATACGCGCCGCTCGGACCGCCGGTGGTGATGACCACCCGCCGCGGCGGCGGCGGCTCGAGCACCTGCAGCAGCGCCCAGAAAAGCCCGGCCAGCACCAGCACCAGCACGATCGCCACCCGGGTGAGCTGACGGTCCGACAGCAGGACGAACTCACCGGCGCGCAGCAGCTGCCAGGTGGAGCGCTGGTCGACCGGATTGCGGCTCATGCCGGCCCCGGGGGGCGCGCGAGCGCCAGGGCCTCGGCGAGCACCGCGCGGTCGCCGACATGGTTGGCCAGCAGCAGCACGAGCCGCGCGTTCATCAGCGCGGCCTGATCGGGATCGAGATCACGCTGGCTGTCGATCAGGGCCTGGTAGAAGCCGTCGGGATCGGGGATGTTGGGCGTGAGGACGAGGGGCATGGCGGCTCCCGGGGGATCGGCTCAGGCCAGGGCCAGGCAGCGCGCCAGCGCGGCGCGCACCGCGTCGGCGCGAAAGCTGCGCCAGCGGCCGGCGAGGTGCTGGTCGGGCCGGATGAGGCAGGTGGTGCCGGGCCGGGCGTCGAAACGCTCGGCCAGCAGGCCCTGCGGATCGCCGAGATCGGCGCCGGGCTGCGCGCCCACGCGGAGCAGCGTGGCCTCGACGCCGCCCACGCGCACCGGCGCGGCGGGCGCATCGCCGAACACCAGCACGCGGAATCCCTTGCCGAGCTGGGGCAGCAGCCAGCCCGGGCGGCCATCGGCCAGCGTCACCGGCGCGTCCGGGCAGGGGCTGCCCGGCGGCACGCCGCCCGCGAAGGCGTCGGCATCGGGCGTGTTGAGCACCGAGTCCCGGTAGACCGTGGGCGTGGAAAGCCGGCCGCTGTTGATCAGGGCGCGCGCGAAAGGATGTTCGGCGGCCAGCCCGAGCACTGCGTCGCGGTAGAGCCGGCTGGCGGCGTTCTTGGGCGTGATGAAGTCGGTGGCGCGGGTGGAGTTGAGCAGGTTCTCGTCGGCGGCGGCCGAGCGCTCGTCGTCATAGCTGTCGAGCAGGGCGGGCGGGGCGTGACCGGCCACCACCAGCGCCAGCTTCCAGGCGAGGTTGTCGGCATCCTGCACGCCGGAGTTGGCGCCGCGCGCCCCGAAGGGCGAGACCTGGTGCGCGGCATCGCCGGCGAAGAGCACGCGGCCGTGCCGCAGCCGGTCGATGCGGCGGCAGGCGAACTGGTAGACCGAGAGCCACTCGAGTTCGAACTGCGCCGACTCGCCGAGCATGGCGCGGATGCGCGGGATCACCCGCTCGGGCTGCTTCTCGAGCCGCGGATCGGCATCGGGGCCGAGCTGAAAGTCGATGCGCCAGACATCGTCGGCCTGCTTGTGCAGCAGCACCGACTGCCCGCGATGGAAGGGCGGGTCGAACCAGAACCAGCGCTCCGGCGGAAAGCCGGCGCTCATCACCACATCGGCAATCAGGAAGCGGTCGTTGAAGACCTGCCCGCCGAAGCGGGCCCCGAGCCGTTCGCGCATCGGGCTGGAAGCGCCATCGCAGGCGATCACCCAGTCGGCCTGCAGGCTGATCTCGCCATCGGGCGTGCTCACCGACAGCCGCACGCCCTGCGCATCCTGGACCACGCCGGTGACGGTGTGCTTCCAGCGCAGCGACACCCCGGGCAGTTCGGCGCAGCGCGCCACCAGCGCGCTTTCGAGGTGGTACTGCTGCAGGTTGATCATCGCCGGCATCTGATGGCCGGGCTGCGGCTGCAGGTCGAACTGCCAGACCAGGCCGTCGCCGTTGAAGACCTTGCCGACCTTCCAGCTCACGCCGCGATCGAGCAGCGGCTGCGCGCAGCCCAGCCGGTCGAAGATCTCCAGCGAGCGCTTGGCGTGGCAGACCGCGCGCGAGCCCACGCTCACGGTGTCGTTGTCGTCGAGGACCACCACCGGCAGGCCGCGCAGGGCGCAGTCGATGGCAGCGGCCAGACCCACCGGGCCGGCACCCACGATCACCACCGGATGCCGGACCGGGCCGGCAGCCTCCAGCTCCGGCGGGCGCCGATAGGCGAAACGGGGATAGGCGAAGGTGCGTTGCATGCGGGGCTCCGGCGCGGGCATCGGCCGCGCCAGCCGGCCGGCAGGCCGGGCGCGCGCGCCGGATGCGGCCGATCGTACCGGGCCGCTGCCCGGGCGGGCAAGGCGCCAGCCTGCGATGAAGCGACACGCGAGGCGTCCGGCGGCAGCCGCGCCGGATCACACCAGGCCGGCCGCGCTTGTATGCTGCCGGCACCCCACCATCGCCCGAGCCCACCGCCATGACCGCCTTCCCGCTGAGCACCGGCAATCCCGCCGACCACGGCATCCGCACCGAACAGCTCGACCTGCTGCACGCCCTCATCGA
>JAGWVN010000036.1 GCA_018970865.1 Betaproteobacteria bacterium
GGCGATCGGTGCGCCTAGCTGGATCGGCGAGAGGCTTTCCAGGAAGGGGCAGATCTGCACACCGTAGAGCGACAGGAGCACAGCGGTGCTGAGAAGGTGCGCGATCGCACGCAGCGACATGACGGGAGTCCTGGCCGAAGGAAGATTCAGGCTAGCAGCGCGCACGGGAGGAAAGAACACCGTCTGGCAGACCAGGCGCGCCGTTCCGCTGGCTCGGATTCCGCCGCGTACGGCCGGTCGTCCGGGCATTGCGATGCAGAATGGTGCAACCATCCCCAGGAGACCCGCGATGACTTTCCTACGGCTCCCCTCTCGCCCTGCTGCCCGCGCGACGCTTGCCCTGCTCGGCTGTCTCGCGGCCTTGTCGCTCGCTCCTCGGGTCAGCGCCCAGGACTACCCGACCAAGCCGATCCGGTTCGTGGTGGCCTCGGCCGCCGGCGGTGTGGTCGACATCCGCGCCCGCCGCTTCGGCGTCCGGCTGGCCGAACTGCTCAAGCAGCCGATCCTGGTCGAGAACCGGCCAGGCGCCTCCACCACGATCGGCGCCGAATTCGTCGCGCGCTCGGCGCCTGACGGCTACACCGCGCTGTTCGGCGGCAACACCGAGGTGGTCACGGTGCCCGCGCTCGGCATGCCGATCCGCTACGACCCGGTGAAGGACTTCATCCCGGTGGCGCAGTTCACCCTGGGCTATCCGGTGCTGGTGGTCCATGCCGGCCTGGGCATCCGCACCCTGCCCGCCCTGATCGAATGGGCGCGGGCGCGGCCGGGCCAGCTGCTGTGCGGCACCTCGGGGCATGGCAGCGGCCAGCACTTCGTGTGCGAGCTGCTCGCCCGCAGCGCGAAGATCCAGCTGCGCACCGTGCCCTACAAGGGCACCGGCCCGATGCTCATGGACACCGCGGCAGGTCAGGTGCATATCGCCATCGGCTTTCTCGCCGAGGTCGACAAGCAGTACATCGTGCCCGGCAAGGTGATCCCGCTCGGGGTGCTGGCGCCGCGCCGCATCGCGCGCTTCCCGGACTTGCCCACCATGCAGGAACAGGGCCACGCCGGCTTCGACATGATGTCCTGGACCGGCCTGTTCGTGCCCGCCGGCACGCCGCGCGCGGCCGTCACCCGGCTCAACGCCGAGATCACCCGAGTGGTGCGCGAACCCGAGTTCGCCGCCTGGCTCGCCGACACCGGCAGCGAGGTGGTCACGCCCACGCCTGAACAGTTCCGCGACTTCACGCGCGGTGAGCTCGAGCGGTGGAAGAGGATGTCCGATGAGTTCGGCATCAAGTGGGAGCCGCAGTAGCCCTGAGCCCGCCCGCCATGTCGCCGGGCGCCGTCCCCTCTGTCTGCCGGGAGTTCGACCCATGATCACCGCCATGCCGCGCCTGGCGATCGCCACCGCCGATTTCGACGGCATCGTTCACGCCTTCCGACACGGCCTGGGCATGCCGGTCATCGACCTTTCGGCGCGCACCGTGCCGCAGCTCGGCGCCCGCATCGCGATGTGCGTTCCCGACGGCGGCAGCCACATCGAACTGATGAGCCCGGCCGTGCCCGAGGCGCCGCTCAGCCAGAGCCTGCAGCGCTTTCTCGACCGTCGCGGACAGGGTCTGTTCGCGCTCATGCTGGAGGCACCCGACCCCGACCAGGCCGCGACAGCGCTCGCGCAGCGCGGTCTGGCGGTGCTGCCGCTGATGGCCGGCGCGGGTGGGCGTGACATCCATCCCAGCGCCACCCACGGCGTGCTGATCCGGGTCTACCCCGATCGCTCCTTCACCGGTCAGGCGCCGCCCGGCTGGACGGGTCGGGGCCTCTCCGGGGTGCAGCGGGCGGTGATCGCGGTCAATGACATCGACGCGGCGATTGACACCTACGGCCGCAAGCTTGGACTGGCGGCGCAGCCGATCGTTCGGGACGCGCAGCGCGGCATCGCGAGTGCGCTGGTGCGGCCACCGGCCGGGGGAATGATCGAGCTGGTTGCGGTACACGATCCGGCAAAACCCGGTGGCGCGAGGCTCGCGAAACACCTCGCCACGCATCCCACCGGTCTTCATGCCCTGGTGCTGCACGCTGCCGATCCCGTCTCGTTGCTGCCGGAGCTAAGCGCAGCAGGTCTGCCCGCCAGTCACAGCCCGGACATCCCGGGCGCAATCGAGATCGCGCCGACCGCAAGCTTCGGCGCGCTCGTGCGGATCGCGCCGGAGTCGGCGACCTCCAAGCCCCCGGCTGACGGAACAGCGCCATGACCCGCCCGCATGGCGATGAGGAGGTCGAATCATTCGTCAACCTCCTGCGGCAGGGCTCCCCTTCCGGGCTCGCCCAGTTCGAGAGCCTGGCCACCGCGCATCAATACGGCGGCCTGTACGGGCTGGTGAGGCGCCATGTCATGCCGGGTGCACGGGTTCTGGACTGGGGCGCCGGCAACGGTCACTTCACCTTCTACCTGGCTCAGTTGCCGATCCGTGTCACGGCATTCTCATTCGGCCCTGCCCCGGAGATCCTGAGCCGTCTTACCGCAGAGCAGGCGCACAGGGTCAGACATGTCCAGGGGGCGCAGAACGAGGCGGTGAAGCTGCCATTCGCGGACCACAGCTTCGATCAGGTCTTCAGCGTGGGCGTGCTGGAACATGTCCGGGAACACGGCGGCGCCGAGGAGCAGAGTCTGGCCGAGATCAGGCGGGTTCTGCGCCCCGATGGCCTCTTCATCTGCTACCACCTCCCCAATCGCCACAGCTGGATCGAAGCCGTGGCCAGAACGCTGCAACTCGGCAGGGTGCCGCCCGAGCCCCCGGACTGGCCGGGTTATCACCGCCATCGTTTCGATCGCGCGCAGATCGCGGCGCTGTTGCAGGGGGCGGGCCTGTCGCTGATCGAACTGCAAGCCTACGGCGCCCTGCCGCGCCAGCCATTCACCAGCCTTCCGAAGGCATTGCGCCATGCGCGATGGCTGGCCAACCTGGTGAACCGCTGCGACCGGGTGCTCGAAGGCCCCCTGGCTGCGCTGGTTCAGAACTGGGCCATCGTTGCACGGGCCGAGCACCGCGCGTGACATTGCTGTGACGCTTCCCCATGACTCGTGCCGATAACCGGAGTGCATCCATGACCACTGCAACCCACCCCAGTTCCCAGCTCCCCGGCGACTTTCTCACCGTTCGCCCCGACTGGCTTGCCCGGCACCAGGAAGCCGCGCTCGAGCCCGAGCTGCCGATCATCGATCCGCATCATCATCTCTGGGTCCACGGCACCGACAGCTACTTGCTGCCCGAACTGCTCACCGACCTGGGCAGCGGCCATCGCATCGTGGCCACGGTGTATGTGGAGTGCCGGGCGATGTACCGGGCCGGCGCCTCGCTGGAGACCCGCTCGCTCGGCGAGACCGAGTTCGTCAACGGCGTGGCCGCGATGAGCGCGAGCGGCCTGTTCGGTCCCACGCGCGCGTGCGCGGCCATCGTCGGCAATGTCGACCTCACCCTCGGCGACCGGGCGCAGGCGGCGCTGGAGGCGCACATGGCCGCCGCGGGCGGACGCTTCAAGGGCATCCGCAATGTCTCGGCCTGGCATGCCTCGGGGCTGCGCGCCACCAGCGCCAATCCGCCGCCCGGGCTGCTGCGCGATGCCGGCTTCCGACGCGGCTTCTCGGCGCTGGGAAGGCTGGGCCTGAGCTTCGACGCCTGGCTGGTGCACACCCAGCTCGATGACTTCCTCGACCTCGCGCGCGCCTTTCCCGACACCACCCTGGTGCTCGACCATGTCGGCGGGCCGCTGGGTATCGGACCGTATGTGGGTCAACGGGAGGCGGTCTTCGCCGACTGGCGCCAGAAGATCCAGGCGGTGGCGAAGTGCCCGAATGTGCGGGTCAAGCTCGGCGGCCTGGGCATGCACACCCCGGGATTCGACTTCCACCGCCAGCCCCTGCCGCCCGATTCGGCCACCCTGGCGCAGGCCTGGCGCCCGTACATCGAGACCTGCATCGAGGCCTTCGGGGCGCAGCGGGCGATGTTCGAGAGCAATTTCCCGGTCGACAAGGGCACCTGCAGCTACGAAGTGCTCTGGAACGCGTTCAAGCGCATCGCAGCCGGCTGTTCGCCCACCGAGAAGGCGGCGCTGTTCGCGGGCACCGCGGCCGGGGTCTACCGCATGACCGACATCGCGCTATAGCAGCTTGAACAGCCGGGGCAGCACCAGGGTGAACCAGGGCACGAGGATCACCGCCAGCAGGCCCGCGCACATCACCGCGATGAACGGCAGCATGGCCCGCGAGGCGCGGTCGATGGTGATCTCGGCGATGCCGCTGGCGATGAACAGGCCCACGCCCACCGGCGGCAGGAAAAGCCCGATGCCCACCGCGGCCACGATCACGATGGCGTAGTGGATCGGGTCGATACCCAGCTGGGTGGCCACCGGCAGCAGGCTGGGCAGCAGGATCACCACCGCGGGCAGGCCCTCCACCACCGCGCCGAAGATGATGAACACGATCGCGGTCGCGAGCAGAAACACCAGCGAGCTTCCGGGCACCAGGGTCATCACCTGCAGCAGCATGGCCGGCAACTGCTGCACCGTGAGGAACCAGGAGATCAGGCCTGCGGCTGCCAGCAGCAGCCCGACCGAGCCGGTGACCACGCAGGACTGCACCAGGATCTCGGGCAGGTCGCGCCAGGCGATTTCGCGGTACACGAACAGGCCCACGATCGCGGCATAGAGCACCGCGATCACGGAAGCTTCGGTGGGCGTGGTGATGCCGCCGAGGATGCCGCCGAAGATGATGGCCGGCATGCCCAGCGGGATGAGCGCCCGGCCGAACGCGGCGCCGATCTCGCGCAGGCTCGGCCTTGGCGCCACCGCGATGCCGGCTCGGCCGGCCATCAGCCAGATATGGCCCATCAGGGCCAGCGAAATGACCACGGCGGGAATGAACCCGGCTGCAAAGAGCGCGGCCACCGACAGGCCGGCGATCGAGCCGATCACGATCATCAGGATGCAGGGCGGCACGAGGATGCCCATGGCCGAGGCCGAGGACACGATGGCCACCGACTGCTCGCGGCTGTAGCCCGCCCGCACCATCGAGGGAATGGTGGTGGAGGCCACCGCCGACACATCGGCCACCGTGGACCCCGAGATGCCCGAGAACACATACTCGGCCACCACCACCGCCATGCCCAGGCCGCCGCGCACCCAGCCCACCAGCGCGATGGCCAGGTCGACCAGGCGGCGGGCGATGCCGCCGGTTTCCATCAGCGCGCCGGCCAGGATGAACAGCGGAAACGAGAGCAGAACGAAGGAATCGATCTGATGCATCATCTGCTGCACGGTGGTGGCCAGCGCCGCGGGCGACGCGATCAGCGCGCCGACGAAGCCCGAGCCGCCCACCGCGATCGCCACCGGCGCGCCCACCAGCAGCAGGCCCAGAAAGATCAGCACCACCAGGATCATGCCGTGCGCTCCCGCTGCCAGGCCTGCCGCAGCGCGTACCCGATGATCAGCACTCCGCCCACCGGCAGCGCGCCATAGAACCAGAGCATCGAAAGCTCGAGCGCATCGGTCACCTGCCGGCTGGCGATGGGATAGATGCCATAGCCGCCCGCCACCAGCACGCCGCCGAAGGCCACGGTGGCCAGCGTGACCACATGCTCGGCGAAGCGCGCAGCGCCCGGGGCGAGGCGATCAACCAGCAGCTTCATGCGGAAGTGCTGGCCACGCTTGACCGCCACCGCGGCGCCGAGGAACACGATCCAGATGAAACACAGACGCGCCACCTCGTCGTACCAGGCGAAGGTGGCCTGCATCACATAGCGGCTGAACACGCCGAGGAAGACATCGCCCACCAGCGCGAGCATCAGCAGCAGGCACAGCCGCTCGATCAGCATGTCAGGGCCGCGCGGCGGCCTTGGCGGCAGCCACCCACTTGTCGTAGAGCTCCTTGCCCACCTTGCCCTCGACGAACTTGTAGACCGGCTCGGCGCGCTGCTGGAAGACCTTGAGGTCCTTGACCTCGTTGATCTGCACGCCCTTCACCCGCATGGCCACCATCGACTCGGCGTCAGCGCGGACCTCGTCGAGCCGGTGCTGGGCGCAGGTCTCGAGCATGGTCTCGTCGATGACCTTGCGCAGATCGGGCGGCAGCGCCTTGTACTTGGCGCTGGCCATCATCCAGATGCCGGGCGGATAGGAGTGCAGCGTCTTGGAGTAGTACTTGGTCACCTCGGGGAACTTGTCCGACACCATGGTGGTGGGCGGCAGCTCCAGCCCGTCGATGGTGCCCTGCTTCATGGCGAGGTAGACCTCGCCCCACTGCATGGGCACCGGATTGGCGCCGAACTGCTTCATGGTTTCGGCGATGGTGGGAATGGGCGGGACCCGGATGGTCTGGCCCTTGAGGTCATCGGGCGTGAACACCGGCCGCTTGTTCGACAGCACATTCCGGAAGCCGAAGCCGCCGCCGTAGCAGAAACCCTTGGCGCCGAGCGGCTCGAGCCGCTTCATGAGGTCGGTGCCCAGGGGACCGTCCAGCACTTTCCAGATGTGCTCGCGGCCCTGCCACAGGAACGGGATGTCGGGCACCAGGAACTTGGGATCGAACTTGCCGCCGATCGACGAGGTGACGATCGCGCCGATGTCGACGGTGCCCAGCTGCATGCCCTCGAGCATCACGGTTTCGTTCTTGGCGAGTTGCCCTGCCGGGTAGACCTCGATCTTGAGCCGACCGCGACTGCGCGACTCGGCGAGTTCCTTGAACTTCACCGCCGAGGTGGAAAACGGATTGTCGGGACCGACAATGGTCGCGAGCTTGAGCACGATCGGCGCCTGCGCCGCGGCCATCGGCGAAACAGCGGCCAGCGCGAGCGACAGCGCCAGCCGGATGGACTTCGATCTCATCTTGGAATCTCCCCCAGGGGCACCCGGACGGGTGCCGACCACGGCTCATCACGGCCGCCTGTTCTGCTTGTATGCGGGGCCGGTGCACGCGTCAAGCGCGAGCGGCGACAATGCGAACAACGCCCAAGCGCCTTCTGATCGGAATCTGAATGCCCGTCAATGCCCGTGGAATCGCGTTCGACCTGGTCGATCTCACCGCTCCCTGGCGTGAGCCGGCGGCGCCGGTAATCCTGCTGCACGGCATCGGCGCGAACCGACTGTGCTGGACCGAATGGGTGGGGGTGCTGTGCCCGCATCATCCGGTCATCCGTTGCGACCTGCGCGGCTTCGGCGAATCCGCTGCGCTGCCCGAGGCCGGCGATCTGCTGTTCGAGCTGGTCGCCGATGTGGTGTCGCTCATGCCGGCGGGCGGGCAGGTTCACCTCGTCGGGGAGTCGGCCGGCGGCACGATCATGCTCGCCACTGCGCTGCGTCATCCCGAGCGGGTGCGCAGCCTGACGCTGAGCAACGCCGCGATCACCGGCCGACGCATCGGCCAGCTCGATCGGTGGCGACCGCTCTTCGCGCAGGGCGTGGCGGCCTGGAACGCGCACATGATGGAGTGCCGGTTCGCCCCGGGCGCGATCTCGGAACAGGCCTGGGCCTGGTATGCCGCCCAGCAGGGGCGCACCCGACCGGCTTCCGCGCTGGCCATCGCCGACCTGCTCGCCACGCTCGAGCTCGGTGAGCAGTTGCCGACCCTGCAGCCCGACCTCCTGGTGCTGCATCCCGATGCCAGCCCGTTCGTGCCGCTCTCGGTGTACGACGGGCTGAGCGCCGCCTGCCCGCGCGCCGAACTCGAGGTCTATCGCGGCGTGCGACATGGGCTTCCCTTCTCCCACGGATACGACTGCGCGCGGCGGCTGCTCGCCTTCCTGGCTCGCCACTGAGCCGGTCGCCTCCTCACGCTCACCCACTGCCAGGAACCGTCATGGGCAACCCTCAGACCCCGTCGCGCGCGCGGCGCGCATTCACCCGGACCACGCTCGGCCTGAGCCTGCTCGCGGCCGGCCACCCTGCCGGCGCCCAGGGCGACGGCGCCGAGTACCCGTCGCGAACGGTGACCGTCCTGGTCGGCTACCCGCCGGGCAACGCCACGGACACCATCGCGCGCCTGCTTGCCGAGCGCTTCGCGGCCCGGCTTCGCCGGCCATTCATCATCGAGAACCGGCCCGGTCAGGGGTCGAGCCTGGCGGCCGGCGCGGTGGCCCGGTCGAACCCCGATGGCCACACGCTGCTGCTGACCGCGCCGGCCGCCATGGCCATCAACCCGGCGCTGTATGCGCGGGTGCCCTATGACCCGCAGCGGGATTTCGCCCCGATCGGCCTGTGCAGCTGGCTGCCCTATGTGCTGGTGGTGAGGGCCGACGCCGGCATCGGATCGCTCGCCGAACTGCTCGCGCGAGCGCGGGCGCAACCCGGCAGGCTGTCCTTCTCCTCCTCCGGCAACGGCACGATCAGCCAGCTCCTGATGGTGCTGCTCTCGCAGCGAACCGACACCCAGTTCACCCATGTGCCCTACAAGGGGAGCGCCCAGGCCCACACCGACCTGATCGGCGGTCAGGTCGATGTCAACTTCGACACCATCACCGCGCTGATGCCTCACATCCGCGCGGGTCGCCTGCGGGCCCTGGCCACCAGCAGCCTGACCCGCACGCCGTTCGCGCCCGATGTGCCCACCGTCGCGGAACAGGGCGTGCCCGGCTTCGAAGGCGGCGCCTGGCTGGGTTTCGTGGCCGCCGCCACCACGCCCCGGCCGATCCTCGATCGACTCAACCGCGAGCTCAACCAGATCCTCGACGAGGCCGACACCCGACGCCGCATGACCGACGCCGGCAGCGAGATCCTGAAGAGCACGCCCGAGGAGTTCGCCAGCTTCATCCGCGCCGAGCAGCTCAAGTGGGCGCGCGTGGTCAAGGAATCGGGAACGCGGGTCGACTGATGCGGCCTCAGCCCCGCGCGGGCAGCACCGTCGCCATGCAATCACCAAAGCCGATCCGGCGAAAGCCTGGACGCTCGCACCCGCCCCGCAGCGAGATGGCATCGCCGTCGCGCAGGAAGTGGCGTTCCTCGCCGTTGGCCAGCCGGATCGGTCGGGAGCCACCCTGGCTGAGCTCCAGCAGCGAGCCGGCTTCGGCCGGATCGCGGCCCGACAGCGTGCCGGTGCCCAGCAGATCGCCGGTGGACAGCGCGCAACCGTTCACGGTGTGGTGGGTGACGAGCTGTGCCACGGTCCAGTACGCCGCCTCGGCAAAACCCGAGCGGCCGATCCGCTCGGCCGGCTGACCCGCGGCGCGCATCGCGGCGGTCTGCAGCCGCAGCTCGAGGCGGATGTCGATCGCGCCGTGCGCCCGATTGCTCGCGCCATCCAGGTAGGGCAAGGGCGACGGCTCCCCGGGCTCGCGCGCAAACGCGCGACGAAACGGCGCAAGCGCCTCGAGCGTGACCATCCAGGGCGAGATGGTGCTGGCGAAGCTCTTGCCCAGGAACGGGCCCAGCGGCTGGTACTCCCAGGACTGGATGTCGCGGGCGCTCCAGTCGTTGAAGAGCGTGAGCCCGAAGACATGATCCTCGGCCTGTTCGATTGGAATCGGGCTGCCCAGCGCATTGGGGCGGCCGATCACCACGCCGAGCTCGAGCTCGCAGTCCAGGCGCTGGCTCTCGGCGAGCACCGGCGCGCCATCCGGGGCTGCCCGGATCTGTCCGCGCGGGCGATGAAAGTCGTGGCCGCTGGGCAGGATGGTCGAGGCGCGCCCGTGATACCCGATGGGCACCCAACGGTAATTGGGCATCAGGGGATTGTCGGGGCGAAACAGCCGCCCGACCGCGGTGGCATGGTGGATGCCGACATAGAAATCGGTGTAGTCGCCGATCCGACAGGGCAGGCCAAGCGTCACTCGGTCCATCGGTACAAGCGCCTCGCTCCATGTCGTGTACGAGGCACTGTCCGCTCGAAGCCCGTCGTGAATGGCGCGGCGCAAGGCTCGTCGCGCATCTGGCCGCAGGTTCAGTACACGCCGCATGTCGCCGTGCCGGATCAGGCCGGCTCGGCGCAGGTCAAGCACCTGATCGCCAATGGCCACGCCGATGCGCCAGCGCCGCTCGCCGGGCTCCTGGAAACGCCCGAAGGGCAGGTTCTGGATCGGAAACTCGGCGTCGTCGGCATTGGCACTCTCGACCCAGCTCAGCACGGCGGGATCGTGAGTGGCATCGATGTCGGTGGCAGCGGGCATGGCGCAGTTCCCCGGTCGGGCAATGCGGGATGATAGGCCGATCGGGTCGCAGCGCTCCGCGCGCCGGCGCGGCCGAAAAGCCGCCTGGCGCGATTTGCCCGCCACGGGCTTTCGGCGATCATCCCGCATCCGTCCCCACGGCCTGCGCCTGCGGCGGGTCGAGGCCCGACAGACCTCGTTCCCCGCAGGCGACTCCCGCTCCGGAGCTGCCGACATGAGATCCGATTCGCCCGGCCCCGCCCGATCACCGTTCGCCCGACCCGCGCGCAGACGCGCGCTTCAAAGGCTGCTCAGGGTGGCGGCTGGCGCCGCTGCGCCCGCCCTCGCGCTCGGCCCGACAGGCCAGGCCCGGGCCCAGACAGCCTGGCCGAACCGGCCGATCCGCCTCATCCATCCCTGGGCGGCCGGTGGCGGCGGCGACATCGTCTCCCGCCTGCTCGCCGACCGGATGCGCGCCGAGCTCGGCGTGCCGGTCGTGGTCGAGAACCGGCCCGGGGCCGGCGGCAATGTCGGCGCAGAGCTGGCCGCGCGCCAGGCGCCCGACGGCTACACGATCATGACCACGGCGGCGGGCTTCGCGATCGCTCCCTCGCTCTATCGCACGCTCGGCTATGACGCCCTGAAGGACTTCGCCCCGGTGACGAAGATCGCCACCGCGCCGCTGCTGGTGCTGGTGCGCGCCGATTCACCGCTGCGATCGATGGCCGACCTGATCGCCCTGGCCAGACGCAGCCCGAAGGAGGTGACCTTCGGCTCCTTCGGCAACGGCTCGCCGTCGCACCTCATCGGCGAGGGCATCAACCGGATTGCGGGCGTCACGATGACCCATGTCCCCTACACGGGTGGTGGCGCTGCCAACGACCTGATCGGTGGCTCGCTCACGATGGCGATCCTGGACGCGGTGTCGCAGACCCCGCAGGTGAAGGCCGGCAAGCTGCGCGCGCTCGCGCTCAACGGCACCAACCGCCTGCCCTCGCTGCCCGAGGTGCCCACCCTGATCGAAGCCGGCATCCCGATCGACCTGGTCGGCTGGCATGCGATGTTCGCGCCAGCGGGCACGCCGCGCGAGATCCTCGAGCGCCTGAACCGGGTGGTCAACCAGATCGTCGCGCAGCCCGAGGTCCGCGCCCGGATCTTCGAGGTGGGCGCGTTCCCCGTCCAGCCGGCCACCACCATCGACCAGTGGGGAGCGATGTTCCGACGCGATGTGCAAAGCTGGGCCGAACTGGTTCGCAGTTCCGGCGCAACCATCAACTAGCCCCCGGCCCGGAGACGACCCCATGAACGGCATCGCCAGCGACACTCATCCCGCCATCCGCATCCAGCGCGACCTGCGCTACGGCACCGGCAGCATCGGCTACGGCACGGTTCAGGCCGGCAGCCGCGCGCTGACCCTGGATGCGTATCTGCCACCGGGCGAGGCGCCCGCCGCGGGTCGTCCCGCCCTGGTGATGGCGCATGGCGGGGCCTATCACCGCGGCGCCAAGGACCGTGACGAGTTCGAGCAGGATGGCTCGCGGAACACGCCGGTGCACGAGTACTGCGAGCGCTTTGCGGCGCGTGGCTATGTCTGCTTCTCGATCGGCTACCGGCTCACGCAGGAGCTTCCCGCGCCGCAGCCCCACCCGATCAAGCGCGACCGGCAGCAACTGGCGCGCGGCAGGACCGATCATGTCCGCGGTCTGCTGGGTCTGCCGCCCGCCAGCCACGAGGAGCTCCTGCATGGCAGCGAGGCCTGCTGGGCCGATGTCGCTGACGCCTTCCGATTCATCGCGGCCAACGCCGCGCGCTGGGCGATCGACCCGACCCGCATGGTGATCGGCGGCTTCTCGGCCGGCGCCTTCGCATCTGCCTACGCGGCCTACGCGCTCGGCGTGCCGGCTGCGGCGGTTGTCTGCCTGTCGGGCGGCATGTATGCCGACGATGCCGAGCACTATCTGCACGGCGCGCGCGGCATGCCGCCGGTACTGCTGTTTGCCGGCGAGCATGATCTGCCCTCGATTCCCGAGCGCACGCTGGCGCTCGCCGAGGGCGCTGCCCGGGCAGGTCTGGGCATGCGCCGCTATCGGGTTCCCGGCAAGCCGCACTTCTATGACCGCGAGTCGCCCATCGTCCTGCAGGCAAGCACCCTGCCCGGCGGCGAAGACTGCCCGACCGTCGAGTCGGCCATCCTCGCGTTCCTCGAACAGACCCTGGTGGCGCCCCAGGTCGACACCACGCAACTCGAGGCCTTCGCGCGGGCCTGGAGCCGGCATGACATCGAGGCGCTGATGTCCTTCATGAGCGATGACTGCGTGTTTCACAGCAGCCTCGGGCCGTCGGCCAGCGGCACCCGCTACATTGGCCGAGACGAGGTCCGCGCGGGCTTCATGAAGGCATGGGCTGATTTTCCGGATGCGCAGTGGACGCGCGCGCGTCACTTCGTGGCCGGCTCCCGCGGGGTGTCGGAATGGACCTTCGTGGGCACCCGGGCGAGCGACGGTCAGCGGGTGGAGGTCGACGGCTGCGATCTCTTCAGCTTCCGGGGCGACAAGATCCGCGTGAAAGACTCCTGGCGCAAGACGCGAACCCCGCCCGCGGACAGCTAGTCCCGCCAGCGGTCGCGGGCGGTCCGCACGATCAGCGCGGCCACGGCCGCGCACGCTGCGCGCAGCTCGGAGGGCGTGCGGGCATCGGCGCCGGCATCGATCCACTGCGCCAGCGGATAGGCCTCGCTTTCCCAGCGCAGGGCAGCGTCGCGCGCCGACACGCCGTTGTCGGCCAGCAGCAGACGCCCCTCCACCCGCAGGCGCACCGGCACCATGAGCGGGTCCTGGCCAGCGCTGACCGCGGCCACCAGCGCAACCCGGGTGAGCTCCGCGCCCACCGCCCAGCGGCCGTTCATCCCCGTGATCGCAGGCGCCTCGGCAAGTCGCGCCCGGGCGCTGCGGCCCTGCAGGCGCCACTCCCCGGACTCCGGCCGGGCCAGCGCATCGCGAATACAGGAGTGCAGCGCGCCCCCCGCGGCGGCGGCCTCCCCCAGTCGCGCCAGCACGCCGCCCCCCGGCGCCAGAAACTCGAGCGCCGGCACGGCCTTCGGCGGCGTGATGACGACATCCTCGCGCAAGCGCTCCTCGGTCAGGAACGAGGCGATCAAGGCCACCAGTTCGGCCCGGTCAGCGGACGACGCCAGATCGATGCTGGCCCAGCGCGGCGCGCCGGATACCGGATCGAGGTAGCGCAGCGTCAATGCGCGACTGCCCAGCCAGGATGGATCGGGCTCGGCCTGCACCGAGTCCAATCTTCGGATTCTCTGCGCAAGACGCCCGCCTCCCCGGTCGCCGTGGTCATCGCAGGGTACAAACACTTCCTGCGCGTGAGAAGATCGGACGGTCGTGAAGCGGGCTGTCGGGCGCCGTGTCCGGGTCGAAAACCCCCGATCTGCCCCGCGCCCCGAGGCGAGACAACCCCACCGCAGTGACCCACGCCGCGCGCGCGGGCGCATGGAATCGATGGCAGAGAACACTGACACCGTTGACTACCTGATCGTGGGCGCCGGCGCCTCGGGCGCGCTGCTCGCGGCTCGCCTGTCGGAGGACGGCCGCCGCAGCGTGTGCCTGCTGGAGGCCGGCCCACCCGATCATCACCCGTTCCTGCACATCCCGGCGGGCTTCATCCGGATGCTGCACGATGAGCGCTACACCTGGCCGTTCGCCGCCGAGCCCTCGCCTCACACCGGAAACCGGTCGATCGGCCTTCCCCAGGGGCGCACCCTGGGGGGATCCACCGCGATCAACGGCATGGTCTACAACCGCGGCCAGCGCGAAGACTTCGACCACTGGGCGGCGCTCGGCAATCCTGGCTGGAGCTACGACGAGATCCTGCCCTGCTTTCGTCGCACCGAGCGTTTCCTGGGTGGCGGTGATGATGCCCTGCGCGGACGCCAGGGCGGTCTGCGGGTCACCGAGAACGACTGGCTGCACCCGATCTGTGAAGCCTTCCTGGCCGGCGCATCCGAGCTGGGCATTGCGCGCAACCCCGACTACAACGGGGCAAGCCAGAGCGGCGCCGGCTACTACCAGCGCACCATCCATGCCGGCCGCCGCATCAGCGCCGCCACCGCGTTCCTGCGCGGCGTCCGGCGCCGGCCGAATCTCGAGGTGCGCACCCGGTCGCAGGCGGTTCGGATCCTCGTCGAGGACGGGCGCGCCACGGGGGTTGCGTATGTGCGCGCAGACGCGCCGGGCATCGTCCGGACGGTGCGCGCCCGGATCGAGACCGTGCTGTGCGCCGGCGCGATCAACACCCCGAAGCTGCTGCAGCTCTCGGGCATCGGGCCGGCGCAGCGGCTCATCGATCTGGGCATCGCGGTGGTCAGGGATCTGCCCGGCGTGGGCGAGAACCTGAGCGACCACTTCGCGGTGCGCGCCGTGGCGCGCGTCCGCAACGCCGCCACCATCAATGAACTCGCGCGCGGGCCCCGCCTCTGGGGCCAGGTTGCCCGCTGGCTGACCGGACGGCCCAGCATCCTCGCGCTGACGCCATCGGTGGTGCACTTCCACTGGCGCGCCGACGGCGGCGACGGCCGGCCCGATCTCCAGGGCGTGTTCTCTCCCGCGAGCTATCGCGCGGGGAAGGTCGGCGTGCTCGATGCCTACCCGGGCATGAGTTGCGGCGTCTGGCAGCACCGCCCCGAAAGCCGCGGCACGGTCTTCATCCGGTCTGCCGATGCCCATGATCCGCCCGTCATCGACCCGCGCTATCTTTCCCATGAGCAGGACCGCCGGGCGCTCGTCGCGGGGCTGCGCCTCGCCAGGCGTCTGCTGCGCACCGGCGCGCTCGCGCCCTACTTCCAGGCCGAGAGCCTGCCTGGCGATCCGCTGCAGCGCGAGGACGAGCTCCTCGATTACATCGGACAGGTGGGCGCCTCGTCCTATCACCTGAACGGCACGGCCCGCATGGGACCGGCCGCCGACCACAAAGCGGTGGTCGATGCCCGGCTGCGCGTGCACGGCCTGCCGGGCCTGCGGATCGCGGACGCCTCGGTGTTCCCGTCCATCCCGTCGGCCAACATCTGTGCGGCCACGATGATGGTCGCCGAGAAGGCGGCCGACCTGATCCGCAACGCCGAACCCTGACCGGCGAACCGGTGATCCGCCGCCTCATCGGCGGTGCGTCGCCGCCTGCGGGCTCGCTCAGAGCACGATCACATTCAGGTCGTGACCCAGCACCTCGCGGGCCAGCGGCACGAGATGATCGTGGTGGGTGAGGAACACCACCTGCATGCCACGCGAGAGCTCGCCCAGGGCGTGCAGCCCCGCCGCCGTGCGGCGATCGTCGAAGTTGATGAACAGGTCGTCGGCGATCAGCGGCATGTCCGCGCCGGTGCTGCTCTGAAGGCCGAGTGCGGCCAGACGCAGCGCCAGGTAGAGCTGGTCGCGCGAGCCTTCGCTCATGCCGCTGACCTCCACCGGCCTGCCCTCGGGCCGCAGGCCCAGCAGTCGCGGGGTGGCGCTGTCGGTATCCACCAGCAGCCGGCTGAAGGATCCCAGGGTCAGGCCGCTGAAGATCGCCGACGCCCGCTGGAGCATCGGTCCTTGACGGGTCTCGCGGAAGCGCTCCAGCGACCAGTGAAGCAGCCGCACCGCGGTCTGCAGCCTGAGGTAGCGTTCGGCCGCTTCCGCCATGGCCGCGATCGCCTCCTGGCGCTGCGCCTCGGCCCGGGCGGCGGCATCGGTCCCGTCCATCGCATCGAAGGCGGTCCTGCCGGCGCCATAGGCATTGCTGAGCGCCGCGATCCGGTTCACCCCCTCGGCGGCCTCGGCGCCCAGACGCGCGAGGTCAGCGCTGAGCGCATCCGGACCGATCTCCTCGACCTCTGCGCGCAGCGCCGGCAGAGCCAGTCCGTCGGCTGACGCGACCAGGTCCTGTTCCACGGATCGAATCGCCTGGTCGATGGCCCGCAGCCGATCCGACCGCTCGATCGCCGGCCCGAGCTCGGTCTCCGACGCGACGCCGGCGGCCAGCATGATCGGCCTGAGTCGCGCCATCACCGCCTGCAGTCGCTGTTCGGCGGCGGCGAGCGCATCGCGGTCGCGTTCGAGCCGGGCCTGCCCGTCCGCGCGCTCGCTCCCGGCCTTCTTCGCGAGGTCAAGACGCCTGACGAGTTCGAGAATGACGGCCTCGGCAGACGGGTCGGACAGATCGAGCGCCGCGCGCGCGGCGAGCGACCGCGCCCCCTGCGCGAGGCCGTCGAGGTCGGCCTGCATGGCCTCGATGCGCTCGCTGCGGATGTGCCGGATCCGATCGAGCCCCTGCTCCACCGCCTGCATGACCGCGAGTTCGGCTTCGACCTGATCGGGCGCCGCCTCGGGGGGATAGCCCACCGACCCGGCAGCCGCTTGCCAGGAACGGGTCCAGGCGTCCCATGCCTGCTGCGCGGCCTCCGTCACGGCGCGGGCGTTGGCCAGCGCGAGCCGGCCGTCGCGAATCTGCTGCGCCAGACCCAGTCGCTGCCCGTGTGCTTCGTCAGCCTGCGTCACGCGATCCCGCGCCTGACGCAGGCATGCAGGCAGCTCGGGCGCCGGGGCGTCATCGGAGCCCGGGAGGTCTCGACGCAGCAGGCGCCAGAGCTGATCGCGAACCCGATCGGCCTCGGCCTGCCGGACCCGCAGCGCGCGCTCGGCGAGCGCCCGCTCGGCGTCGAGGCTCAGGACCTGCTGGCGCTGCTGCAGCCAGCTGGCAGCCAGCTCGAGCGGCAGATCCGGCAGGCCAGCGGCCCGGGCCATGTCGTCCCAGCGGGCCACGCGCTGCGCCATCTCGCGCGCCAGACTCTGCGCTCGCCGCTCGAGATCGAGCCGTTCCTGCCGCAGGCGGTCCAGCGCATCGGCGCGGGACTGACGGTCGGCCTCGTGCTGGGCCCGATCGTGACGCTGATCAGCCAGCCGGTCGGCATCGACGAGGCGCGCCTCGAAGGCCTCGCCCTGCTCGATCAGGGTGGGGGGATCTCGCCGGATGGCCTGCCACGCGGCATCACGGATCTGCCGGGCCTGCAGGACCTCGTCCCGGGTCACCGGCTGGAAGTGGCGCATGAACTGCTGAAGATCGCGTTCGAGGCGGGCAAGCGCCTGGGTCTTTTCCTCGAGGCCCTCCCGCAGGGCATCCCGGGCGAGTCCATCCGCCTTGTGCCGATCGATCAGACCCTGCAGCGCGGGCAGATCCGGCAGCACCATGGCCTGCAGGGACGACACCGGCCTGCGCCAGTCGCCCAGCCCGCCGAGGGCGCGGTCGATCTTCATGCCGAGCTCGTCCAGGGATCGCTGATGCTCGGCGAGCGTTGCCTCGTGATCGCCCAGGCGCAACCCGCGCTCGAGCGCCTCGCGCAAGGCCGGATCGACCGCCTCGGCCGACAGGCGCGAGAGCGCCTCCTCGGCGGCTTGCTGCTGGCGCTCGCGCTCGGCAAGATCCGCGCGCCCGGCCGCCAGCGCCTGCGCCAGCGCACCCCGCTCCCGGATGAGCACGCCCAGCCGCGAGCGGGCCGGCGCCGCCGGCAGGCGCTGGCGGACCGCCTCCTCGGTATCGGCCGGCCAGCCCAGACCGCGAACCTGATCCTGGACGCCGACCCAAAGCAGCCGGATCTCCTCCTCGCGCTTGAGGATGTCGGTGCGGTGAGCGCGAAACTGCAGGCGGCGCTCGTTGAGTTCGATGATGTCCGGGGCCAGCGAAAGCACGGTGTGATCGACGGGCGTTCGCGCCAGGAAGGCCTGGGCTTCGGCGATTTCGCCACTCAGGCGGGCGATGTCGGCCCTGGCCACGGCGAGCGCCTGAAGGGCCTCACGAAAGAGGTCCCCGGCGTTCTCGTCGAGGATCGCGATCTCGCCGTCCGCCAGCAGGGCGTCGCGCTGCTCGCTCGCGCGATCGAGCTGGAGCAGCAGGGGGCGCACCCGGCGGATGCGCTCCAGCCGGCTGATCTGCCGCCGCAGGTCGGCATCGCGGACTCTCGCCGCGTCGAGCTCGGCCTGCGTGTCTGCCAGCGCCTCATGCCGGGTCTTCCAGTCCCGGGTGCGCAGCGTGGCGCGTCGGAACTCGGTCTGGGCGGCCTCATAGGCCTCCTGAGCCTGGTAGTAGGCGCGCGCGCCCGACTTGCGCGGCGCCCATACCGATTCCGCCTCGGCCCTGAGGGTCTGCAGGATGGCGCCCAGGTGGTCGATGCCGGCGGCCGACTGGAACAGCATCTGCCCGAGATCGTCGGAGGCCGAGAGGATTCCCGCGCCGCCCTCCACCAGGCTGGCGTGATCGAGCGCGTACAGCCGATTGAAGGCCTGGGCCTGCAGGCCGCCCAGCCAGGCGGCGAGCGTGTCATCGGGCAGCGGCCCGTCGGCTGGCGTGCGCAGGGTGTTGCGGTTGCCCTTGGTGCGATCGAAGGAGAGCCGCTCGGCCTGCGTCGCCCCGCTGGCCGGGCGCTCGATCACGCCGCCGATCCGCAACTCGGGCATCGGGTGCAGGAACGCGAGCGGCGTGCGCGTGGGAATGCCGAACAGCCAGTCCCCGATGGCCGCGCGCACGGTGGACTTGCCGGCCTCGTTGGGGCCCACCACAAGATGAATGTCGCGCTCGCGGCCCGGCAGGCTCAGCACGCGGTCGGTGAACTTGCCGTAGCGGATCAGCCTGAGTTCGCGGATGCGCATCGCCGAGCTCTCCGGATCACTCGGCCGTGCCGCTGCCCAGGGTCATCCGGGCGAGCAGCAGCGCGGTGGCCTCGTGCAGGCGGTCTGCCGTCTGCGCGGCCGGGTCCTGTCGCAGCGATTGCAGTTCCGGCGACACCTGAAGCACCTCGTGCGGCAGCTTGTCGAGCACCGCCCGCCAGTCCGACTCGAGCGCTTGCCGGAAGCCCGGGTCGTTCACCGCAGTCAGCGCCAGCCCCGCGAGTTCGGCGAGCGCGCCCTCCCGCTCGTCCTCGAAGGGCGTGCTCGCCGCGCCGGCGGGCTCGGCCAGCACCCTCACCTTCTCGATCCAGACCCGCTCGGGCGCCAGCGCGAGCGCCTGCGAGATCACCTCGTGCCGAAGCTGCACCTCGTCGGCGAGCAGCGCCGCATGCGCCGGAGAGCGACCCGTGAACACCACCCGGACCGCCAGCGGCAGATGCGAGGGCGTGGCCGCGAGCGCCTGCGCGAGGCCTTGCCCGGCAGCGCGGATTGCCGCGCTTCGATCCCCGCAAGCGCTGATGTCCACCCCGAGCAGATGCCAGCGCAGGACATCGGACTCGATCCGCTCGACCGCGGTGATCTCGTCGCCCTCGGCGCTGACCATCAACGCGCCCCGGACGCCCGGTTCCCGGATGTGCCGCCCCTGCAGATTTCCCGGGTAGGCGATGGTGACCGGGCCGCGCTCGAGCCAGTGCTCGTGCACATGGCCCAGAGCCCAGTACTGATACCCCCGGGCGCGCAGCTCGGCCAGGGAGCAGGGTGCGTAACGGGCGTGCTCGGCGTGCCCCTCCAGGGCGGTGTGAAGCACGCCGATGTTCAGCCAGCCGGGCACCGGCGGCGGGTATCCCGGAAGCAGGTTCTCGGTGGTGGCTGCCACCCGGAAGCTGCGGCCGTGAAGGGCCACCCGCAGCGCCTCGATCCGGAAGGTCTCGGCCCTGCGCGACGGGAAGACCCGCACATTGTCGGGCAGCTCGAGCCCGCGGGTCATCTCGCTCTCGGCGTCGTGATTGCCGTGCAGCAGAAAGACCGGGATGCCCTTGTGCCGCAGCCGCCCCATCTGCCTCACGAAGAAGAGCCCGGTGTTGAAGTCCTTCCAGTCGCCGTCATAGACATCGCCCGCGATCACCATGAAGTCCACCGCCTCCGCGATGGCATGGTCGACGAGGTTGCGAAAGGCGTCGCGGGTGGTGGTGCGCAGCCGATCCGCGGGCGCGTCAGGATAGGCGGACAGGCCCCGCAAGGGACTGTCGAGATGCAGGTCGGCGGCGTGGATGAATCTCATCGCCGGCGCCCCTCAGCCCGGGTGCCGAGCCAGGTGATCCGCCAGCGCCGACCAGGCCGGCAGCGAGGCGGGATCGAGGTTGGCGTTGGCCGCCAGCGGGTGCGACGCATAGCGCGCGACCACCATCTCGGCGCCGGGATTGACGACGATCGCCTGCCCGTGGATGCCGCGGGCCATGAACATGCCATCGGGCTGATGGCTGTTCCACCACTGATGGCGATAGCTCCAGCCCGGCAGCAGGGCGTAGCCGGCGGGCGCGAACGCGGCCGGATCGCCGCCACCGCGAATCGCGGCCACCGCGGCGGCGGGCACGATCTGCCGGCCGGCCAACGCGCCCTCGCATCGAATCATCTCTCCCATGCGGGCGAGATCGCGCACGGTGGTGCACAGACCGCCCGCCGCGAAGGGCATGCCATACGGATCGCAGATGATGTGGGCGTCGCGCTCGGCGCCGAGCGGGCCCCAGAGACGCTGCGACAGCAGGGACTCGATGCGCTCGCCCGCGGCGCGCTGGATCACCCAGGCGAGCACATCGGTGTTGACGCTGCGATAGGTGAAGGCCGCGCCGTGGACGCCCGCCGGGCGCACCGCCTGCAGGAACGCATACAGACCCTCCGGCGGCGGGCTGCCGGCCGCCCGCGGCGCGAGGCCACCGGCCCGCGCATAGGCCGCGATGCCGGAGTCGGGGTCGGTGTAGACCTCGCTGAAGTCGAGCGCGGTGGTCATGTTCATCACCTCGCCCAGCGTCGCGCCGCCGAAGCCCGACCCCGCCAGTTCGGGCACCCAGTGCGTCACCGGGCGCGACTCGTCCAGCACCCGCTCGGCGACCAGCGTTGCGCCCAGGGTGCCGATGAACGACTTGGTCACCGAAAATGCGATGTGCGGCTGGTGTTCGCCGAGCGCCCCGAAGTAGCGCTCCAGCACGATGCGGCCGCGGTGGAGCACCACGATGCCATCGGTGTAGTTGGCCTTGAGCGACTGCGCGAAGCGGATCGGCTTGCCCGCGCCGATGGGGGTGAGCGCGATGTCGTCCAGATCGTCGCGCAGCGCGCGGGGCAGCGCGGCCACCGGCCCGTCGCCCCGCCCGATGTTCAGCGTGGGGTACAGCTCACGGGTATGGCTGAAGCTCCATCTCGACTGCGGAAACTTCCGGCTGTCGCCGGTGTCGAAGCGCACCACGCGCTCGGGCGGCGGCGGGCTGCCCTGCATCCAGCCGAGTCGACTGGGGCAGCTCGCATCGGCGTCGAGTTCATGGGGCGGCGGCAGGAAGTCGGGCAAGGGATTCACGGGAGGGTTCCTTAGCATGCTCGGCGCACGGCGAGCACTCTGCCTGAGATCGGCGGGTCGTGTCAGTCCTGAACGGCCCCGTCTAGAATCCGGCGCGCGGCGAACGCGGGTTTTCAAGATCCCATTCGAGGCAGGCAATGACCCCTGACAGCAGGCTCCTCACTTTGATCGGCCGGGCCCAGGCCTGCCCGCCGGCGGGCGCGACGATCGGCCGACGCAGCCCCCCGATCGACCGGCGGGCCGCATTGCGCCTGGGCCTGGCGCTTGCCGGCGCGTCCGCGCTGTCGGGCTGCAGCACCCGGTTTCCGGGCATGGCGAGCGGCATCCCCTGCTGGCCTGGTTGCCGTTCCGGTGGCATGTCATCCCCTCGATCGACCCCGACGGGCTCGCGCTGAACGATGGCTGGCTTGCCACGCCAGGCGACTTTCGCGCCTACGCCCGGGGCTTCTTCCGCCCGGCATTCGCCGACCAGGCCGAATACAGCTTTCCCTTGCAAGCCGGGGCCTATCGGTTCGAGCGCGTCGCGCCCGAGACCCGGGCGTGGATGTCCGTGATCGACCGTCTGTAGCCTGCGCTGATGGTGTCCCTGCACAATGCCGATCTCGGTGGCGTGTTCACCGTGCTCAGCCGCCCGCATGGCGATCTCGCCCGCGAACTGTCTCGCGTGGCCGCCGGTCACGGGATCGCGCTCGACGAGGACGGAGATCCTTACGCCGAGCTTCCGAAACTGGCGCCCGGCGTGTTTCAGGCCGAGGATCTTGTCGGCCTGGCCGAACGCGCGCCGCAGGCCTGGGCGGCAGGCAACTCCAGCAGCGGGTCAGCGTCCCGGTACGGGACGCTGACCCTGATACCAGAGGTGCCGCTCTGGCAGGAGTCGGTGGTCGACGGGCAGCGGCTGTCAACCGATGCGGCCCACGGCCTGGCCAGCGTCTACGAAGCGACCATCGCGCTGGTTGAGCGGGCAGGAAGGATCGCGGGCGGCGCCGGCGGATCCGACCTGATGCCGAATGCGATCGCGGAGGGCGCACCCACGCTCCGAAAGCTGCTGGCGGTGCAAACCCAGCAGGCCCCCCGGCTGATGCCGGCCATTCGCGTGAACACGCAGCGTCGGATTTCGCATGCTCCCCCTGCGCACCTTGGGCATGCTCGACCGCTGGTGCCGCATGCCGCCGGCTGGCGCAATCGCTGCCGAGCGCCGGCAGAGCCTGGACAGCCTCTCCCGGGACACGGCTGATCTGCTGTCGGGCGAGCTGGCCGACGACTCGCTGGTGGCCGGCATGATCGCGACGCCGCCACGCATCGCGGCGGCTGCGCAACTCCATGCCACCCTCAGCTCGGCCCGCGCCCTCGCCGCCTGAAGCCGGCCTCAGGCCGATTCCATGCCGGTCAGCGCCACAATGGCGCCACCAGGCTCCATGCCAGCCCCACGCCGGCACAGGCGCCGAGCAAGGGCAGAACGCCCACTTTGAATCGGAACAGCGCCAGGGCCGAGAGCGCGCAGATCACGGCCGAGAGCAGATCGAAGCGCCCGCCGAAGCCCTGCGGCCAGAACACATGGTAGGCAAAGAACATCGCCAGATTCAGGATCACGCCGACCACCGCCGCGGTGATGGCCGAGAGGGGCGCGGTGAAGCCGAGCTTGCCGTGCGTGGACTCCACCACCGGGCCGCCCGCGAGGATGAAGACGAATGAGGGCAGGAAGGTGAAGAAGGTCACCACCATGGCCGCCAGCGCGGCGCCCAGGAACAGCGCCTCGGGCCCCAGGACCTGCTTCAACCAGCCACCGACGAAACCGACGAAGGCCACGACCATGATCAGCGGTCCGGGTGTCGTCTCGCCGAGGGCCAGACCGTCGATCATCTGCGGGCCGCTGAGCCACTGGTGGGTTTCCACCGCGCCCTGGTAGACATAGGGCAGGACCGCGTAGGCGCCACCGAAGGTGAGCAGCGCGGCCTTCGTGAAGAACCAGCCCATCTGCGTCAGGGTGCCTTGCAGACCCTGGCTGGACACCAGAACGCCCATCGCCAGCGCCCACAGTCCGAGCCCCACCGCCAGCACCCAGGCCAGCCGTCCGCGCGAGAACCGCGCGTGCGCCGGCGTGGGCGTGTCGTCGTCGATCAGTGCCGGCCCGAAACCCGCCTTGGCGCCGCCGTGACCGCCGCCGAGCGCGAAGACCTGAGGCCAACGGCGGGCGCCGAGATGGCCGACCAGGGCGGCAGCCAGCACGATGGCCGGGAACGGCATGTCGAAACCGAAGATGGCGATGAACGAGGCAGCCGCGATGCCCCACATCCAGCGATTCTTCAGCGCGCGCGTGCCGATGCGATGCGCCGCATGCAGCACGAGCGCCGTGACGGCAGGTTTGAGTCCGAAGAAGATGCCCGCCACCACGGGCTGGCTGCCAAAGCGCAGGTAGATCCAGCTCAGCGCGATCAGGATGAAGAGCGAGGGCAGCACGAACAGCGCGCCCGCGATGATGCCGCCCCAGGTGCGGTGCATGAGCCACCCGATGTAGGTGGCGAGCTGCTGGGCTTCCGGGCCGGGCAGCACCATGCAGTAGTTCAGCGCATGCAGGAATCGCCGCTCGCTGATCCAGCGGCGGCGCTCGACCAGCTCGGCGTGCATGATCGCGATCTGCCCGGCGGGACCGCCGAAACTGATGAAGCCCAGCTTGAGCCAGAATCCGAAGGCTTCGACCAGGCTGACCGAGGCCGGTGGCGACGCGGGAGGCGCAGCCCCGCAGGCTGACGCGCCGGCATCGGAATGGGAGTCGCGCGTCATCAGAGAGCCTCGGGCACACGGCGTTGGATTGCGGGGGCGAGGCGCACAAACCCACGCGCCCCGTGCCCCGAGGCTAGCCGATCGGTGACGGGATTTCCATCACAGGGGCTGGGCGAACATCCGCACATCGTCTTTCTGGCGCCGGTCCGGCCGGCAGAGTAGCATCGGCGCCGGCTGCAACGATCGATCACGAATCAACGCTGTCCGCGTCAGATGCCGGCTGCGTGGCTGGAGTTTCGACATGAGAAGACCGGTGGTCGGCGTGATCGCCAACACCTACCGCATCGAAAATCGCTTCGATGTCCAGTCAGCTGGCGAGCGCAACCTTCGCGCGGTCGCCGAGGTCGCCGGCGCCCTGCCGCTGGTCTTTCCCGGCCTGCCCGAGGTCACCGACATCGCGTCGCTCCTCGATGTCGTCGACGGCATTCTGCTCACCGGCGCACGCGCCAATGTCCACCCGACTCACTTCGGCGTCGAACCGCATCCCGCTCACGAACCCTACGACCTCAACCGCGACGCCGTCGCTCTGCCGCTGATCCGGACCTGCGTCGAGCGCGGGGTTCCGGTGCTTGGCATCTGCCGCGGCTTCCAGGAGATGAATGTCGCCTTCGGCGGGTCGCTGCACCCCGAGATTCGCACCCTGCCCGGACGCATGAACCATCGAATGCCCCGGCTGCCCTCGGGCGAGATCCATCCGGATCCCGAGGTCGTGTTCGCCGACCGGCATGAGGTCCGCCTCGTGCCGGGGGGCGTGTTCGCGTCGCTGTTCGGTCGCGAGACCATCCGCGTGAATTCCCTGCATGGTCAGGGCATCCTCGAGCCGGGAGGCCGGATCGTGATCGAAGGCGTCGCCGAGGACGAGACGATCGAGGCCATCCGCATTGCCGAGGCTCCCGGCTTCGCCCTAGGGGTGCAATGGCACGCCGAGTACGACCCGCAGACGAACACGGTGAATCGCGCACTTTTCTCGGCCTTCGGCGAGGCCCTGCGACGGGCGACCTCGAGCCAGGCGCCGCGCGGCTAGCGCGCAGCTTGACCGGGCCGCTGGCACAAGCCAATCCGCGCGCGGAGGTTCCGCTGCTGATCGACGGCCCGGATGTCCGGATCTTCGAGTCGACCGTGATTCTCGAGTACATCGAGGAGCGGTGGCCGCAGCCGCCGCTGCTGCCCCGCAGCCCGGCAGCCCGCGCCTTCGCGCGCCAGACCGAGGAGATCTGCGACACCCAGTACGAGGCGATCAACTGGGGCTGGGGAGAGATTCTCTGGTTCCGGCGGGCAGAGGGCGAACTGGCGAAGCAGCTCGGCGCCGAAGCGCGCCGCCAGACCCGACTCATGCAGGAATGGCTCGCCGACCGGCTCGGACAGGCCGTTCGACAAGGCAGCCGCCGTGGTGGGCGCCAACCCTGACCGCTATGGCGGCACGGGCGCGAAACGCGAGTACCGCGACCATCGGCTGGAATGGATGATCAAGTCGGGCGGCATCGAGGTGGTGCTGGCGGGCTTGCGCGATGGAAACATCCGGTTCACCTGGCCGGGCTGAGCGCAGTTGCGTCGGTTTCCGGCGCGTCGCCGCTGCTGCGGATGGCACCCCGGGGATGCGGCGCCCCCGGCCCGGTTGCAACCACCGGGTAGTCGTTCACGATCGCTTCAGGCGCGCCCGCCCCTCCCCGATCAGGCAGGCCACGCGCGCAGGCGGAACGCCCGAACGAGAAAATCGATCAGCACCCGCACCTTCGGTGTCAGATGCTTGCGAGACGGGTAGACGGCGAAGACCCCCAACTCGATCGACCGGTATTGCGTCAATACCTCCACCAGAGCGCCACTCGCGAGGTGCGGGCCGACCAGAAAGGTCGGCTGCAGCACGAGCCCCTGGTGTTGCAGCGCGGCGGCGCAGCAGGTGTCGCCGCTGTTGGTGCGCATGTGCGGCGCGACCGTCACGCTGACGGGGCCGTGCGGCCCGTCGAACTCCCAGCGGTCACCCATGGACGGCAGCGTATAGGCAATCACCGCATGCCGCGTCAGATCGGACGGATGCTGCGGCATGCCTTTCCGGCGCAGGTACTCGGGCGAGGCGCACAGCACCAGGCGCGTGGAGGACAGCTTCCGGCTCACCAGCGAGGACGGCTGCAACCGGGCGATGCGCACCGCCAGGTCGTAGCCCTCCTCCACCAGATCGACCAGACGGTCTGCCAGCGTGATGTCGAGCTCAACCTCCGGGTGCATCGCCATGAACGCGGGCCATAGAGGCGCCAGATGCAGCAGCCCGAAGCTCACCGGTATGTTGATGCGCAGCCGCCCGACCGCCTCGCCGGCGTGCGCCGTGAGTTCGGCCTCGGCCTCGGCCAGCCCGTCGAGCAACTGGCGGCAGCGCTCATGGAAGACCTCTCCCTCGGGAGTCAGCGAGAGCCTGCGCGTCGTGCGGTGCATCAAGCGCGCACCCAGCCTTGCCTCCAGCTCGCCCACCAGACGCGAGACCGCCGTCTTCGACAGACGGAGCGCATCGGCGGCGCGCACGAAGCTGCCGGCGTCGGCCACGGCCACGAAGACCCGCATCTCCTGGAACCTGTCCATCCCCCGATTCTCCCGAAACACGGGATATAAAGTCCACCGGGAATCTGTTTATCTCGTCTCGCGTGACTTCTACAGTCGCGCCCAACAGAACAGATCGCTGCCTCAACCGAGGTCCGACCATCCCTGCGTTTGCCGGAGGACGCTGATGCCACGCCTGCCCAGTCTTTTCGTCTCGCACGGGGCGCCAACCTTCGCGCTCGAGCCCGGCCTCGCCGGACCAGCACTGACGGCGCTCGGCCGACAGTTGCCCCGGCCCGAGGCGGTACTCGTGGTCTCGCCCCACTGGATGACCCCTGCGCCGCGGGTGGCCACATCGGCGCAGCCCCAGACAATCCACGACTTCGGTGGTTTCGATCCGGCGCTCCGCCGTATCCATTACCCGGCGCGCGGCCATTGCGCGCTGGCCGGGCGCACGATCGATCGCCTCACCCAGGCCGGCTGGCCGGCGCAAGCCGACTCGCAGCGGGGCCTCGATCACGGCGCCTGGGTTCCCCTGCTGCACCTGTACCCGGACGCCGACATTGCGGTCTTCCAGGTCTCCCTGCCATCGGGGCTGGATGAGAAAACGGCCTGGGCGTTCGGGCAGGCGCTGGCCCCGCTGGCCGAGGAGGGCGTGATGATCGTCGGATCGGGGAGCCTGACGCACAATCTCCATGAGTTCCGCAGCGTTCACGGACCGGCGCAGCCCTATGTCCGGGCCTTTGCAGACTGGGTGCGGGAGGCCGTCGAACAGGGTGACCGCGCGCGCCTGCTGCGCACGCTGGAGGACGCCCCGAACGCCCGCCGCGCTCACCCCACCACGGAGCACTTCTGGCCGCTGCTCGTCGCCGCGGGCGCGGCCGATACCGATGCCGGACTGCCGCCCGCGAGGGTGATCGAAGGCGGAGTCGCTTACGGCATGCTGGCCATGGACGCCTACGCCTTTGGCGCGCACTGAGGGCGGCAGCCCGGGCTGCAAATCCCCGGCGGCGCCGCGCAGTGCAACGACGCCGGCGCGAGACGCCGAATCATTCCCACTCAATGGTCGCCGGCGGTTTCCCCGAGATGTCGTAGACCACCCGATTGATGCCCCGGACTTCATTGATGATCCGGTTGGACACCCGGCCGAGCAGTTCATGCGGCAGATGCGCCCAGTGCGCGGTCATGAAGTCCTGGGTCTGCACCGCGCGCAGCGCCACCACATGCTCGTAGGTGCGACCATCGCCCATCACGCCCACCGAGCGCACCGGCAGGAACACCGCGAAGGCCTGCGAGGTGAGGTCATACCAGCTGGTGCCGGCCTGCCCGGGCTCGGCCAGGCCCGCGGCCACATCGCGCTCGGTGGCGGCCGTGGCGCGCAGTTCGTCGATGAAGATGGCATCGGCCCGCCGCAGCAGGTCGGCATGCTCGCGGCGCACCTCGCCGAGGATGCGCACCCCCAGCCCCGGCCCGGGGAAGGGATGGCGATAGACCATCTCGCGCGGCAACCCGAGCGCCACGCCGAGTTCGCGCACCTCGTCCTTGAAGAGCTCGCGCAGCGGCTCGAGCAGCTTCAGGCGCATCGAGGCCGGCAGGCCACCGACATTGTGGTGCGACTTGATGGTGTGGGCCTTCTTCTTGGCGCCGGCCGATTCGATGACATCGGGGTAGATGGTGCCCTGCGCCAGCCAGCGGGCATCGCTCAGCCGGTCTGACTCGCGCTGGAAGACCTCGACGAACTCCGCGCCGATGATCTTGCGCTTGGCCTCGGGATCGGAGACCCCGGCCAGCCGCGACATGAAGGCATCGGTGGCATCGACATGGACGACCTTCACGCCGAGGTGCTGCGCGAAGGTGCGCATGACCTGATCGGCCTCGTTCACGCGCAGCAGCCCGTGATCGACGAAGACGCAGGTGAGCTGCGCGCCGATGGCCCGGTGGATGAGCGCCGCCGCCACCGAGGAATCGACCCCGCCGGACAGGCCAAGGATGACCTGATCCGCGCCAACCTGGGCGCGGATGCGGGCGATCGCCTCGTCGATGAAGCCGGGCATGGTCCAGTCGCCGCGCGCCGCGCAGATCTCGCGCACGAAGCGGCGCAGGATCGCCCTGCCCTGTCGGGTGTGGGTGACCTCGCTGTGCCACTGCATGCCGTACCAGTGCCGCGCCTCATCGGCCATGCCGGCGATGGGACAGCTCTCGGTGGACGCCATGAGCCGGAAGCCCTCCGGCATGCGCACCACCTTGTCGCCGTGGCTCATCCAGACATCGAGCAGGCCGTGGCCCTCGGCGTTGGTGTGATCCTGGATGCCCTCGAGCAGGCGGGTGTGCCCGCGGGCGCGCACCCGGGCATGGCCGAACTCGCGCACGCTGCCGGCCTGCACCTCGCCACCGAGCTGGGCGGCCATGGTCTGCATGCCGTAGCAGATGCCCAGCAGCGGTACGCCGGCGTCGAACACCGATTGCGGCGCGCGCGGCGAGCCAGGCTCGGTCACCGAGCTGGGCCCGCCCGAGAGGATGATGCCCTTGAGCGAGCCGTCGGCCCGCCAGGCGGCAAGCACCGGCTCGAGCTCGTCGAAGGGATGGATCTCGCAGTAGACCTCGCACTCGCGCACCCGGCGGGCGATGAGCTGCGTGACCTGCGAGCCGAAGTCGGCGATGAGGATCCGGTCGTGCATGCCGGATCAGTCGATGTGGTAGTTGGGGGCTTCCTGCGTGATCTGCACATCGTGGACATGCGACTCGCGCATGCCGGCCGATGTGATCTCGACGAAGGACGGGCGGGTGCGCATCGCCTCGATGTCGCGGCAGCCGCAGTAGCCCATGCTGGCCCGCAGGCCGCCGCAGAGCTGGTACACGATGGCCACCACCGAGCCCTTGTAGGGCACCCGACCCTCGATGCCCTCGGGCACGAGCTTGTCGGCGTTGGCGGAGGAGTCCTGGAAGTAGCGGTCGGCGGCGCCCTCCTGCATGGCGCCCAGCGAGCCCATGCCGCGATAGGCCTTGTACGATCGGCCGTGCAGCAGCACCACCTCGCCCGGCGCCTCCTCGGTGCCGGCGAACATCGAGCCCATCATCACGCTGTCGGCTCCGGCCGCGATCGCCTTGGCGACATCCCCCGAGTAGCGGATGCCGCCGTCGGCGATCATCGGCACCCCTGTGCCCGCAAGCGCGCCGGACACATCGGAGATGGCCGAGATCTGCGGCACGCCCACGCCGGCCACGATCCGCGTGGTGCAGATGGAGCCCGGGCCGATGCCGACCTTGACGGCATCGGCGCCGGCTTCGACCAGCGCCCGCGCCGCCTCGGCGGTGGCGATGTTGCCGCCGATGACATCGATGGCGGGGTACTGACGCTTGATCTCGCGCACCCGGTCGATCACGCCCCGGGTGTGCCCGTGCGCGGTGTCGACCACGATGGCATCGACGCCCGCGCGCACCAGGCGCTCGACCCGCTCTTCGCTGTCGCCTCCCACGCCCACCGCAGCGCCCACGCGCAGCTTGCCGCTGGCATCCTTGGCGGCGTTGGGATGCTCGGTGGCCTTCATGATGTCCTTGACCGTGACCAGACCGCGCAGCTCGAAGGCGGCATTGACCACCAGCACCCGCTCGAGGCGATGCTGGTGCATCAGCGCCTGCGCCTCATCGAGCGTGGCCCCCTCGGGCACGGTGATCAGCCGCTCGCGCGGGGTCATGATGGTGCTCACCGGCTCGTCGAGCCGGGTCTCGAAGCGCAGGTCGCGGTTGGTGACGATGCCCACCACCTTGCCCCCTGCCAGCACCGGCAGGCCGGAGATGCGGTGCTGCCTTGTGAGGGCGATGACATCGCGCACCCGCATGTCGGGGGTGATGGTGATCGGATCGGACAGCACGCCCGACTCGTAGCGCTTGACCCGCAGCACCTCGGCGGCCTGCGCCTCGGGCGAGAGGTTCTTGTGGACGATGCCGATGCCGCCCTCCTGGGCCATGGCGATGGCCAGCGGCGCCTCGGTGACGGTATCCATGGCTGCCGAGAGCAGCGGGATGTTCAGCGCGATTCGCCGCGACAGGCGGGTCTTCAGCGAAGTGTCCCGCGGCAGGATGTCGGAGTAGGCGGGCACCAGCAGGACATCGTCGAATGTCAGCGCCTTCTTGGTCAGTCGCATGGTTTGCCCGCCGCGCAAAACCGTGATTATACCGTCGGCGCGCGGAGGCTCTCCCAGCGATGCCGCCTGCCGGCGGCGCTGCCCCGTTCGTCGCGGCGGCCGGGTTTGACGGCGCCGATCTCACCAGAATCCGGGGGTGACCCTCCCTCCTGCCCTCACCCGAGCGCTCTGCCTGCTGGGCATCGCCACGCTGCTCGCTGCGCCCGCCGCCGCCCAGTTCAAGTGGGTGGATGAAAACGGCCGCACCGTGTATTCCGACCAGCCGCCGCCGCCCGGCCGTGCGCTGGTCAAGCAGCTGGATCCGCCCCCGCCGGTGACGCCCGCCTCGCCCCCTGCCGCCGCGAACCCGGCAGGCACTGCTCGACCCTCGCCCGCCGAGCGCGAGCGGCTTGCCCGCCAGCGGACCGAAGAGGGCCGCAAGGCCGCCGAAAAACAGGCCGAGGAGGCTCGCCGGGCAACCGAACTGCGCCAGGCCTGCGCCGACCGCCAGGCCGACCTGCGCGTGCTCGACTCCGGCACCCGCGTCCTGCGGGTGGACGCCAACGGCGAACGGGCCTTCATGAGCGACGAGGAAATCAGCCGTCGCCGTCAGATGCTGGTGCAGTCGATCCAGGACGAGTGCCGGGACCGTTGAGACGCGGGCGGCCGCGTCCCGAGCGGGTGCCGAGGCCCGACGCCTGAGCGCGCTTGTGCGCCACCCGCCGCTCGCGGGCCACCTTCGGATCGACCCGCAGCGGGCCGAGCAGCTCGACGCGATCACCCGCCACCAGGGCATGATCCGGGCCGCGCAGCCGCCCGAACACCGCCACGCCCACCCCCGGATCGGCCGCCACGGCCGCGGGCAGACCCGCGCCGCAGGCCGCGGCCACGGCGTCGGCCAGACGACAGCCGGCGGGGACATCCAGCTCGATCAGGCAGGCGACATCGGCCGAAGCCCAGGCGACGCTGATCCGGATGTGGGAGGGCTCGCCGCGCGCGCCGGCGATCCCGTTCATGCCGATGCCGCGTAGACCTGCTCGGCGCGGCGCACGAAGGCGTCGACGAACGAGCGGGCGATCTGATCGAAGATCGGCACCAGGGTCTGGCCGAGCAGCCCGCTCTTGAAGGCGTAGTCGAGCCGGAACTCCACCTTGCAGGCATCGGCGCGCAGGGTCTGGAAGCGCCACAAGCCATCGAGCGAGGAGAACGGGCCATCGCGCAGCGTCATGCCGATGCGGTGTGGCGGGTGCATGTCGTTGACGGTGCTGAACGACTGGCGGATGCCGTGGAAATGGATGCCCAGGCTGGCCACCATGCGGTTCAGGCTGCGTTCGTGCACCGTGGCCGCCGAGCACCAGGGCAGGAAGGCCGGGTAGCTCTCGACATCATGCACCAGCGCATACATCTGCTCGGCGCTGTAGGGCAGCAGGACCGTCTTGTGGACCGAAGGCATCTGTGAGGAGGAGCGCGGCGGCGGACGCGGCGGATTGTATCCTTGCGGACATGAGCATCGTCGAAAACAGAAAAGCGCGCCACGACTACTTCATCGAGGAGCGCTACGAGGCCGGTCTGGTGCTCGAGGGCTGGGAGGTCAAGGCCATCCGCGCCGGCCGCGCCCAGCTCAAGGAGGCCTATGTGATCATCCGCCAGGCCGAACTCTTCCTGATCGGGGCGCACATCACGCCGCTGACCTCGGCCTCCACCCATGTGAAGCCCGATCCCACGCGCACCCGCAAGCTGCTGATGAACGCCGCCGAGATCGACAAGCTCATCGGCAAGGTGGAGCGCGCCGGCCATACCCTGGTGCCGCTCGATCTGCACTATGTGCGCGGCCGCGTGAAGCTGGCGGTGGGTCTTGCCAAGGGCAAGAAGCAGTTCGACAAGCGCGCCACCGAGAAGGAGCGGGAGTGGCAGCGCGACAAGCAGCG
>JAGWVN010000037.1 GCA_018970865.1 Betaproteobacteria bacterium
ATCACCATCACCTACGGCACCAAGATCGCCGACAACAGCACCATCACCCTGACCCCGTCGGTGGGTGGGTCCGCCCTGCCGACCACCGGCGCGCCGGTGACCTCGCAGATCACCTGGGCCTGCGGCGGCACGCTCGCCTCGAAGTTCCGCCCCGCCGATTGCCGGTAATGTGAACGGATGCAGGCCCGTCGGCGGAAAGCCGAGGGGCCGCGCCAGTGCCGGCGCCAGGGCCGGGTCCGCGAGGACCCGGCCCTTTTGCATTCCGTGCCCTGGCGGCATCGGGCAAGCGGCTTCGGGCTGCGCCTCACGCCTGCGCCCAGCCGCGTCAGCGCCCGTCATGGGCGGCGAAGGGCTGACGCGCTGCGTCACCTCGGCTGACGGTCTCGGTCACCTGCCCCCCCAGGGGGCGTCAGCGCCATCCTCATCAGCCTGCCCCAGCGCGAGACATTTCGCACATGACAGCCGTTCGTCGGCCCGGAATGACCGCTGGCGGTCGCTGGCACGACCTCTGCGACACCCTGCACCGAGAGGGTGTGATCCCTGTCGTTGTCAGACCAATCGGCCAAGCGGCCATCCATCCGTCCAGGAGCTTTCCATGAAAAAAGTCCAGCAAGGTTTCACCCTGATCGAACTGATGATCGTCGTGGCCATCGTCGGCATTCTGGCCGCGGTTGCCATTCCCGCGTACCAGGACTACACCGTCCGCGCCCGGGTGGCCGAGGGCTTCGCCCTGGCCAGCGAGGCCAAGAACGCCGTGGTCGAGAACGCGTCCGCCGGCTCCACCAACTACGCCAACGGCTACACCTCGCCGGCCACTGACGCCCAGAAAGTGAAGTCGATCGCCATCGCCACCACCACCGGCATCATCACCATCACCTACGGCACCAAGATCGCCGACAACAGCACCATCACCCTGACCCCGTCGTCGGGTGGCGCTGCCCTGCCGACCACCGGCGCGCCGGTGTCCTCGCAGATCACCTGGGCCTGCGGCGGCACGCTCGCCTCGAAATTCCGTCCCGCCGACTGCCGTTGATGCCTGATGGCCTGAGCCGTCCGGCCTGAGGCCGGAGCTCAGCCGGAAACGAGGCCGGGTCCGCAAGGATGCCGGCCTCGTTGTTTTTCAGGTCATGCTTTTTCGGCGGCGGCGAGCGGCATTTTTTCCTCGTCGTATATTTCACATGGGGTAGTCTTCCGGCGGTGAGCGGTGGCCTGCGCTCGCCTTTCCTGTCGAGGACTCCCTGATGATCCAGCGCGCGCGCGGTTTCACCCTCATCGAACTCATGATCGTCGTGGCGATCGTTGGCATCCTGGCCACGATCGCGATCCCGGCCTACCAGGACTATGCGGTTCGGGCTCGGGTGTCGGAAGGCTTCGCGCTCGCCAGCGAGGCCAAGCTGACCGTGGTCGAGAATGCCGGGGTCGGCGCCACCGACTACAGCCGCGGCTATTCCTCGCCGCTCACCGATGCCAACAAGGTGAAGTCGATCGCCATCGCCTCCACCACCGGCGTGATCACCATCACCTACGGCACCAAGATCGCCAACGACAGCACCATCACGCTGACGCCGTCATCGGGCGGGAACGCCTTGCCGACCACGGGCGCGCCGGTGGCCTCGCAGATCGTCTGGACCTGTGCCGGCACGCTCGCCCCGAAGTTCCGGCCGGCCGACTGCCGCTGAGCCCGCGGGCGGGGCGCCTGCCGTGATCGGGTTACCATCGCGGTGGCGTCAACCCGTTCACTCCGACACCGGTCTCACCTCATGAGCGACAGCAACCGTACCTGGATGTGCCTGATCTGCGGATGGATCTACGACGAGGCCGCCGGCCTGCCGGATGAAGGCATCGCGCCCGGCACCCGCTGGGAGGACATCCCCATGAACTGGACCTGCCCGGAGTGCGGCGCGCGCAAGGAAGACTTCGAGATGGTCGAGGTCTGATCCCCGGGTGCCGGCGTTCTGGCGCCTGACGGCTTCCATCCGTCAGGGTGCCCTTGCGCCGGGTCCTGGCAGTGGATTGAGATCGGGGGTTCCCGCAACCCCGATTCCATCGCCATGGAGAACACCCTGCCCGACGCCGCCGGGCCTTCGGCCCCCCTGAATTCCGCCCCCTCCGCCCGATCGGCCCTGGCTGACCGGGCGCGTGCCGCCGGTCTGCATCTGCTGATCAGCGCCGGCGTCACGGCCGCCGTCTTCGCGATCATGATCGCGCTCTGGTACCCCTGGCCGGTCTTCGTGGCCGCGGGCGCTCCCCAGCTGCTGCTGCTGGTCAGCGTCTGCGATGTCATCCTCGGGCCGGCGCTCACCTTCGTGGTGTACCGCAAGGGCAAGCGCAGTCTGGTGTTCGATCTGGCGGTGATCGCCGCCCTGCAGATCGGCGCGCTCGCCTACGGCGTGCACTCGGTGCACCTTGCACGGCCGGTGTTCATGGTCTTCGCGGTGGACCGCTTCGAGCTGGTGAGCGATGCGGACATCGATCCCGCGCAACTCGCGCTCGCGCCCGAGCGCTTCCGGGCGCTGAGCCAGACCGGCCCGCGGCTGGTGGGCGCCCTGCTGCCCGAAGACCCCCAGGAGCGCAGCCGCCTGCTCGTGGCCGCGGCCACGCAGGGCATCGATCTGCGCCTGCTCCCGCGCTACTACACCGACTATGACGCGGTGCGGCGCCAGGGGCTGGCCAAGGCCCAGACCGTGGCGCGCCTGCGCCAGTTCAATCCGCCGGCGGATGTCGACGCCGCCCTGAAATCGGTGGATCGCGCCGAGGATGCGGTTCGGTGGTATCCGGTGCGCGGTGGCAAGCGCGACCTGGTGGCGCTGGTCGATGCCGCGAGCGGTGACCTGCTGCGTCTGGTCCGGCTGCAGCCTTGGGCGCCCTGAGCCGCCAATCGTCGCCGAAGCGGGCCGGGACCGGCCTGTCGGGCGCCGCGGCGTCTCGCTCGTCGCAGCCTCCGCGCCTTCGGTCGGTGGCGCGGCGTGCCGCGATCCCGGCGGCGTACCATGCCTTTCCTTTCTCCGAACCGCGGCGCTGCGGCGCCGTCCGAGCCAGCCCATGAGTCAGGCCCGCGATATCACCGGATTGACGGTGATGGTGATCGATGACAGCAACACCATCCGGCGCAGCGCCGAGATCTTTCTTGGGCAGGCGGGTTGCCGGGTGGTGCTGGCCGAGGACGGGTTCGATGCCCTGGCCAAGGTGGCCGACCATGCCCCCGACCTGATCTTCTGCGACATCCTCATGCCCCGACTCGACGGGTATCAGACCTGCGCGCTGATCCGTCGCAGCCCGAGGTTCGGCCGCACGCCGCTGGTGATGCTTTCGTCCAAGGACGGGCTGTTCGACCGGGCCCGCGGCCGCATCGTGGGCTCCCAGCAGTACCTCACCAAGCCGTTCACCAAGGACACCCTGCTCAAGGCCGTGGCCGAGCATGCGCAGCCGGCTGCGCCGGCCTCCGCGGCAGCCAGCGCGGCGGACCCGGCATGAGCCGCAAGATCCTGATCATCGACGACTCCCCCACGCAGCGGCAGTTCCTGTCGGAACTGCTGCTCGGGCGCGGCTACGCCGTGATCACCGCCGACAACGGCGCCGATGGCCTCGTGCGCGCGCGCGCCGAACGCCCGGACCTCATCCTGATGGATGTGGTGATGCCCGGCGCCAGCGGTTTTCGCGCCACCCGCGACCTCAGCCGTGATCCCGAGACCAGCGCCATCCCGGTGGTGGTCTGTTCCACCAAGGCCGAGCCCACCGACCGGATCTGGGCCTTGCGACAGGGCGCGCGCGATTACCTGGTCAAGCCTGTCCAGCCCGACGAACTGCTGGCCTGCGTGGCCGGGCTGGTGAACTGAGCCGCCCATGGCCCTCGACGGCGAAACCAAGTCCCATCTGCGGGAATTCCAGGAGCGGCTCGCCGAGCGCCTGCGCAACGCCAGCGCCACGCCGCGCGTGGCCCGCCTGGGCATGGCGATCGACGAGCGCCGCTGGCTGGTCGATCTGGCCGAGGCCGGCGAGATCGTGCCGGTGCCGGCCCAGATGACGCCGGTGCCCAACACCCGCGACTGGTTCCGCGGTCTGGTCAACCTGCGCGGCACCCTGTTCGGCGTGTCCGATCTGCTGCGTTTCAGCGGTGGCGGCTTCACCCCGCTGGCCAAGGAGTCGCGGCTGCTGGCGATCTCGGCCAGCCTCAACCTCAATGCCGCCCTGCTGGTCAGCCGGATGCTCGGCCTGAATGACGCCTCGGGCTGGCGGCACGAGCCGTCGGCCGATCTGTCGATGCCCTGGGCCGGTCGCTGCCTGGTCGATCCGGATGGACGCCAGTGGCATGAGCTCAGCCTCTCCCGCCTGGCCGCCGACGAGCGCTTCCTCGCGGTGGCCCGCTAGCATGCGTGTCTTCCGCATCGGATCGGGCTGCCAGGCTCCCTGTGGGGGGCGCGGGTGAAGCTCGGCACCTTCTTTCAGAACACCGCGGTGACCCGCAACCGGCCCGAGCCCGACACCATCTTCGGCGACACGGCGATTGCCGACGACGATCCGGCCTTCGCGGTCGGCCGGCTGGCGCCGGATTCCCGTTTCGGCGCGCCGCGACCGGACGCGCCGGGAGCGCCCCGCGGGGCGCCGGTCGATGCGCCCGCCATGACACGCCCGCTCGCGCCGAGTCGCCCGGCGCCCTCGCCGGCGCGTCCGGCCCCGGCGGCCCCGGCGACGGCATCGTCCTCGGCAGCTGCCGCGGAACGCCCGTCGGGCCCCGCGCCCGGCGCGGTCAAGTCGTCCGCGGCGATCCCCGCGCAGACGCCGCGGCGCGGCGAGCTCGCCGGCCTGCTCTCGCTGCTGGTTGCCGGTCTGGCGATCGCGGTGGCCGTGGCCGGCTTCGATCGCTGGCAGACCGGTCGTGAGGCGCTGGTGATGGAGGCGCTGGCCACGGGCAGCATCCAGACGCAGCAGCTCGGTCGGGCCGCGCTGCTGGCGCCTGCCGCGGGCGATCCGTCCCTGGCCGCGGTGCGGGGTTCGCGCCAGGCGCTGGCCAGCCTGGTCGCGCGACTTGACGCGCCTTCTGCCGGGCCGCAGGGCGAGCCGATCGCCCTGTCCGAGGCGCTTGCGCCCGGACTGGCGCCGCTGCGCGCGGCCTGGAAGCGGGTGGATGATCTTGCCGCGCGTTTCGTCACGCTGGACCCCGCGGCTGCCGACAGCCTCACCCGCCAGGCCGTCGAGCTCGATCGCGAGGTCGACGGCCTGCGCCTGCGTTTCGACGAAATGCGCGCCCGCGCCGCGGTCGACCCCGACGATCGACTCTGGCGGCTGTGGCTCGCGCTGGGCGGCGTCATGCTGGCCGCCTCCGCGGGGCTGGGGCTGCTGCGCGCCTGGCGCTTCGAGGCCCGGGCCCGCGCCCGCGAGGTGGAGCACCGGCTGCGCGAGGCCGAGCGCCTGGAGCAGGACGCCAAGCAGGCCAACGACCAGAACCAGGCGGCGATCCTGCGGCTCATGAATGAGCTGCAGGGCGTGGCCGATGGCGATCTCACCGTGCAGGCCACGGTGTCGGAGGACATCACCGGCGCCATTGCCGATTCGGTGAACTACACCGTCGAGGAACTGCGCAGCCTGGTGTCGCGCATCAATGCCACGGCCGAGATGGTGAACGAGGCCTCGTCGCAGGCACAGATGATCGCCTCCAGCCTGCAGACCGCGTCGGAGCAGCAGAGCCGCGAGATCCGCGACACCGGCGAATCGGTGCTGCGCATGGCCCAGCAGATCAACGAGGTGTCCGCCCGCGCCGCCGAGTCGGCCAATGTGGCGCGGCATTCGCTCACCGCCTCGCAGGAGGGCGCGCGCGCGGTGCACACCGCGATCGCCGGCATGAACGGCATTCGCGACCACATCCAGGAGACCGCCAAGCGGATCAAGCGCCTTGGCGAGTCCTCGCAGGAGATCGGCGAGATCGTCGAGCTGATCTCCGACCTCACCGAGCAGACCAATGTGCTCGCGCTCAACGCCGCGATCCAGGCGGCCTCGGCCGGCGAGGCGGGGCGCGGCTTCACGGTGGTGGCCGAGGAAGTGCAGCGGCTTGCCGAGCGCAGCGCCGAGGCCACGCGCCAGATCGCCGGTCTGATCAAGACCATCCAGACCGACACCCAGAACGCGGTGGCCGCCATGGAACGCAGCACGCAGGGCGTGGTCGAGGGCACCCGGCTCTCCGACGATGCCGGTCGCGCCCTTGGTGAGATCGGCCGGGTGTCCACCCACCTCGCCGAACTGATCGAGGACTTCTCCAACACCACCTCCCGGCAGGCCGCCTCGGCCGGCACCGTGGCCCAGTCCATCCAGCGCATCCTGCTGGTCACCGAGCAGACCAGCGAGGGCACGCTGCAGACCGCGGGCTCGATCCGCCAGCTGGCCGAACTCGCGCAGGAACTGAAGAGTTCCGTCTCGCGATTCAAGGTGGCCTGAGCGTCATCATGGCCTGCGATCCCGTCAGTCTCGCCTGGTGTCTGCCCGAGATCCGCGCCACGCTCGCGCGGATCGACGACATGCTCGAGCGCCAGCTCAGCCTCGAGGCGGTCGACCTCTCCGGCCTGCGGCAGGCCAGCCGCCTGCTCGGGCAGTTCAGCGGCGTGCTTGGCTTCATCGGCGTCGAGGGCACCGAACCGGTGGTCCGCGAGGCGCAGGCGCTGCTCGCGGCCTGCGAACGCGGGGAGCCGGTGTTCACGCCGGCGATCGCCAGCCTGCTGATGAACGCCCTGCAGACCTTCGTCGACTATCTCGACGAGCTCGCCGCCGGCCGGCCTGACCGCCCGGTGCGACTGTTCCCGGTCTACGAGCAGCTGCTGCAGGCCCGCAAAGCGGGTCCGGCCAATCCCGCCGATCTGTTCAGCCCGAACCTGGCCGCACTGGCCGATGCCCCGCTGCCGCCTGCGCCGGCGGATGACGCGCCCCCGGTCGCGGCCATGCGCACCGCCTTCGAGAAGGGCCTGCTGCAGGCGATCCGCGAGCCGGCCTCGCCGATCGGGCCCCGTCTGATGCGCCGCGCGGTGAGCGCCGTGCGGACATCCGCGCTCGGCCTCCATGATCTGGGTTTCTGGTGGGTGGCCGACGCCTACTTCAGCGGCCTGCACGGCGGTCGGGTCCCGCTCGACGCGGTGGCCAAGCGGCTGCTCGCCCGATTCAACCTGCACCTGCGCGGCACCCTCGAATCGAAGCCGACGGCGGGCGATCGCCTGCTCGCCGAGATGCTGTTCGCGATCAACCTGGCCTTGCCGGGCGATGCCGCCGTCGATGCGGTGCGTTTCGCCTTCGGCCTGGGCGAGGCGCCGCCGGAAGAAGCCGATCTGGCGCCGGCCGGACGGATCGACGCCCGCGCGATGCGTCAGGCCCGCGAGGCGCTGGGGCGGGCCCGCGGCGCGCTCGATCGCCTGTCACGCGGCAGCGTCAGCGATGCGCCGGCGCTGCTCGAGTCCCTCGACGCGCTGCGGGCGCCGCTCGATGCCCTGCCCGCCG
Source organism: Betaproteobacteria bacterium (assembly GCA_018970865.1). Lineage (GTDB taxonomy): Bacteria > Pseudomonadota > Gammaproteobacteria > Burkholderiales > Burkholderiaceae_E > Quisquiliibacterium. The sequence goes on from JAGWVN010000037.1 coordinate 7,477, forward strand.
TCGGCCTGCAGGCGCTCGCCCGAACGCTGGCCGAGGTGCGCCGCGTGCCGGGCGTGGAGCAGGGGCAGATGCCCGACGCGGTGGCGCTCGAGGTGGCTACCGCCATCCTGTTCCTCGAGCAGGCGCTGGAGCAGGGCGGACGCCCCGACCCTGCCCATGATCGCCGCGGCATCGAGACCAGCGATCGGCTCTCGGCCGCGCTGGCCGGGCGGAACTATCCGGCGACCCTGCCCGGATGGATGCGCGAACTCGGCCGCGCGGCCCAGGAACGCGCCACCACGGCGGCGTTCGTGGCCGAGGCCCAGGCCACCCTCCGGGTGGTCGAGAAGACCCTGGACGAGGCACTGGCCGATCCGTCGGGGCCGCACTCGCTGGGCGAGAGCGTCGCCGGCCTGCGGCAGATTGCCGGCGCGCTGCGACTGTTCGGCCATGAGGTGGCTGCACGCGGCGCCGAACTGGTCGCCGGGCAGATGGCCGACTTTTCGCCGGGCGCAGTCGCGGCGGACGGCGCGCCCGCGCCCGGTAGCCCCGCCGATCCGGCCTGGCGCATGGCATGCAGCCTCGGCGCCCTCGGGTTCTTTGTCGCCTCGCTCGGGCACACCGGGCAAGGCGGCGGACGCTTCTGGGTCGACGAGGCGGGCGGCGAATTCCGGGCTGACCTGAGCGCGGGCGCGGTCGAGCCGGGTCAAAGCCCTTCCGCGCCGCAGACCCGGCAGACCGCCCGGGGCGACAAGCCCGAGCCGGCCGAGGGTCTGGCGGCCGAGCCGCCCGCGGCGCCCATGCCATCCCTGATGGACGGCGCGCCTCGGGAGCCCGTGGCCGAGGCCGGCCAACCCGACCCGCCACTCGATCTGCTACCGGTGTTCGCGAAGGTGGTCGATGCCCTGCCCAGCATCGAGGCGCCGGCTCAGCGTCTGCTGCCGGATGTCGATGCCATCGAGTTCGACAGCGACCTGATCCACGCCGGTGTGTCCAGCGGTCCGGACTGGCTGGGCCCGCCCGCGGCGCGCGGCGACACGGCCGAACGCGCCCAAGCTGCCGGGGATCCGGCGGCTTCCGATCCCCTCGCCGCCCTCGAGCAGGCCGACTGGACGCTCTCCGGGCTTGCGCCTGCGCTCGCCCCCGATGCGGCCCGCGCGCCCGCCGGGCCGGCATGGTCGCTGCACCGGCCGACGCAGCCCGCCGCCGCGCCGGCGCCGCCGGCGCCGATCGAGCCCATGGCGGCGGTCGATGACGAGCTGATCGCGATCTTCCTCGACGAGGCCGACGAGGTGCTCGGCACCATCGCCGAGCAGGTGGCCAGCGCCGAGGCGTCGCCGCGGGATCAGGTCCCGCTGGTGGCCCTGCGTCGGGCTTTCCACACCCTGAAGGGGTCCAGCCGGATGGTCGGGCTCGAGGCCTTCGGCGCGGCGGCCTGGGCGATCGAGGAATTGTTCAATCACCGGTTCGCGCTCGGCAGCAGCCCCGGCGATCCCGACCTCTTCGATCTGGTCGGTCGCGCGCACGGTCAGATGATGGGCTGGGTGGCGGCGCTGCGCGCCGGACAGCGTCCGGCCATCGACCCCGAGCCGCTGGCGCGGGCGGCTCGCGCGCTGCGGGAGGGGGAGCCGCTGCCCGAGCCGCCGGCCGAGGCCCTGCCGGACACGCTGTCCGCGCCGGCGCCGGCACCGGCGGCTGCGCTGCCCGAGGCGCCTGACCTGGTCCTGCCGGCGGAACCCGATGCGGTCCTGCTCGACGAGCCGGACGCGGTTCTGCTCGACGAGCATGACGCGGTTCTGCCCGACGAGCATGACGCGGTTCTGCTCGACGAGCCTGATGCGCAGCCGGCGCCGCCATCGCCTGCGGTCCCGCCGCCGGCCTCCGACACGGTCCGGATCGGCGATCGGGTGCTCAGCCGCCCGCTCTACCTCATCTTCCTCTCCGAGGCCGATGAACTCATCACCGCGCTGCGGGCCGATGTGGCCGACTGGCAGTCGCATCCTGGCCGCGATGTGTCCCCCGAGGCGCTGCGCGCGGCGCACTCCCTGAGCGGGGGCGCCGCGGTGATGCAGCTCGACTCCGTCCACCGGCTGGCGCAGACCCTCGAGCTCGCCTATCACCGGCAGTCGCAGTCGCGCCAGGCGGTCACGCCCGAGGAACTCGCGCGGGCGGCCGCGGCGATCGACCGCATCCATGGGATGCTGCACCGGTTCGCCGGCGGCGACTGGCCTGCGGACGATCCGGTTCTGCTGGCCGACCTGGGCGCGCTGGCCGATCACTGGGCGGGCGTGCCAGCCTCGCCCGCTGTCCTTCCCGAGGCCGTTCCGTCGGCCTCGGCATCGACCCCGCCCGCGCCGCCGCCGCCCGCTGACGATGCGGATTCGCCCGAGCCGGCATCTGCCGAGCCGGTCGAACCGCCGCCGGCCGACGAGATCGACGCCGAACTGCTGCCGATCTTCCTCGAAGAGGCGGCCGATGACCTGCCGCGCATCGGCGAGAGCCTGCGCGCCTGGGCGGCCGCGCCTCAGGACGCCAGCCTGCCGCAGGCGCTGATGCGGGTGCTGCACACCGTGAAGGGCAGCGCCCGCATGGCGGGCGCCATGCACCTGGGCCAGCTGCTCCATGACGCCGAGACCCGGGTGGACGAACTGGCCGCGCTGGCCGTGCCCGACCCGGCCCGGATCGAGGAGCTCATCGCCCACACCGACAAGGCGATGGCCCTGTTCGATGCCTTGCGCAGGCCGCCCGGCGACGGTCCGCCCGAGGCCCTGGCGCCCACCGGGGCGGGGTCGGCCCCGGCACCCGGCGAGGCGGCGCCGGCCGATCCTCGCGCGCCCTCGACTGACCTGCCGTTCGCGCCGGCGCTGTCCGAGCCCCCGTCTTCTGGCGCGCTGCCCGCGCCCGACGAGGCCTCCGGCGCGGCCGCCGCGCTGCCGCCCCTGGCGCCGGCCGCGCCATCGCTGCCGGCCTCGTCGCCCGCGCCCGCCGCGCCGCTGGTGCGGGTGCGCGCCGACCTCCTCGACCGGCTGGTCAACGAGGCGGGCGAGGTGTCGATCTCGCGCTCGCGCCTGGACAACGAGCTCTCGGTGCTGCGCCAGTCGCTGCTCGAGCTCACCGAGAATGTCGGCCGCCTGCGGGCGCAGTTGCGCGAGATCGAGATCCAGGCCGACACCCAGATCCAGGCCCGGATCGCGCAGCAGAAGGACCATGAGCGCACCTTCGATCCGCTCGAGTTCGACCGCTACACCCGCTTCCAGGAACTCACCCGCATGCTGGCCGAGTCGGTCAACGATGTGGCCACCGTGCAGGGCCATGCCCTGCGCAGCCTCGACGGCGCGGGGCAGGACCTCCATCGGCAGGGGCAGGTGCTGCGCGACCTGCAGCAGGACCTCATGCGCGCCCGCATGGTCCAGTTCGGCTCGATCGCCGACCGGCTCTACCGGGTGGTGCGCCGCGCCGCCAAGGAGACCGACAAGCGGGTGAACCTCGACATCCGCGGCGCCACGGTGGAGGTCGATCGCGGCGTGCTCGAGCGCATGGCCGGACCGATCGAGCACCTGCTGCGCAACTCGGTCGCCCACGGCATCGAACTGCCCGCCGTGCGCCAGGCCCACGGCAAACCCGAGACCGGCGAGATCCGGGTCGAGGTGCGCCAGGAAGGCCGGGAGATCGTGCTGTCCTTCGCCGATGACGGCGGCGGCCTCGATCTTTCCCGCATCCGCCAGCGGGCGCTGGCGCAGTCGCTCATCGCCGAGGACGCCCGGCTCTCCGACCGCGAGCTCGCTGACCTGATCTTCGTGCAGGGCTTCTCCACCGCGGCCAGCGTCACCGAGCTGTCGGGCCGCGGCGTGGGCATGGATGTGGTCCGCGCCGAGGTGGCCTCGCTCGGCGGACGCATCGAGACCGAGACCGAGGCCGGCCGCGGCACCCGGTTCACCGTGCACCTGCCGCTCACGCTGGCGGTTTCGCAGGTGGTGCTGCTCTCGGCCGGGCGCTCGCGCTTCGCCGTGCCCTCGTCCAGCGTCGAGCAGGTGCTGCAGCTCAAGCCGCAGGCCCTGGCCGATGCCTACGCGCAGCACGCGCTGCCGTGGCAGGAGCAGGTGGTGCCGCTCTTCTACCTCGGCGGCCTGGCCGGCCTGCCGGATCTGGTGCCGCTCGCGCAGCACCTGTCGCCGGTGGTGATCATCCGCGCCGGCCACCAGCGCATCGCGGTGCACGCCGACGAGGTCACCCGCAATCAGGAGGTGGTGGTCAAGAGCGTGGGCGCGCAGGCGGCGCGTGTGCCGGGCCTGACCGGCGCCACGGTGCTGGGCAATGGCGACATCGTGCTGATCGTCAACCTGGTGGTGCTGGCCAAGCGGGCGGCCGGCGAGAGCCTGGAGCGCAGTCTGCCCGCGCCGGCCATCGAGGCGGTGATGCCCGAGGCGCTGCCGTCGCTGGTGATGGTGGTTGACGACTCGCTCACGGTGCGCAAGGTCACCCAGCGCCTGCTCAGCCGCGAGGGCTATCAGGTGCTGCTCGCCCGCGACGGCGTGGACGCGCTTCGCCAGCTCGAGGAGGTGGTGCCCGATGCCATGCTGCTCGACATCGAGATGCCGCGCATGGACGGCTTCGAGCTGCTGCGCCACCTGCGCGCCGACGCCCGCCTGGCGCGCATCCCGATCGTGATGATCACCTCGCGCACCGCCGACAAGCACCGCAATCACGCCCTCGAGCTGGGCGTCGACGCCTACCTCGGCAAGCCCTATCCCGAGGACGAGCTGCTGGCGCTGCTCGCCCGCTTCACGCGGCCGATGCCGCGTCAGGCGAACTCGAACTGAGTTCCGCGGGCGCCTTGACCACCGCGTAGCGCGCGAGCGTGGCCTCGCGCGCGCGCTCGTGGGCCACCACCGGCCGCGGATAGTCCTCGCCCAGCCGGATGCCGGCGGCGGCCAGTTCCAGCGGGGCGGCCAGCCAGGGCGCGTGGATCGCCCGGTCGGGCAGGGCGGCGAGCGCCGGGAGATAGCGGCGGATGAACCGGCCCTGCGGGTCGAATCGCTGCGACTGGGTCACCGGGTTGAAGATGCGGAACCAGGGTTGGGCATCGCAGCCGGTGGAGGCCGCCCACTGCCAGCCGCCGTTGTTGGCGGCGAGATCGAAGTCGATCAGCTCGCGCGCGAACCAGCGCTCGCCCTCGCGCCAGTCGATCCCGAGGTCCTTCACCAGGAACGAGGCGGTCACCATCCGCAGGCGGTTGTGCATGTAGCCGCTGTGGCTGAGCTGGCGCATCGCGGCATCGACCAGCGGGTAGCCGGTGCGGCCCTCCTGCCAGGCGCGCAGCAGCCGGTCTGCCGTGGCACCGCGTTCCCAGACGATGCGGTCGTATTCCGGGCGGAAGGCGGCATCCACCACCCGGGGATGGTGGTGCAGGATCTGGAAGTAGAAGTCGCGCCAGATCAGCTCGCCCAGCCATACCGAGGCGCCATCGGCATTCGTCGCATCCCGCGCGTTTGCCCGCGCCAGGCGCGCGAGCTCGCGCACCGACACCGTGCCGAAGCGCAGATGCACCGAGAGGTAGGAGGGGCCGCGCACCGCCGGGAAGTCGCGGTCGCGTCCGTAGCCGCCGATCCGCCGGGCGAAATCGGCCAGCAGGGCTGCGCCGCCCTCGCTGCCCGGCCGGATGTTCAGGGAGGCCAGGTCCACCGGTTCGAAGCCGATGTCGGCGAGGCTCGGCAGGCGCTCGCCGGGTGGCGGTGGCGCCAGCCGCTGCCCGGCGCGCACCGCGCGCTCGGCGATGGCGTCGGGCTCGGCGGCAAGGCGGCGCTCCCAGGCCCGCCGGTAGGGCGTGAATACCGAGAAGGGCGTGCCCGACCCGGTGAGCACCTCGTCGCGCTCGAACACCACCTGGTCCTTCAGGCTCACCAGGCGACGGCCCGCGGCGGCCAGCCGGGTCTCGACCGCCTGGTCGCGTGTGACCGCGGCGGGCTCGTAGTCGCGGTTCAGGTACACCGCGGTCACGCCGAGCTCGTCGGCCAGGCGGGCGATCACCTCGACGGCCCGGCCGTGGCGAACGATCAGGCCGCCGCCCTGCTCGCGCAGCCGCGCGTCGAGCGCCAGCAGGCTGTCGTGGATGAAGGCCACGCGGCGATCGGCCCGCTGCGGCAGCGGCGCCAGGATGTCGGTGTCGAAGACGAAGGCACACCACACCTGGCGGTGGGCGGCGAGCGCCGCCGCAAGCGCGGCGTGGTCGTGGGCGCGCAGGTCGCGCCGGAACCACACCAGGGCCCGGTCGGGATGGGGCGGGCGCGAGGCGCCGGCGTCGGCGGCAGGGTTCATGGCGGGCTCCGGACAGGGCGGCGGATTGTGCCAACCCGGGTGCGTCTTTACAATTTCACCGCAGTGCCGCCAGGGGTCGTCCGCAGGCGGCGCGCGCTGCCTTCCCCCTCATGCCCTCCCCGCCGTCCCCCGACTTCACCCATCAGTTCCTGCTGGCCATGCCCGGCATGGCCGACCCGAATTTCGCCGGCGCGGTGGTGTATGTGGCCGAGCACAATGCCCGCGGGGCGCTCGGCCTGGTCATCAACCGCACCACCGAGATCACCCTGGCCACGCTGTTCGAGCGCATCCAGCTGCCGCTCGCGCCCGGCGCGCTCGGCGACAGCCCGGTGTTCCTGGGCGGTCCGGTGCAGACCGACCGCGGCTTCGTGCTGCATCAGCCCCTGGGGCACTGGAACGCCACCGTGGCGGCGGCCGATGGCGTGGGCCTGACCTCCTCGCGCGACATCCTCGAGGCGGTGTCGCGCGGCGAGGGCCCGGGCGAGCTGCTGGTGGCGCTGGGCTATGCCGGCTGGAGCGCCGGCCAGCTCGAGGACGAGATGGCCCGCAATGCCTGGCTCAACCTGCCGGCCGACGCCGAGCTGATCTTCCGCACGCCGGTCGAGCAACGGCTGGCGCGCGCCTTCGGCCGGCTGGGCATCGACCCCGCCTTCCTGTCGATGTCCGCCGGGCACGCCTGATCCGGTGAACCCGGTCCGCTCGCTGCTGGCATTCGACTTCGGCGAGCGGCGCATCGGCGTGGCGGTGGGCAACACCCTGACCGGCTCGGCCGAGCCGCTCACGGTGCTGGCTTCGGTGCCGGTGGCCACGCGCTTCGAGGCCATCGGCCGGCTGCTCGCGCACTGGGAGCCGTCGGCGCTGGTGGTCGGCCGGCCGCTGCATCCCGATGGCACGCCGCACGCCATGACCGCCCGCTGCGAGCGCTTCGCGCGGCAGCTCGCCGGCCGCTTCGGCCTGCCGGTGCACCTCACCGATGAACGCTGGAGCTCCACCGAGGCGCTGGCCGAGGGCGCCGACCGGGATGCGCCCGATGCCCAGGCCGCGGCGATAATCCTGCGACAATACCTGGCTGAGGGCGCCTCGCCTGCCCGCTGACCCACCCCGCGCCCGCCTGCCATGAGCGAACTGCCTGCCGCCCCCGACGCCGAAGCCGCCTATCTGGCCTTGCGCGACTCCCTGCGCCAGACGCTGCGCGCCGCGAACTCGCCGCCACGGCTGGTGGGCATCCACAGCGGTGGCGCCTGGATCGCGCAGCGCCTGCACGCCGAGCTCGCGCCGGGCACTCCCCTGGGCCTGCTGTCCTCGGCCTTCCACCGCGACGACTACGGCCGGCGCGTGGGCCGCGGCCTGCCCGCCGGCAAGCCGGCCACCGAGCTGCCGCTGCCCATCGATGGCGCGCACCTCATCCTGGTCGACGACATCCTGTTCACCGGGCGCACCGTGCGCGCCGCGCTCAACGAGCTCTTCGACTACGGCCGCCCGGCGCGGGTGGAGCTCGCGGTGCTCATCGACCGCGGCGGCCGTGAGCTGCCGGTGCAGGCCGGCTACTGCGGGGTGGTGGCCCCGCTGCCGCCAGGCCTCGACTATGTTCTCGCCCGCGACCCCGAGGGCCGCTTCACGCTGCGCACCGAGCAGGCGCCCCGATGAGACATCCGCAACTCAACGAGCATGGCGAGCTCAAGCACCTGCTCACCATCGAGGGACTGCCGCGCGCGGTGGTCACCCAGATCCTCGACACCGCCGAGGGCTTCGTCGGCGTGGCCGACCGCGAAGTGAAGAAGGTGCCGCTGCTGCGCGGCAAGTCGGTCTTCAATCTCTTCTTCGAGAACTCCACCCGCACCCGCACCACCTTCGAGATCGCGGCCAAGCGCCTGTCGGCCGATGTGCTCAACCTGAACATCAACACCTCGTCGGCTTCCAAGGGCGAGTCGCTGCTCGACACCATCGACAACCTCTCGGCCATGCATGCCGACATGTTCGTGGTGCGGCACGCCACCAGCGGTGCGCCCTTCCTCATCGCCCAGCACCTCGACCGCCTGCGCGGGCCTCATGTCCATGTCATCAACGCCGGCGACGGGCGCCACGCCCATCCCACGCAGGGCCTGCTCGACATGTACACCATCCGCCACTTCAAGAAGGACTTCACCCAGCTGCGGGTGGCGGTGGTCGGCGACATTCTTCACTCGCGGGTGGCGCGCTCCGACATCCACGCCCTCACCACCCTGGGTGTGCCCGAGGTGCGCGCCATCGGCCCCTACACCCTGCTGCCGGCGGGCCTGGAGCAGATGGGCGTGCGGGTGTTCACCGACATGCGCGAGGGCCTCAAGGATGTCGATGTGATCATGATGCTGCGGCTTCAGAACGAGCGCATGCGCGGCGCCCTGCTGCCCTCGGCGCAGGAGTACTTCAAGCACTACGGCCTCACCCAGGAGAAGCTCGCGCTGGCCCGTCCCGACGCCATCGTGATGCACCCCGGCCCCATGAACCGCGGCATCGAGATCGAGTCTTCGGTGGCCGACGGCCCGCAGTCGGTGATCCTCGACCAGGTCACCTTCGGCATCGCGGTGCGCATGGCCGTGATGAGCCTGCTGGCCACCCAGTGACGCCATGAGACTGACCATCCTCAACGGCCGTGTCATCGACCCGGCCCGCCAGCTCGACCAGATCGCCGCGGTGCATGTCGCCGACGGCCGCATCGCCGCGATCGGCCCCGCGCCTGCGGGCTTCGTGGCGCAGCAGACCCTCGATGCCCGCGGCCTGGTGGTCGCCCCCGGCCTGGTCGATCTGGCCGCGCGGCTGCGCGAGCCGGGCTTCGAGTACCGGGCCACGCTCGAGTCCGAGATGCAGGCAGCGCTCGCCGGCGGCGTCACCAGCCTGTCATGCCCGCCCGACACCGACCCGCCGCTCGACGAGCCCGGCCTGGTCGAGATGCTCAAGCACCGCGCCCGCCAGCTCGAGAGCGCCAGCCTCTACCCGCTGGGCGCGCTCACCGTCGGCCTCAAGGGCGAAGTGATCACCGAGATGGCCGAGCTCGCCGAGGCCGGCTGCGTGGGCTTCGCGCAGCCGGGGCAGCTCTTCGCCGACAGCGCGGCGCTGATGCGGGCCATGCAGTACGCCTGCACCTTCGGCTTCACGGTGTGGCTGCAGCCCCAGGATCACTGGCTGGCCCGTGGCGGGGTCGCCGCCAGCGGCCCGGTGGCCGGGCGGCTGGGTCTGCCCGGCGTGCCGGTGGCCGCCGAGACCGTGGCGCTGCACCTGATCTTCGAGCTCATGCGCGCCACCGGCTGCCGGGTGCACCTGTGCCGGCTCTCCTCGGCAGCCGGGGTCGAGCTGGTGCGGCGCGCCAAGCACGAAGGCCTGCCGGTCACCTGCGATGTGGCCGTGCACCACCTGCATCTGGTCGATGTCGACATCGGCTACTTCGACAGCCACTACCGGGTCGACCCGCCCTTTCGCGCGCAGCGCGACCGCGACGCGATCCGCGCCGGCCTCGCCCAGGGCGTGATCGACGCGATCTGCTCCGACCACACCCCGGTGGACGATGACGCCAAGCTGCTGCCCTTCGGCGAGGCCGAGCCCGGCGTCACCGGGCTGGAGCTGCTGCTGCCGCTCACCCTGAAGTGGGCGGCCGAGGCCGGCGTGAGCCTGCCCGCGGCCCTGGCGCGCATCACCAGCGCCGCGGCCGGCATCCTGCGCATCGATGGCGGCCATCTCGCGCCGGGCGCGCCCGCAGACCTGTGCCTGTTCGACCCCGGCGAGCACTGGCTGGTCGAGCCCGGCCAGCTGCGCAGCCAGGGCCGGCACTCGCCCTATCTCGGGCGCGAGCTCGCCGGCCGCGCGCGCATGACCCTGGTGGGTGGGCGCATCGTGTACTCGAGGCCGGCTTGAGCCGGCTGCGCCTGGCCCTGCGCCTGCCGCTGCTGATCGCGCTGCTGTTCGGCGGGCTGGCCACGGTGCTGCTGCTCTTTCCGCTGGGCGGCGAGCGCTTCCGGCGCTGGGCGATCCGCCGCTGGTCGGGCCTGCTGGTGGCCGCCTGCGGCGTGTCGGTGAGCGTGCGCGCCCAGCCCGGCGCCGCGCCGCTGAGCGCGCTCGCCCCGGGCAGCTTCCTGGTGGCCAATCATGTGTCCTGGATGGACATCTTCGTGATCAACAGCCGCTGCGCGGTGTCCTTCGTGGCCAAGGCCGAGATCGCCCGCTGGCCGCTGGTGGGCCTGCTGGTGGCGCGCACCGGCAACCTGTTCATCGAGCGCGGCCGTCGGCACGCGGTGCACCGCATGATCGAGCGGCTGGTGCACGCGCTCGCCGCGGGCGCGCGGGTGGCGGTCTTCCCCGAGGGCACCACCAGCGACGGCCGGCGCCTGCTGCCTTTCCATGCCAACCTGGTGGAGGCCGCGGTGCGGGCCCGCGCGCCGGTGGTGCCGGTGGGCCTGCGCTATGCCGGTCACCGCGGCGGCCCCTCGCAGGCGATCGAGTTCGTCGGCGACACCAGCTTCGTGCAGTCGCTGCTGCGGGTGCTTGCCGAACCGGGCATCCGCTGCGAGCTGCACCTGCTGCCGCCACTGGGCGCGGCGGTCGCCACCCGGCACGACATCGTCGAGCAGGCCCGCGCCGCGCTCGCCGCGCAGCTGCAGCTGCCCCTGGACGACAGCCTGCCCGAGAATCTTCGCCAGCTGCGCCGGGCCGCCTGAGGGCGGCCGCCGGCCGGCGCTCACCCGATCCCCTCCGTTCAAATCCCCGAGCAACGCCATGAACAACCTAGACCCCAGCATCTTCAAGGCCTACGACATCCGTGGCGTCGTCGGCCGCAACCTCGATCCGCAGGTGGTCGGCGCGATCGGCCTCGCGCTGGGCGCGCGCATCCGCGCCGCCGGCGGCACCGAGGCGGTCATCGGCCGCGACGGCCGGCTCTCCGGGCCGTCGCTGTCGGCGGCGCTGGCCGAGGGTCTGCGCGATGCCGGCGTGCATGTGATCGATGTCGGCATGGTCACCACGCCGGTGGTCTACTACGGCACCTTCGAGCTCGGCGCGGGTTCGGGCGTGGCGGTCACCGGCAGCCACAACCCGCCCGACTACAACGGCCTGAAGATGGTCGTGGCGGGCGACGCCATCCACGGCGCGGCCATCACCAGCCTGGGCCAGGAGATCGCCGCCGGCCGGCATGCGCCGGTGCCCGCGGCCCAGCGCGGCACGCTGCGCCAGGCCTCGCTCCTCGAGCGCTATGTGGCCCGCATCGCCGGCGATGTGAAGCTCGCCCGTCCCATGAAGATCGCGATCGACTGCGGCAATGGCGTGGCCGGCGCGGTGGCGCCGGCGCTGTTCCGCGCCCTGGGCTGCGAGGTGGTCGAGCTCTTCTGCGAGGTGGACGGCACCTTCCCCAACCACCATCCCGATCCCGCCCATCCCGAGAACCTGCAGGATCTGATCCGCTGCCTGCGCGAGACCGACTGCGAGATCGGCCTGGCCTTCGATGGCGACGGCGACCGCCTCGGCGTGGTCACCCGGCGCGGCGACATCATCTTCCCCGACCGGCAGCTGATGCTGCTGGCCCAGGAGGTGCTCGAGCGCAAGCCCGGCGCCACCATCATCTACGACGTGAAGTGCACCCGGAACCTGGCCACCTTCATCCGCGCCCATGGCGGCGAGCCGATGATGTGGCGCACCGGCCATTCGCTGGTGAAGGCCCGGCTGAAGGAGACCGGCGCGCCGCTGGCCGGCGAGATGAGCGGCCACATCTTCTACAAGGACCGCTGGTACGGCTTCGATGACGGCCTGTACGCCGGCGCCCGCATGCTCGAGATCCTCTCGCGCCATGCCGATCCGGGCGCGGTGCTGCAGGCGCTGCCCGATTCCCCGGCCACCCCCGAGCTGCAGCTGCGCTGCGCCGAGGGCGAGCACTTCACGCTGGTCGAGGCGCTCAAGCGCAATGCGCGTTTCGCGGGCGCCACCGGCGTGATCGACATCGACGGCATCCGCGTGGAGTATCCCGACGGTTTCGGTCTGGCGCGCCCCTCCAACACCACGCCGGTGGTGGTGATGCGCTTCGAGGCCGATGACGCCGCCGCGCTCGCCCGCATCCAGGGCCAGTTCCGCGCCGCCATCCTGGCGCAGCGGCCCGACGCCGACCTGCCGTTCTGATCGGCGTCCGCCGCGCGCATGCCGCTGCCGCATTCAGTTCGCCGCCTCGACTCCGCCTCACCGACTCCGCCGCCTCTTCGCTGCCATCCCGCACCGCCATGACTCCCGTCCATCCCCAGCTCCACGACGCCTGCAGCATGGGCGACCTGGTCGTGCGCGCCATCCAGCGCGGCGGCGACCGGGTGGCCTTCATCCTCGATGACCAGTCGATCACCTACCGCGAGTTCGGCGTGCTGCTCGGCCGCTTCATCCGCGCCCTGGCCGAGCGCGGCGTGCGCAAGGGCGATGCCATCGCCGCGCTCTCGTCGAACCGGCCGGAGGCCTTCATGGCCTCGGCCGCCGCCTATGTGATGGGCCTGCGGATCACCTGGATGCACCCGCTCGGCTCCGAGGACGATCACGCCTATCTGCTGGAAGACTCGGGCGTGACCACGCTGCTGGTCGACCCGCCGATGTTCGGCGAGCGCGCTCACCGGCTGCGGGCCCGGTTGCCCGGCCTGCAGCGCATCTTCGGCCTGGGCCCCAACGACTTCGGCGAGGACATCCTCGCCGCCGCGCAGGCCGGCCCGGCCGCGCCGCTCGAGCCGCAGGCCGGCACCGACGACATCTGCGTGCTGATCTACACCGGCGGCACCACCGGCCGGCCCAAGGGCGTGATCCACACCCACCGGGTGCAGGTGGCCATGGTGATGGCCGAGCTCGCCGAGTGGGACTGGCCGCGCGAGGTGCGCATGCTGGCCATGACGCCGATCACCCATGCCGCGGGCGCGATGATCCTGGCGGTGATGATGCGCTCGGGCACCTTCGTGATGAGCAAGGGCTTCGAGGCGCAGCGCTTCCTCGACCTGGTCGCGCGCCACCGCATCACCTGCACCTTCCTCGTGCCCACCATGGTCTATGTGCTGCTCGACCACCCCGGCCTGCGCGAGGCCGACATCCGCAGCCTGGAGCTGATCATCTATGGCGCCTCGCCGATGTCGCCGGCGCGCCTCACCGAGGCCATGACCGTGTTCGGCCCGGTGTTCATGCAGCTCTACGCGCAGTCCGAGGCGCCCAACACCGTCACCGTGCTGCGCCAGCAGGACCACGACCCCGAGCGCTTCCCGCACCGCCTGGCCTCCTGCGGGCGGCCGATCGCCAACAGCCAGGTCAAGCTGCTCGACGACGAGGGGCGCGAAGTGCCGGTGGGCGAGGTCGGCGAGATCTGCGTGCGCGGCCCGCTGGTGATGCAGGGCTACTGGAACAAGCCCGAGGAGAGCGCGCGGGCGCTGCGCCACGGCTGGCTCTACACCGGCGACCTCGCCCGGCGCGACGAGGACGGCTTCATCTACATCGTCGACCGCAGCAAGGACATGATCATCAGCGGCGGCTTCAATGTGTATCCCCGCGAGGTCGAGGACGCGCTCACCGCCGATCCCGCGGTGGCCAGCGCCGCGGTCATCGGCGTGCCCGACCCGAAGTGGGGCGAGGCGGTCAAGGCGCTGGTGGTGCTCAAGCCCGGCGCCCAGGTCAGCGCCGAGGCGCTGATCGCGCGGGTGCGCGAGGCCAAGGGCGCGGTGCAGGCGCCCAAGAGCATCGAGTTCGTCGATGCCCTGCCGGTCACCGGCCTGGGCAAGCTCGACAAGAAGGCCATTCGCGCGCGCTACTGGGACGGCCAGCAGCGCGCGGTCCACTGACGCACCGCCAACCGGAGAGTCCCATGGTCAATGTCCTCGCCATCATCACCACCCAACCCGGCCTGCGCGACACCGTGCTCGAGGCCTTCCGCGCCAACATGCCGGCGGTGCATGCCGAGGACGGCTGCATCGAGTACGCCCCGGCCATTGACGCGCAGGGCCTGTCGGCCCACCACACCGCCCTCGGGCCCGACACCTTCGTGGTGATCGAGAAGTGGGCCAGCATGGACGCGCTGCGCGCCCATGCCGCCGCGCCGCACATGGCCGCCTATGCCGCCCGCACCCGCGAGCACATCCTGAGCCGGGTCATCCATGTGCTGAGTCCGGCGGCCTGAGGCGGCGGGTCAGCTGCCCGAGCCGGCCGGCCACCCGCCGGCTCCGCGGCAGTCAGCAGGCCACCTGCCAGATCCGCCGCTGCGCGGGGTCGGCGGCGAGCTGCACCGCCGACAGCGCCCGGCCCCACACGCAGCCGGTGTCCAGCGCGAGCAGGCCGGGCAACTGCATCAGCCCGAGCTGCGACCAGTGGCCGAACACCACGGTGACATCGGCGGTGCGCCGCCCGGGCGCCCGGAACCAGGGCAGATGGCCGGGCGGGGCCGCGTCGGCGGCGTCCTTGGTGGCGAACTCCATCTCGCCCGCGGGCGTGCAGAAGCGCAGGCGGGTGAGGGCATTGACCACCACCCGCAGCCGGTCGGGGCCCTGCAGGGTCTCGTCCCAGGCGGCGGGCTGGTTGCCGTACATGGTGGCCAGGAAGGCGCCCGGGTCGGGGCCGCCCAGGCAGGCCTGCACCTCGGCCGCCAGCGCCACGGTCTGCGCTGCGTCCCAGGCCGGCAGCACGCCGGCGTGAACCAGCAGGTGGCCGTGCGCCCAGTGGGCGAGCGGCCGGGTGCGCAGCCAGTGCAGCAGCGCCTCGCGGTCGGGGGCGGCCAGGATCTCCTCCAGGGTGTCGCTGCGATGCGCGGGCCGGATGCCCCAGGCCACCGCGAGCAGGTGCAGGTCGTGGTTGCCGAGCACGGTGAGGGCGCGCTCGCCGAGCGAGCGCACGAAGCGCAGGGTCTCGAGCGAGGCCGGACCGCGGTTGACCAGGTCGCCGCAGAACCAGAGCGGCGCGTCGGGTGCCTCCCGCTCCACCCGGTCGAGGAGCCGGCGCAGGCTGGGCAGGCAGCCCTGCAGATCGCCGATCACCACCGGCATGGCCTGCGGCGCAGGTTCCCGGGGCACGGCGGGGGCGGGCGTGATGGCGGGGCGGTGCGCGGCTGGCGCGGCGGCGGGCGAAGGCATGGTGGCCGCAAGCATAGCCAATCGGCGCGGCCCGCTACACTGCGCGGCGTGCGCATCGCGATCGTCAAATCCAGCTCGATGGGCGATGTCGTCCACGCCCTGCCGGTGGTCACCGACCTGGTCGACGCCCACCCGGGGATCGAGATCGACTGGGTGGTGGAAGAGGCCTTCGCCGATCTGCCCCGGCTGCATCCGGCGGTGGCCGAGGTGGTGCCGGTGGCGGTGCGGCGCTGGCGCCGCACGCCCTTTGCGCCGGCGGTTCGGGCCGAGGTGGCGGCGGTGCGCGAACGGCTGCGCGCACGAGGGTACGGCCTGGTCCTCGACCTGCAGGGACTGGTCAAGAGCGCCTGGCTCAGCCGGCTGGCGGGCGCGCCGGTCGCGGGTTTCGACCGGGCGAGCGCGCGCGAGCCGCTGGCCTGCCTGGCCTACCGCCACCGCTACCGGGTGCCGCTGCGCCTGCATGCCATCGAGCGGCTGCGGCAGCTGGCCGGGCAGGCCCTCGGCCATCCGGTGAGCGGCCTGCCGCATTTCGGCCTGCGCGCGCCGTCGGCGTCCGTGCCGGGTCTGCCGGCGGCGCCCTTCGCGGTGTTCCTGCACGCCACTTCCCGTCCGGCCAAGCAATGGCCGCAGGCGCACTGGCAGGCGCTCGGTCAGGCCCTGGCTGCCCGGGGGCTCGCCGTGGTGCTGCCCTGGGGCAGCGAACCCGAGCGCGCGCAGGCGGAGGTGCTGGCCGCGGCGATCGGCGAGGGTGCCTGGGTCGCGCCGCGGCTGAGCCTGGCGCAATGCGCCGCGCTGCTCGCGGGCGCCCGGCTGGCGGTTGGCGTGGACACCGGGCTGACCCATCTGTCGGCTGCGCTCGACACGCCCACCGCCGCGCTGTTCGCGGCCACGCCGGCCTGGCGCTTCGGACCCTTCTGGACCGATCGGGCGGTCTCGCTCGGCGAGGACGGCCTCTGGCCCACGGCCGCGGCGGTGCAGTCCGCGCTGGTCCGGATCGCCGGGCTGGAGGCATCGAGGTGAGCGCTGGCTCTCCTGCCTGGTCAGAGCGGCTGAGCCTTTGCCTGTATGGGCTTGCCTGGCGCCTGGGCTCGCCGCTGGCCGCCGCGTACCTGCTGTGGCGATCCCGCGCCCAGCCCGAATACCGTCGGCACTGGGCCGAGCGCTGGGCGCTGGGGCCGGCGGTCCGCGGCGGCGATCCTGCCGAGGGCGCCGACCCCGGGCTGGTCTGGGTCCACGCCGTGTCGGTCGGCGAGACCCGGGCCGCCCAGCCGCTGGTCGATGCGCTGCTTGGCGCCGATCCCGCCCGACGCATCCTTCTCACCCACATGACGCCCACCGGTCGGGCCACCGGCGAGGAGCTGTTCGCGCGCCGCTGGGGCAGCCGGCTGCAGCAGTGCTATCTGCCCTATGACACCCCGGGCGCCACGGCCCGCTTCCTCGCCCGCTGGCGCCCCGCGCTCGGCCTGCTCATGGAGACCGAGCTGTGGCCCGGTCTGTGCGCCCAGGCGGCGGCGCGGCGCCTGCCGCTGGTGCTGGTCAACGCCCGGCTCTCGGAGCGCTCGCTGGCCCGCGGCCTGCGATGGCAGGGGCTGCTCGGCCCCGCCCTGGCCAGCCTCGCGGCAGTGCTGGCCCAGACCCCGGCTGACGCCGCCCGCCTGGCGCGGCTGGGCCGGCGCGATGCGCCGGTGCTCGGCAACCTCAAGTTCGATGTCGCGCCCGCGCCCGAGCGGGCTGCGCTGGGCCGGCAGTGGCGGGAGGCCTGCGGCGATCGGCCGCGGGTGCTCTGCGCCAGCACCCGCGAGGGCGAGGAGGCCCTGCTGCTGGCGGCCTGGCAGCAGGCGCTCGCGGCCTGGCCCCGGGAGCGCTCGGCTGCCCGTCCGCAGCTGCTGCTGGTGCCGCGCCATCCGCAGCGTTTCGAGGCCGTCGCCGCCGAGATCCGCCAGCGCGGCCTGCGGCTGGCGCGGCGCTCGGGGGAGGGCTGGCCCGCTGCCGGCGCCGATGTGCTGCTCGGCGACTCGATGGGCGAGATGGCCGCCTATTACGCCATGGCCGATGTCGCCATCATCGGCGGCTCGCTACTGCCCTTCGGCGGCCAGAACCTGATCGAGGCCTGCGCCCTGGGTGTGCCGGTGGTGGTCGGCCCGCACACCCGCAACTTCGAGCAGGCCGCCGACGAGGCGGTGGCCGCGGGCGCTGCCTGCCGGGTTGACGACGCCGCAGCCGCGGTGGATCGCGCGCTCGGGCTGGTGGCCGAGCCGGCCGCGTGTCGCCGCATGGGCGCGGCGGGCGAGGGCTTCTGGCAGGCGCATCGGGGCGCCACGCAACGCACCCTCGCGGCGCTGGCGCCCTGGCTTGGTCAGCCCTGAGCGCGGGCCTGGGCGGCGGTCGGGGTTGCGCCCGGTCAGCGCGACCGCGGCGCGACCGGCGTGACCTGGGCGCCCGCGGCGCCGCTACCAGCCCCGCCGGGGGCTGCCGCGGCGGAGGGCGCCGGCGGCGGCTCGGTGGGATCGCCGTCGGGCGCCTGCATCAGGGCCGCCAGCGCCTGCAGGTCGGCATCGGAGAGCGCCGACGCGGCCGACTTCAGCCGCAGCCCGTTCATCAGGACATCGTAGCGGGCCTTGGCGAGATCGCGCTGGGTGTTGAAGACCTGCTGCTGGGCGTTGAGCACATCGATGTTGATGCGAACCCCCACCTGGTAGCCGAGCAGGTTGCTGTCCAGCGCGAGCTGGCTGGATTTCTCGGCGGCCTGCAGGGCCTGCACCTGCGCCAGACCGCTGCGCACCCCCAGGAAAGCCTGCCGGGCGGATTGCTCCACCTGCCGGCGGGTGTTCTCGAGGTCGGCCTCGGCCTTGTCGCGCAGCTGGAGCGCCTCGCGCACCCGGGCGTCGATCGCGCCGCCGGCATAGAGCGGGATGCTCAGCTGCAGGCCGAGCGAACCCGAGGCGCTGTTCACGCCGATGAACGAGGCGGTGGGGCTGCGCGAATAGCCCACCGAGCCCACCGCATCGAGCGTGGGCCGGTGGCCGTAGCGCTGCCGGTCGATCTCGCGTCGGGCGACCTCGACCGAGACCCGCGACTGCTGCACCAGCAGGCTGTTCTGCCGCGCGTTCTCGGTCCAGCGGGATTCCTCTTCGGGTTGCGGCGGGCTGAGCGCCACGCCCGGCCGCAGCACCTGCAGCCCGCTGACCGGCTTGCCCACCAGCTGGGCCAATGCCGCGCGGCGCACGCTCAGGTCATTCAGGGCGGCGTATTCCTGGGCCACGGCGAGGTCGAAGCGCGACTGCGCCTCCTGCTGATCGGTGATGGTGGCGGTGCCGACCTCGAAGTTGCGCTTGGCCGACGCAAGCTGCTCGCTGATCGCGCGTTTCTGGGCCCGGATGGTGGCCACGCTGTCCTGGGCGGCGAGCACATCGAAGTAGGCCTGGCTCACCCGCAAGATGAGATCGAGCTGGGCCTGCGCCACCTGGGCCTCGGCGGCGGCCACCTGCAGCTTGCTCTGCTCGAAGGCCTCGACATTCTGCAGCCGGTACAGCGGCTGGTTCAGGCTGATCTGGTAGTTCTGGGTGTTGAATTCCCGGCGTGGCGCCAGATTGGTGTCGACCACCTGACGGCTGAGCGCGCCGGTGCCGGTGACCGTGGGCAGCAGGCCGGCGCGGGCCTGGGGCACCCGCTCGCGTACCGCGGCCAGCTGGGCGCGGCTGCTGGCCACCACCGCGTCATTGGCCAGCGCGTCCTTGTAGGCCTGGGCGATGTCGAGCATCTGTGCGCCCGCCGGCGCGCAGGCGATGGCGAGCGCGGTGACCGTCACGGCGGGCAGCAGGGATCTCATGGCGTCCTCAGTAGGTGGGAACCGCGGGGTCTACGGAACGCGACCAGGCGTCGATGCCGCCGGTGAGGTTGCACACCCCGGCCACCTGCTGCCGTTCAAGGAACAGGCCGACCTGGGCGCTGCGCATGCCGTGGTGGCACAGGCACACCACCGGCCGGCCGGGCGGCAGTTCGCCGAAACGGGCCGGGATCTCGCGCATGGGGATGTGCAGGCTGCCCGGGAGGCTGGCGATGGCCACCTCCCAGGGCTCGCGCACATCGAGAACCACCGGCGCGTCGGGCTGCGCGAGCCACGCGGCGAGATCGCTGGCGGAGATCTCGCGCATCAGAAGGCGAAGCGCGCGGGTTGCGGGAAGCCCTGCAGGGGCCGCACCAGGGTGTCGAAGAGCGGCTCGCAGGTGAAGGCGTTCTCGGCGGTGCGGGTGTGCATGACCGCGGTCATCGACGGCGCCGCGCCGACGATGGCGGTGAGCCGGCCACCGGGCGCGAGCCGCTGCAGGAGGTTCTCGGGCACGAAGGGCACGGCGCCCGAGAGCACGATGACATCGAAGCGGTCGGTGCCGGGCGGCTGCGCCCCGTTGAAGGTCTCGACGGCGACATTGCGGATGCCGGCGCGCTGGAGGTTGTCGCGGCCGAAGGTGGCCAGGCCGGGATGGATGTCGGTGGTGAGCACCCGCCGGCCGCGGTGCGCGAGCAACGCGGCCATGAAACCCGAGCCGGTTCCCACCTCGAGCACATGCTCGTGCCGCCGCACCGCCAGCGACTGCATCAGCCGGGCTTCCACCCGGGGCGGAAACAGGCACTCGCCGGTGGGCTTGCCGTCGAGGACCAGCGGCACTTCCATGTCGGTGAAGGCCATGGCCCGCCAGGCCGGCGGCACGAAGTCTTCACGCCGCAGCACGCTGAAGAGGTCGAGCACATCCTGATCGAGCACCTCCCAGGGACGGATCTGCTGTTCGATCATGTTGAAGCGGGCGCGTTCGAAATCCATGGGAAGGCGATCCGTGCGGGGGTAAGCGTCGATTCTAGCAAGCCGGCCGTGATTGTCCGCGCCTCAGGGCGCAGATCCGCCGGGATCGGTACCGGTGCCGGCGGAACCTGGCGACGGGGCGTGGCCGCGGCCCCGGCCGAGCCGGGCGCCGAGATCGTCGAGCAGGGTGTAGAGCACGGGCACCACCAGCAGCGTGAGCAGGGTGGAGGCGATCACGCCGCCGATCACGGCATGGCCCATCGGCGCGCGCTGCTCCGAGCCCTCGCCGGTGCCCAGCGCGAGCGGCAGCATCCCGAAGACCATGGCCAGGGTGGTCATGAGGATCGGCCGCAGGCGGATCTCGGCCGCCGAGAGCAGCGCCTGCGCGCGCTCCACCCCGCGGGCGCGGGCCTGGTTGGCGAAGTCGACGAGGAGGATGGCATTCTTGGTCACGAGGCCCATCAGCATGATGAAGCCGATCATCGAGAACATGTTGAGCGTGCTGCGCCAGGCGAGCAGGGCGGCCACCACGCCGATCAGGGCGAGCGGCAGCGAGGCCATGATGGCCAGGGGCTGCAGGAAGCTGCCGAACTGCGAGGCGAGGATCATGTAGATGAAGATCACCGCCAGCAGCAGCGCCTGGGCGGCGAAGCCGAAGCTCTCGGTCATGTCCCGCGTGGCGCCGCCGGTGACGAAGCGGTAGCCCGGCGGCAGGCTGATTCCGGCCAGGCGCTCGGCCACCTGCTGGCCCACCGTGCCCGAGGCCGCGCCCTGCACATTGGCGCTGAGCAGGATCTCGCGCGAGAGGTCCTTGCGGTTGATCTGCGTGGGGCCCGTGCCGCTCACGAAGCTGGCCACCTGGCGCAGCGCGATCATGCGCGGGCTGCCATCGGCCTCCGTCTGCGCCGACGCGACCGTGAGTCGCTCGAGGTCGGATACCGCCACCCGGTCGGTGCGCGGCAGGCGCACCTTCACATCGTAGTTCTCGTCGTCGGGCGCCCGCCAGGTGCTGGCCGACTCCCCGGCGAGCAGCGGGCGCAGCACGCCCGCCACCTGGCTCACGCCCACGCCGAGGTCCGAGGCGAGCGCGCGGTTGACATCCACCGAGAGGGTGGGCTTGGACGGCTTGGACGAGGACTCGAGGTCGACGATGCCGGGCACGGTCTGCATCGCGGCCTGCGCCTGCGCGGCCAGCCGCTCGAGCTCGGCCATGTCGGGGCCCTGGATGCTGACCTGCACCGGCTTGCCCGAGCCGACCGAACTCAGCGTGCCGACATCGGTGATGGTCAGGCCGGGAATGCGCGCCAGCCGCTCGCGCACCGGCTGGCGCATCTGCTGGACCGACATCGGCCGGCGGGCGCGTTCGGTGAGCTTGCCGAACAGCGTGGCGTAGTTGCGGCCCTGGATGGCGCCGGTGTTGATGGTGGCGTAGGTGAAGAGCACGCCGTCGAATTCGCGCAGCGCGGCCTCGGCCTGGCGCACCTTGTCCTGGGTGAGCGCGAGCGACGAACCCACCGGGGTGTGGAAGCGCACATAGATCTCGTTGTTGTCCGCCTGCGGCACGAACTCCTTGCCGATCCCGCCCATCAGCGGGAAGGCCGCGAGGAAGGTGAGCAGCGCGATCAGGCTGGCCAGCCAGCGGTGGCGCAGGCCCCAGCGCAGCAGCCCGACATAGCCGCGTTCCAGCCCTGCCATCAGCGCCTGGAAGCGGCGCAGCAGCCAGGCCACCGGGCCGCGGCCGCGGGCGCCGTGGGCGTCGGGGTCGTGCCACACCGACGAGAGCATGGGGTCGAGGGTGAACGACACCAGCATCGAGAGCAGCACGGCGAAGGCCACCGTGACGCCGAACTGCTTGAAGAAGCGGCCGATGATCCCGCCCATGAAGCCGATCGGCAGGAACACCGCCACGATGGTGAAGGTGGTGGCCGCCACCGCCAGGCCGATCTCGGCCGTGCCGTCGAAGGCCGCCTGCTTGTGGGGCTTGCCCATGCCCTGATGGCGCACGATGTTCTCGCGCACCACGATCGCGTCGTCGATCAGCAGGCCCACGCAGATCGACAGCGCGAGCAGCGTCACCATGTTGATCGAGAAGCCCATCGCGTACATCACCAGGAAGGTGCCGATCAGCGAGATCGGCAGCGTGAGCCCGGTGATCACCGTGGAGCGCCACGACGACAGGAACAGGAACACGATGGCCACGGTGAGCAGCGCGCCTTCCACGATGTTGCGCTGGACCCCGGCCACCGAGTTGCGGATCGGCGTGGAGGCGTCGCGGACCACGGTGGTGCGCACATCGGGCGGCAGCTGCGCCTCGAGCTGCTGCAGGGTGCGCCGCACCCCGTTGACCACCTCGATGGTGTTCTCGTTGGTGGCCTTGACGATGTCGATCGCGATCGCGCGCTCGCCGTCGACGAAGGCGGCGTTCTCGGGCTCCTCCTCGCCGTCGACCACCCGCGCCACCTGCGAGAGGTACACCGGCTGACCGCCGCGGCGGGCGACGACGATCCGCTCGAAGTCGGCCGGGCTGCGCAGCCGGGCGCGGATCTGCACCACCTGATCGCGGTCACGGCTGGTGAGCGTGCCCGCGGGCAGTTCCTGGTTGTCGGCGCGCAGCGCGGCCAGCACCTGGTCGATGCCCACCCGCAGCGATTCCATCTCGGCCGGCCGCAGCGCGATCTGGATCTCGCGGCGCACGCCGCCCACCACGGTCACGCGGCCCACGCCGCGCACATTCTCCAGCCGCCGCTTGATCACCTGCTCGGTGAGGGTGGTGAGCTCGCGCGGGCCGCGCTGCGGCGAGCGCACCGCCACCGACACCACCGGGTCGTCGTCGGGATTGACCCGGGTGACCAGCGATTCCTTCACCTCCCGGCGCAGCGCCGGCCGCACCAGCGCGATCTTCTCGCGCACGTCCTGGGCGGCCACCACCGGGTCGACCGCCAGGTCGAACCGCACGATCACCAGCGACACGCCCTCGTAGGAGCGCGAGGAGAGCTCGTACACCCCGCTGATGGTGTTGACCTGCTCCTCGATGCGGCGCGTGACCTCGGACTCGACCACCTCGGGCGAGGCGCCCGGGTATTCGGTCTGGACCACCACCACCGGGAAGGCGACATCGGGGAACTGCTCCACCGGCAGCCGCTTGTACGAGAACAGGCCCAGCACCAGGAAGGCCGCCATCATCATGGTGGCGAACACCGGGTGGTTGATCGAGACGCGGGTGAACCACATGACGGCTTGCCGTGGGCGCCGGTGGGCTGGGCGGCGCGGGGCGCGTCAGCGCGCCGGCAGTTCCCGGACCGGCGAGCCGGCGCGCAGGGTGCCGAGGTTGACCGCGACGATGCGATCGCCGGCCGCGAGCCCGCTGCGCACCTCGATCGCGCCGGCGCCGCCACGGGCATCGCGGGCGGATTCGTCGCGCAGACCGGGCACGACATCCTTCTCGACCAGCCTGCCGTCCTGAACCGCGTAGACGAAGCTGCGGCCGGCGCGCTCGCGCAGGGCCGAGAGCGGGACGGTGATCACGCCCTGCCGGGTCTCCAGGGCGAGCGATCCCTGGGCGAACAGACCCGCGCGCAGGCGGTCGCCGCGGTTGTCGATGCCGATGTAGACCGGCACCGAGCGCGTGCCGGTGCTGGTGGACGGGCCGATCCGCAGGATGCGTCCGGACTGCTCCCCGGCGACGCCTTCCACCTGCAGGGACACCGCCTGCCCGATGCGCACCGCGCCGAGCTCGCTGGCCGGCACCGGCGCCTCGATCTCGAGCTGGCTGAGGTCGATCAGGCTGAGGATGCGGACATCGGGCGAGACCTTCTCGCCGGGCTGCACGAAGCGCTCGGCCACCACGCCCGACATCGGCGCCAGCACCGCGGTGTCGGCCAGCGCCTTGCGGGCCACGGCGAGCTGCGCCTGGGCGGCATCGCGGGCGCCGGCGGCGGCGTCGAGCGCCGAGCTGGCGTTGTCGAGCGCGCTGGGCGAGATGAAGCCGCGGTCGATCAGCTGGCGGTTGCGGGCGAGGGTGCTCTCGGCCTGCTCCAGCTGGGCCTGCGCGCTGCGCAGCTGGGCCTCGCGCTCCTTGACCCGGGACTCGAACTCGGTGGGGTCCACCCGGGCGATGGTCTGACCGGCGCTGACCGACTCGCCTTCGCGCACCAGCAGCTCGCGCAGCTCGCCGGCCGCCTTGGCGCGCACCAGCCCCTGGCGGACGGCGCGCAGGCTGCCGGTGATCGGGATGCTGCGGGTGATGCTGCCCGGTGCGAGCGTGATGAGATCGCCGGCCGCGAATTCCAGGACGGCGGGCGCGGCGCCGGCCGCGGGGCCGCTGGCGGTCGCGGCAGCCGGTGCCGTCGACCCCGGGGGCGGGGCCGTCTTCGGCGCCCGGCTGAACTGCCACCAGGCGCCCACGGCCAGAGCCGCAGCGAGCACCGTGATGAACAGGATACGGGTCTTCATGATGTGGGCTGGCGCAGTGCCGTTGCGGCGGGACGATGCCGTGAGGGCAGGGGGGGCTGCACGCCCGGCTCAGGCGAGGCGTGCTCGGGGAAGCCGCGCATTCTAGGGTGGGGGTGACAGGGGGTCAAACCGGCATCGGGCCGCTTGCGGCTAGACTGCCGGCCATGTCATCCACGCCGCTTGCCCCTGCCTGCCGACCGGGATGCGGCGCCTGCTGCATCGCGCCCTCGATCAGCAGCCCGATCCCCGGCATGCCGCAAGGCAAGGCGGCCGGGGAACGGTGCGTGCAGCTCACTGCCGATCTGCGTTGCGCCCTCTTCGGCCGGCCGGAGCGCCCGCGCTGCTGCGCCGGACTGATGCCATCCCCCGCGATGTGCGGTGACTCTCCGGCGCAGGCCCTTGCCTGGCTGGCGCGCCTGGAGCGACTGACCGCGCCCGCGCCGTCCGGCACCGTGGCCGCGCCGTCCGGCTGAGCGGGGCTGAGACGCGCCATGTCCTGCCCCAGCATCGCGGCAATCCCATGCCCGGGTTCGTGCCCACCCTGTCCGTTGCCGATGCCGTCCTGCCGCCGGGCGGGTCTGTCATGAGTCCTGCCGCCGCCCAGCCC
>JAGWVN010000163.1 GCA_018970865.1 Betaproteobacteria bacterium
CCGTGGCCCGCGGCGAGGTCGACTTCGCCCTGGGCACCGACACCGCGGGCTCCGGCCGCGTGCCGGCGGCGCTGAACAATCTGGTGGGCCTCAAACCCAGCCGGGGCCTGATCAGCAACCGCGGCGTGGTGCCGGCCTGCCGCTCGATCGACTGCGTGTCGATCTTCGCCACCACGGTGGCCGACGCGATCGATGTGCTGCGCGTGGCCGCCGGCCACGACCCCGAGGATCCCTATTCCCGGGCCCGGCCGCTCGACCCCGCCTTCTTTCCCGACCGCTTCCGCTTCGGCGTGCCGCACGAGGACCAGCTCGAGTTCTTCGGTGACGCGCTCTCGCAGCGCGCCTTCGAGGAGGCCTGCGCGCGGCTGCGCCGCCTGGGCGGCGAGCCGGTGCGCATCGATTACCAGCCCTTCGCCGAAGCCGCGGCGATGCTCTACGAAGACGCCTTCGTGGCCGAGCGCTATGCCGGCATCCGCGAGTTCTTCGATGCCCAGGCCGACAGCAACCCCGAGGCCTTCGACCCGACGGTGCGCGCGATCATCGGCTCGGGCCGCCGCTACAGCGCCGCCGACTGGTGTCAGGCCAGCGACATGCTCGGACTGCTGCGCCAGTGCTGCGATCAGATCCTGGCCGGCGTGGATGTGCTGGTGCTGCCGACCCTACCCGGCCCGGTGAGCGTGGCCGACATGCGCGCCGATCCGGTGGGCCGCAACCGGCAGCTCGGCCACTACACCAATTTCGTGAACCTGCTCGACTACGCCGCGCTGGCGGTGCCGGCCTGCCTGCGCGCCGACGGGCTGCCCTTCGGCATCAGCTTCATCGGCCCGGCCGGCAGCGACCTCCGGCTGGCCGACATCGGCCAGCGCTTCCACCACGACACCGGCCTCACCGCCGGGGCCACCGGCCGTCCGCTGCCGCCGCCGCGCGACATCACCCGGCCCGCCGGCAGCACCGTGCGCCTGGCGGTGGTGGGCGCCCACCTGAGCGGCATGCCGCTGAACAGCCAGTTGCGCGAGCGTGGCGCCCGGCTGCTCAGCGTGGGCCGTACCGCGCCGCTCTACCGGCTGTTCGCCCTGCAGGGCACGGTGCCCCCCAAGCCCGGCCTGCTGCGCGTGCCGCCCGGCGAGGGAGCGTCGATCGCGATCGAGGTCTGGGAGATGCCGACGGCGCACTACGGCTCCTTCGTGGCGCTGATCGGCGCGCCCCTGGGCATCGGCACGCTGCGGCTGGAGGACGGCGGCAGCGTGCAGGGCTTCCTGTGCGAGGCGCTCGACACCCTCGGCCAGCCCGACATCACCGACTTCGGCGGCTGGCGCGCCTACCTGTCCAGCCAGGCAGCGCACCGCGCCGCCTGACCCGGTCTCTCTCCCCTGACTTTGCAACCCTGATCGAGAGGTCCTCATGAAACCATTGATCGTCTCCGCCTTCCTGGCCGCCGGCCTGATGCTGGCGGGCGCGGCGCCCGCCCAGGATGCGCGCAAGGAAACCCTGGTGGTGGCCAACGAGTTCGGCCCGAACATGCTGGACATCCACGGCGTGGGCGCGAACCGGCCTGCCTACGGGGTGGCCTGGATCGCCTACGACCGGCTGATGACCTATGGCCGCAAGACCCTGCCCAACGGCTCGGTCACCTATGACTACGCCAAGCTCGAGCCGGAGCTGGCCGAGCGCTGGGAAGTGGCCAAGGACGGTTCCGGCGTCACCTTCTACCTGCGCAAGAACGCGAAGTTCCATGACGGCACGCCGGTCACCGCGGCCGATGTGAAATGGAGCTACGACCGCGCCCTCGCGATGGGCGGATTCCCGCAGTTCCAGATGCGCGCCGGCTCGCTGGAGAAGCCCGAGCAGTTCGAGGTGGTGAACGACACCACCTTCCGGGTGAAGTTCCTGCGTCCCGACAAGATGACCATGCCGAACATGGCGGTGCCGGTGGCCTCGATCTACAACGCCACCCTGGCCAAGAAGCACGCCACGGCCGATGACCCCTGGGCGGCCAACTGGCTGAAGACCAACACCGCCGGCGGCGGCGCCTACAAGGTGGAGAGCTACAAGCCCGGCCAGGAGATCGTCTATGTGCGCAACGACGACTGGAAGAACGGACCGCTGCCCAAGGTGAAGCGGATCATCCAGCGCGATGTGCCCTCGGCCGGCAATCGCCGCGCGCTGCTGCTGCGCGGCGACATCGACATGACCTATGACATGCCGCCCAAGGACTTCGGCGAGCTCGCCGCCGACACCGCCAAGGTGAAGGTCGCCTCGTTCCCGATCGAGAACGCCCTGTTCTACCTCGGCATGAATGTCACCAAGCCGCCCTTCAACAATGTGAAGGTCCGCCAGGCCGTGGCCTGGGCCCTGCCCTACGACAAGATGTGGGAGACCGCGATCTACGGTCGCGGCGTGAAGCTCTACGGCGCCGCCAGCAACGATGTGAAGACCATCGCCTGGCCCCAGCCCACCGGCTACAAGACCGACATCGCCAAGGCGAAGGCGCTGATGGCCGAGGCGGGCTTCCCCAACGGCTTCGAGACGACGCTGTCCTTCGACCTCGGCGGCGCGACGGTGGGCGAGCCGATGTCGATCCTGGTGCAGGAGGCGCTCGCGCAGATCGGCATCAAGACCACCATCAACAAGGTGCCGGGCGCGAACTGGCGCGCGGCCCTGCTGAAGAAGGACATGCCGCTGATGATCAACCGCTTCGGCGGCTGGCTGAACTACCCGGAGTACTTCTTCTTCTGGTGCTATCACGGCCAGAACGCGGTGTTCAACACCATGTCCTACCAGGACGCGGAGATGGACAAGTTCATCACCAATGCCCGCTTCGCCGAGAGCAAGGCCATCTACGACGACCAGGTCAAGTCGATGATCCGCAAGGCCTATGTGGAGGTGCCGCGGGTGCCGCTGTTCCAGCCCACCCAGGACGTGGCCATGCAGAAGAACATCAGTGGCTTCACCTACTGGTTCCACCTGCAGCCCGACTACCGCCAGATCGTGAAGAACTGACCGGCATCGGTCCGCCGGAACGCTGCACCGCTCCACCATGCTCGCGATCATCCTGAAACGGCTGCTGCTCTCGGTGCCCACCCTGGCGGGCATCGTGGTGGTGACCTTCGCGCTCACCCGCCTGCTGCCCGGCGACCCGGCAGCCTACTTCGCCGGCAACGCCGCCAGCGTCGAGGCGGTGGAGCAGATCCGGGCCAAGCTCGGCCTGAACCAGCCGCTGGCCACGCAGTTCGTGCGCTATGTGAAGGAGCTGGCCACCGGCGACTGGGGGCAGTCGCTGAACACCGGCCAGCCGGTGGCGGTGGAGATCGCCACCCGGCTGCCGGCCTCGCTGGAGCTCACCCTGGTGGCGCTGGTGCTTTCGCTCTCGGTGTCGATTCCCCTGGGCGTGCTGGCCGCCACCCGGCCCGGCTCCTGGGTGGACCAGCTCTGCCGCCTGGTGACCACCGCCGGCGTGTCGCTGCCGGTGTTCTTCACCGGGCTGCTGCTGTCCTTCGTCTTCTACTTCCTGCTCGGCTGGGCGCCCTCGCCGCTGGGCCGCATCGACCCCTATGTGAGCGCGCCGGCCACCGTCACCGGCTTCTACCTGATCGACAGCCTGCTGGCCGGCAGCGGCGAGGCCTTCTGGTCGAGCCTGCGCCAGCTGATCCTGCCGGCCATCACCCTGGCGCTGTTCGTGATGGCGCCGGTGGCGCGCATGACCCGCGCCTCGATGCTCGGCGTGCTGTCGGCCGACTTCGTGCGCACCGCGCGCGCCATGGGCCTGTCGCGGGCGCGGGTGCTCTACGGCTATGCCTTCCGCAATGCCTTCCTGCCGGTGCTCACCACCATCGGCATGGTCTTCTCCTTCATGCTCGGCGCCAATGTGCTGGTCGAGAAGGTCTTCGCCTGGCCGGGCATCGGCTCGTTCGCGATCGAGTCGCTGGTGGCCAGCGACTACGCGCCGGTGCAGGGCTTCGTGCTGACCATGGCCATCCTCTATGTGGCGCTCAACCTGGTGATCGATCTGCTGTACCTGGCGATCGACCCGCGGGTCTCGGTGGCGGGCTGAGATGGCGAACGCAGGCACCCTGGCCCACGCCCGCTATGTGGTGGGCGAGAACCCGGTCACCGCGGGCGCGTTCGGCCTGTTCGCGCTGTTCGTGCTGATGGCGATCGCCGGGCCCTGGCTGGCGCCCTACGACCCGCTGGCCACCAACGCCGCGGTGGCGATGCAGCCGCCCTCGGCGCGGCACTGGTTCGGCACCGACGCCCTTGGCCGCGATGTGCTCTCGCGGGTCATGGCCGCGGCCCGGGTGGACTTCGGCATCGCGCTCTCGGCGGTGGCGTTGTCCTCGGTGACCGGCATCCTGCTCGGCATGGTCGCCGGCTACTACGGCGGCTGGTTCGACCGCGCGATCGGAAGGCTGGTGGACACCATCATGGCCTTCCCGCTGTTCGTGCTGGCCATGGGCATCGTGGCGGCGCTGGGCAACACCGTGGCCAACATCGTGATCGCCACCGCGATCATCAACCTGCCCTTCTACCTGCGGGTGGCGCGGGCCGAGACCAATGTGCGCCGCGATGCCGGCTTCATCGAGGCCGCGCGCGTCACCGGCAACAGCGACGCGCGGGTGCTCCTCGTGCACATGCTGCCCAACATCCTGCCGCCGGCGATGGTGCAGATCTCGCTGAACATGGGCCTGGCCATCCTCAACTGCGCCGGCCTGTCGTTCATCGGCCTTGGGGTGCGTCCGCCGGCGCCGGAGTGGGGAATCATGGTCGCCGAGGGCGCGCAGTACATCGTGAGCGGCGAGTGGTGGGTGGCGCTCTTTCCCGGCGCGGTGCTGATGCTGGCGGTGTTCTGCTTCAACCTGCTCGGCGACGGGCTGCGCGACATCATCGACCCGCGCAGGCGCACATGAGCGAACTGCTTCGCATCGAGGGACTCTCGCTGGAGTTCCGCACCCGCAGCGGCACGGTCTCGGCGCTGCAGGGCATCACGCTGTCGCTCGACAAGGGCGAGACCCTCGGCCTGGTCGGCGAGAGCGGCTCGGGCAAGTCGGTGCTCTCCTACGCGATCCTGGGCATCCAGGATCCGGCGGCACGCATCACCGCCGGCTCGATCCGGTTCGCCGGCATCGACCTGCTCTCGCTCGGCGAGCGCCAGATGGCCGACATCCGCGGCCGCGAGATCGCCATGATCTTCCAGAACCCGCGGGTGGCGCTGAACCCCATCCGTCGGGTTGGCGGGCAGATCGGCGATGTGCTGGTGCGCCACACCACCACGCTCGCCCGCGAACGCGAGGCGCGCGCCGTGGCCATGCTGCAGGCGGTGCGCATTCCCGATCCGCAGCGCCGGGCGCGGGCCTATCCCTTCGAGATGTCGGGCGGCCAGTGCCAGCGCGTGATGATCGCGATGGCGCTGGCCTCGAACCCGTCGCTGCTGATCGCCGACGAACCCACCACCGGGCTGGATGTCACCACGCAGGCGGCGATCATGCAGCTGCTGCGCGATGCGGCATCCGACCGTCAGATGGCCACGGTGCTGATCACCCACGACCTCGCCCTGGCGAGCGAGAACTGCGACCGCATCGCGGTGATGCATGCCGGACACATCGTCGAAGTGGCGCCCACCCGCAGGCTGTTCGCCGCGCCGCGCCATCCCTACACCCGCGCGCTGATCCGCTCGGTGCCGGCCAGCGCCGGGTCGCTGGCCGACCTGCAGGCCATCCCCGGCTCGCTGCCCGATCTGCGATCGACCGAGATTCCGGCCTGCCGCTTCGCGCACCGCTGCCCGCAGGCCACCCCGCTGTGCCACACCACGCCCCCGCCGCCCGTCGCCGAGGGCGAATCGGTGGTGGCCTGCCACTTCCCGACATGACCGAACCCGCCCCGCTGCTGGCCGTCTCGCACCTCTCCCGGCGCTTCGCGATGCGCCGTGGCTT
>JAGWVN010000038.1 GCA_018970865.1 Betaproteobacteria bacterium
ATCCAGGTAGGAGAGCGCAAGATTGAAAACCCGGTAGCCCTCGGTGGCCGGGTCTCTGACTTGAGCCAGCGCACCGGGCTGAACCAGCAACAGGCCAGCCAGGACCAGCATCACCGCCGGTACCTGCCAGGCACGCCGGGCACACCGGCGCAGCCCCGATGACAACATCACCGTACCGGCAGCCTGTTCAGTTCCTCGATGAACTGACGAGAAATGTTCTTGTAGAGCCGCTCCTGGGCGAGATAGCCCCGCTGCCAGCCGATCAGCTTTTCGGAAACGTTGGCGGCTCCTTCCGAGGGAACCAGCTTGTCGAGCACCCGGGCGCCGGAAGGATCCGTGATCACATAGCGCACAGCGGCTTCGTACTTGATGTCGAAGCCCCCGAAGGGCACTTCAGCCTTCTCGAGGACGGCTGTGATCAGGTAAGCCGGCCGGTTGCGATCGGTCTGCAAATAGTCGAAATTTGCCAGCGTGACCGACAGGCGCTGGGCCAATTCCGCCAGCAGTACCTGACCGGACTTGGATGACGCCGGCAATGTCGTGGTGATCGGACCGAGACGAAACATCCCCTCGTGGGAGCGCAACGCCTGGATCCCGTCCTGGTCCGGGCTAGCGGGTGGCGCATTGATACCGGTGGCACACCCACTCAGGGCGCCCAGCAAAGCGAGGAGGAAGAGGCGTCGCGTGACGCCCTGGAACCAGCGATATCCGGTACCCATGTCGACTCCTGCCCGAACCGCTGGCTCGGGCGCTTGAACCTGCGGGATTAAACGAAGCCGTGTGACTCTCGCGGACGATCTTCCGCCGATGCCAGACGGGCCGTCAAGCCGCCCGGAACGCCACCCGGACGCGCATGCCGCCCAACGGGGAATCGAGCAGCTCGAGCTGCGCGCCGTGCCGCTGCGCAATGCCACGGGCGATCGCCAGACCCAGCCCGCTGCCGGGGCTGTCTTCGCTGCTGCGGCGCCAGAACCGGTCGAAGGCCCGCTCACGCTCGGCCGGCGCCATGCCCGGGCCGGCATCGTCGATCAGCAGAACGGTCTTGTCAGCCTCGCCGATCACCTGCACCCGCACCCGGGTGCCGGGCGGGGTATGTCGAAGGGCGTTCTCGATCAGGTTGCGTGCCAGGGCGACCAGCGCATCGGGCTCGCCAAGCACGGCCGGCGCCCTGCCCTGCGCCGCGTCGGCAATCCCGGCACCGGGCGGCACGACCGGGCCCGTCTCGACCTCGACCGCACTGCCGCGCTCGGCGGCGAGCGGGGCAAGCAAGGCCACCGCGCGGGCCACCGGATCGGCCAGCGACAGCCGCTCGCGCGGCGCGACCGGCGCCCCGGGCTCGGCCCGCGCCAGCGCGAGCAGCTGCTCCACCAGCCGGGCGGCCCGCGCAATGCCCTCGGCCAGCGCGGCAAGCGCCGCGTCGCGGGCGCCCTCGTCGCCGGCGCGCTGCAGCAGCTGCAGCTGCAGGCGCAGCGCGGTGAGCGGCGTGCGCAGCTCATGGGCGGCATCGGCGATGAAGTCACGCTGCAGGCTGAGCGAGCGGCCCAGACGCGCAAGCAGCGCATTGAGGGATTGCACCAGCGGCGCGAGCTCCTCGGGCAGCCCGGCATCGGGCAAGGGCGTGAGCGAATCGGCATCGCGGGCGCGCACCTCGCGGGCCACGCGGTTCAGCGGGCGCAGCGTGGCGCCGGCCAGCCACCAGCCGGCCAGCGCCAGCAGCGGCGCCAGCCAGGCCAGGGGCGCGATGCTGCGCAAGGCCGCGGCGGTGGCCAGTCGCTGACGCACCGGCAGCGGCTGGGCGACCTGGATGATGCGCTGCCGGGTGATCACGCTGAAGCTGCGCCAGGTCTCGGCGCCCACCCGCTGGTCGGCGAAGCCCGGCGGCGCGCGGCCGGGCAGCGCCACCGGCGCGCGCGAGGCCCACACCGCGCGACCGTCGATGGTCCACACCTGGATCACCACCTCGAGCTCGCTGTCGGCAAGCACTTCGGCCTGCGGCGGGTCGATGGCGCCCTGGTCACGCAGCGACAGCGCGATCTGCCGCAGCTGGTAGTCGAACAGCGCTTCGGTCTCGGCCAGCACGCCACGGTAGGTGACCGCGGCCATCACCGCCGCCGCGGCGGCGAGCAGCGCCGCCAGCGCGAGCAGCAGCCGCAGGCGGATCGAGTTCATGCGCCCTCGGGGCCGCCGCGGCCGTCGGATCCGGGTTCCCCCGACCGGCCGGGTGCGCCTTCGAGCCCGCTCGCCCCCTCGGCCGACACCGCGTAACCCAGGCCCCGCACGGTCACGATGAAGCCGGCGCCGAGCTTGCGGCGCAGCTGATGCACATAGACCGACACGGCGTTGCTCTCGATGGCGTCGCCCCAGCCGTAGAGCCGGTCTTCGAGCTGGCTGCGCGATAGCATCGCGCCCGGGCGTCGCATCAGCGCCTCGAGCACCGCGAATTCCCGCGCCGAGAGCGTCACCGGCCGGCCATGCAGGCTCGCCTGGCGGGTGACCGGATCGAGGTCCACCGGCCCGCAGGAGAGCCGGGAGCGGGCAACGCCGGCATGCCGGCGCGCCACCGCGCGGATGCGCGCCGCGAGCTCGTCGAGATCGAAAGGCTTGACGAGATAGTCGTCGGCACCGGCATCGAGCCCGCCGACCCGCTCGGGCTGTTCATCACGCGCGGTGAGGATGATCACCGGGGTGTCGTCGCCGCGATCGCGCAGCGCGCGCAGCAGCGAGAGGCCGTCGCCGCGCTCGGCGCGACGCGGCCCCGGCCCGCCGAGCGGCAGACCGCGATCGAGCAGGATGAGCTCGAAGCGCTCGCCGGCGAGCGCGGCCTGGGCCGCGGCAACATCGCGCACCCAGTCGACCGCGTGCCCCTCCAGGCGCAGCGCCGCACGCAGCGCCTCGCCCACCATGCGGTCGTCCTCGACCAGCAGCAGCCGCATGGCGCGGGCGCAGGCGGCCGGCCCGCTCAGCTGAGCATCTGGCCGCCGTCGACAGCGATGGTCTGCCCGGTGACCCAGCGGGCGGCATCGCTGCACAGGAAGATCACCACATTGGCCACCTCCTCGGCGGTGCCCATGCGGCCCGAGGGGATGCTGGCCAGGATGCCCTTGTAGAGCGCGGGGTTGTGCTGTCGGGCCTGGTCCCACACCCCGCCGGGGAACTCGATGGAGCCCGGCGCCACGCAGTTCACCCGCACGCCCTTGGCCGCCAGTGCCGCGGCCTGGGTGAGGGTGTACTGGATGAGCGCGGCCTTGACCGCGCCGTAGGGCGGCGTGCGCACCGAGGGCGTCAGGCCCGAGATGGACGAGATGTGCACCATCGATCCGCGCGAGGCCAGCAGGTGCGGCAGCGCGGTGTGCGAGGCGCGCACCGTGGCCATGAGGTCGACCGAGATGCTCGCCTCCCAGCCGGCCTCGTCATCGCTGCGGCCGAAGCCCGAAGCATTGTTCACCAGCACATCGATGCCGCCGAGGGCTGCCGCGGCCGAGGCCACATAGCCGCGCACCGCGTCGCCATCGGCGAGGTCGCACACCGCGGCATGCACCGGGTGACCGAAGGCGGCGATCTCGCGCTCGGTCTCGCGCAGCGCGGCCTCGCCGCGCGCGCAGATGGACACCGCCGCGCCGGCCTGCGCGAAGCCCAGGGCGATGGCGCGGCCGATGCCGCGGCTGCCGCCGGCCACCACCACCCGCTTGCCGTTGAAGCTGATCTGCATGGAATGTCTCCTGGAAAAAGGGGGAAGGACGGGCCTGGCGCAGGCGACGAGCGTGGCGCCACACGGACGAGGCCGCTCAGCGCCAGCCCGGCTCGTCGCGGTCGAGCATGCGGATGACCGCCTGCATGAACAGGTCGCTCTGCTGGCGCTCCCCGGCGATCTGCGCCGCTGTGCGCGCGCACAGCGCCTCGGGGATCTCGCGCAGCGGCCGCCCGCCCGCCGCCTGGGTGGCGATCACCTGGTGCATGCAGGCGCGCTCGAGATAGTAGAGATCGTCGAAGGCCCAGGCGACGCTCTGCCCCACCACCGTGACGCCGTGGCTGGCCATGAACAGCACATCGGCGCCATTCAGGCCCGAGGCGATGCGCCGGCCCTCGGCGTCATCGAGGGCCAGGCCGTTGTAGGTGTCGTCGTAGGCCACCCGGCCGTGGAAGCGCAGCGTGTTCTGGTTGCACCAGGCCAGCCGCCCGCCCTGCACCAGCGTGAGCGCGGTGGCGTAGGGCATGTGGGTGTGCAGCACCGCGCGGGCGTGCGGATTGAGCCGATGGATCCAGCTGTGGATGAAGAAGGCGGTGGGCTCGAGCGGGTGCGGCCCGTCGAGCACCTGGCCCGCGCCGTTGATGAGCAGCACATCGGCGGGCCGCACCTCGCTCCAGTGCAGGCCCTGCGGATTGATGAGGTAGCGGTCGGGGGCGAGCTCCAGGCTGTAGTGGTTGCACACGCCCTCGTTCAGGCCCAGGCGCGCCGACCAGCGCAGGGCCGCGGCGATTTCGAGGCGACCGGTGGCAAGCGCCTGGGCATCGACACCTTGCAGGACGGCGGCAGGGACGGGCTGGTTCATGTCGGACCTCGACGGGTTGCGGATGCGTCAGATGACCTGGGCGGCGCGCAGCTGCGACAGGCGCTCGGCGGACAGCCCGAGCAGCGCGCCGAGCACGGCCTCGGTGTGTTCGCCGAGCCGCGGCGGCGCCTGCAGCGGCGCGGGCGCGGCGGCCTGGTCGAGCGGGCTGCGCACCAGCGGCACCGGCACGCCGGCCGGATGCGGCACCTGGCGCAGCGCGCCGCGATGCACCGCCTGCGGATCGGCGAAGAAGGCCGGGAAGTCGTTGATGGGCCCGCAGGGCACGCCCTCGGCCTGCAGCGCGGCCATCAGGTCGGCCATGGATCGGGTGCGGGTGACCTCGGCGACCGCGCCATGGACGAGCGCGCGGTGGGCCACCCGCAAGGGGTTGGTGGCCGCGCGCGGATCGGCCCGCAAGGCCGACAGGCCCAGCGCCCGACACACGCCGGCGAACTGGGCGTCGTTGCCCGAGGCGATGATCAGGCGGCCGTCGGCCGCCGGAAACACCCCGGAGGGCGCGGCGATGGGGTTGTCGTTGCCCACGCGGGGCGCCTGGCGGCCGCTGATCGCCCAGCCGATCGACAAGGGCGACGCGATGGCCGCCGCGCAGTCGATCATGGCCATGTCGATGTGACGGCCCCGACCAGTGATGCCCCGCTGCAGCAGCGCGCCCAGGATGGCCACCGCGGCATACAGGCCGGTGACCTGATCGGTGAGCGGCACCGCGGTGCGCATGGGTTCGCCGCCGGGCATGTCATCGCCGCGGCCGCAGGTGCTCATGATGCCGGTGAGGCCTTGCAGCACGAAGTCGTAGGCCGGCAGCGGCGCGTAGGGGCCATCGGGGCCGAACCCGTTGATCGAGCAGTAGATCAGCCGCGGGTTGATCGCGCGCAGCGAGGCGCTGTCCAGGCCGAAGCGCTCGAGGTTGCCGACCTTGTAGTTCTCGACGACCACATCGCAGACCGCGGCGAGTTCACGCACCAGGCCGGCGCCCTGATCGCTGGCGATGTCGACGGTGATGGAGCGCTTGTTGCGGTTGCAGGCGAGGTAGTAGGCGGCCTCGCCGGTGGGCTGGCCGTCGGCGCCCACCAGCGGCGGGCCGATGCGGCGGGTGTCATCACCCTGGCCCGGGCGCTCGATCTTGATCACCTCGGCGCCGAGGTCGGCCAGCACCTGGGTGCACCAGGGCCCGGAGACCACGCGGGTGAGGTCCAGCACCCGGATGGAATGGAGGTCGGACAAGGGATTCCCCGGTTCGCGGAACGATGGCGGATAATCGCCGCCTCTGAACAACCGCTCGAAAGCATACACATCCGATGGCGCCCCTGGACAGCATTCATCCCGATATCCGCGACGGCGTGCGCGCGGTGTGCAACCAGTTCGACTCCGCCTACTGGCAGAAGATCGACCATGACCGCGCCTACCCCGAGGCCTTCGTCGACGCGCTCACCGGCGCCGGCTGGCTGGCCGCGCTCATCCCGCAGGAATACGGCGGCGCGGGCCTGGGCCTGTCGGAGGCCTCGGTGATCATGGAGGAGGTCAACCGCTGTGGCGGCAACGCGGGCGCCTGCCATGGCCAGATGTACAACATGGGCACGCTGCTGCGCCACGGCTCGCCCGAGCAGAAGCGCCGCTACCTGCCCGACATCGCCAGCGGCCGCCTGCGCCTGCAGTCCATGGGCGTCACCGAGCCCACCACCGGCACCGACACCACCAACCTGAAGACCGTGGCGCAGCGCCGCGGCGACCACTATGTGGTCAACGGCCAGAAGGTCTGGATCTCGCGCATCCAGCACTCCGACCTGATGATCCTGCTGGCGCGCACCACGCCGCTCGACCAGGTGGCGCGCAAGTCCGACGGCATGTCGATCTTCATCGTCGATCTGCACCAGTCGATCGGCAAGGGCATGACGGTGCGGCCGATCCCGAACATGGTCAACCACGAGACCAACGAGATCTTCTTCGACAACCTCGAGATCCCGGTCGAGAACCTCATCGGCGAGGAAGGCAAGGGCTTCAAGTACATCCTCGACGGCCTGAACGCCGAGCGCACGCTGATCGCCGCCGAGTGCATCGGCGACGGCTACTGGTTCGTCGACCGCGCCCGCAAGTACGCCAACGAGCGGGTGGTGTTCGGCCGGCCGATCGGCCGCAACCAGGGCGTGCAGTTCCCGATCGCCGCCGACTACATCGAGATCGAGGCCGCCAACCTGATGCGCTTCCGGGCCTGCGACCTGTTCGATGCCGGCCAGCCCTGCGGCGCCGAGGCCAACATGGCCAAGTACCTCGCGGCCAAGGCCTCCTTCGAGGCCGCCAACAACTGCATCCAGACCCACGGCGGCTTCGGCTTCGCCTGCGAATACGATGTCGAGCGCAAGTTCCGCGAGACCCGCCTCTACCAGGTGGCGCCCATCTCCACCAACCTGATCCTCTCCTATGTCGCCGAGCATGTGCTCGGCATGCCGAGGTCGTTCTGATGGACGCGTCCGCCACGCCCGCGCCGGCGGCGGGGCCGCGACCGCTCGACGGCATCCTGGTGGTGGCCCTGGAGCACGCGGTGGCCGCGCCGGTGTGCACCCGGCATCTCGCCGACCAGGGCGCCCGGGTGATCAAGATCGAGCGCCCCGGCGAGGGGGACTTCGCCCGTCGCTACGATCAGCGCGTGAAGGGCATGTCCTCGTACTTCGTGTGGGGCAACCGGTCCAAGGAAAGCCTCACGCTCGATGTGAAGGCGCCGCTCGGCCAGGAGGCGCTGCGCCGGCTGCTGGCGCGCGCCGATGTGCTGGTGCAGAACCTCGCGCCGGGCGCGGTCGAACGCCTGGGCTTCGGCCGCGAGCGGCTGGCCGGGCTCAATCCGCGGCTGATCACCTGCGACATCTCGGGCTACGGCCTGGACGGCCCCTACCGGGACCACAAGGCCTACGACATGATGATCCAGGCCGAGTCGGGCCTGCTCTCGGTCACCGGCACGCCCGAGGCCATCGCCCGCACCGGCTTCTCGTCGGCCGACATCGGCGCCGGCCTCTATGCCTACTCGAGCATCATGGCCGCGCTGCTGCTGCGCGGTCGCACCGGCAAGGGCAGCCACATCGACCTCTCCATGTACGAGGCGCTCACCGAGCTCATCGGCAACCCCATCTACTACACCTACGAGGGCCAGCCGCCGGCGCCGCGCACCGGCGCCTTCCATCCCAGCGTGGTGCCCTACGGACCGTTCGCGGCCGGCGATGGCGGCCAGGTGATGATGGGGGTGCAGAACGAACGCGAGTGGGTGGTGTTCTGCGAGAAGGCGCTGCGCCGGCCCGAACTGGCCACCGATCCGCGCTTCTCGAGCAACCTCGCCCGCACCGCCAACCGCGCCGCGCTCGAGGCCATCATCAGCGAGTGCTTCGCGCAGCTCGACACCGCCGGCCTGGAAGCGCGCCTGGCCCAGGCCAACATCGCCACCGGGCGCATCAACACGCCGGGCGAGTTCTGGCAGCACCCGCAGAACCTCGCCCGCAACCGGCTGCGCACCATCAGCTCGCCGGCCGGGCCGATCACCAGCTGGCTGCCGCCAGGTGTGTCGGATGCCTACGAGGCGCGCATGGATCCGGTGCCGGCGCTGGGCGAGCACACCGACGCGGTGCTGGCCGAGCTCGGCTTCACCCCCGCCGAGGTGGCGGGCATGCGCGCGGATGGCGTGATCTGAGCGCACTCCCCGCCCCTGCGCGGCATGCGCCGCAGGGCCGGGGGCGCTGGTCTGCGGTGGGCGCGCCGCAGACCGATCCCCGCAGACGGTTGCTCAGTTCTCGAGCTTGATGCCGGCCGCCTTGATGACGCGCGCGTTGCGGGCCACCTCGGCAGCCAGGAAGGCGGCGGTGTCCTCGGGACTGCCCGAACCGGGCACCACCCCGGTGGCCTCCAGTTTCTCGCGCACCGCGGGCGTGGCCAGGATGCGGTTCACCTCGGCATTGATGCGGTTGACGATCTCGCGCGGGGTCTTCGCCGGCGCGAGAATCATCGCCCAGGTGTTGGCGATGAAGGGCACGCCGCTCTCGGCGAAGGTGGGGATGTCCGGGTAACCCGGCAGCCGCTTCTCGCTGGTCATGCCCAGCAGCTTGATCTTGCCGGCCTTGGCCTGCGGGACCATGGCCAGCGGCACATCGAAGAGCAGCTGGATCTGGCCACCGATGAGGTCGGTGAGCGCGGGCTGCGTGCCCTTGTAGGGCACCAGCTGCATCTTCAGGCCGTGGGTGGCCATGAACTGCTCCATGGCCAGATGGGCGGCCGCGCCGATGCCGCTGGAGCCGAAGTTGAACTGGCCCGGCCGGGCCTTCACATAGGCGATGAGTTCGGCGGCGTTGTTGGGCGGGAAGGCGGTGTTGGCCGCGAGGATCAGCGGGGCCACGCCGCTCAGCGCCACCGGGGCGACATCATTGACCGCGTCGAAGGCCATCTTCGCGTACAGCGAGGGATTGGCCGAATGCGCCGCGATGACCGTGGTGAGCGTGTAGCCGTCAGGGGCCGAGCGGGCCATCATCTCGACGGCGATCATGCTGTTCGCGCCCGGCTTGTAGTCGAAGAGCACCGGCTGGCCGAGCGCCCGGGCAAGCGGCTCGCCCACGGCACGGGCCATGGTGTCGGTGAAGCCGCCCGGGGTGTAGCCCACCAGCATGCGAATCGGCTTGTTCGGCCAGCCCGCCTGGGCGCGGGCCGGCACAGCCGGCAAGGCGGCCAGGGCAGCCGCCGCGGGCAGGCCCAGCGCCAGGTCGCGCCGGCGCGCGGAACGGGGCGCGCCGGCCGCATCGTGTGGGCGGGGGGCAAGGGCGGGAATCGGTGACTTCTCTGACATGGATCAACTCCGGGACGGGAACGGCGCAGGGCGCCTGCCACAGGCGCGGCGCTAGAATGGTGCCATGAGGCCCGAGGCTGCCCCTGACACCAGCGGACCGCGCCGGGGCTTTGCCGCCCTGGCGCTGCTGGTGCTGCTGGCCTGGGCGCAGCTGCTGTGGCCCTTCCTCCACGCCCATCAGGGCCAGCCGCTGGTCACGGGCTGGCACCTCCACCTCGGTCCCGCCGCCGTCACTGCGCGGCCAGCCATGGCCGAGCCCTTGCTCGCCGCGTCGCCGGCGCTCAGTCTCGCTGCGCGGCACCCTCCCCATGGCCCGGAGTCGGCCGAGATCGGTCCCGGCGCGGGTCTGCCTGGCGGTCGCGGCCTGCCCGCGGGCGCCGACAGCGCGCTCGCGCCGTTCCGGGTCCTGCCGGCGCCCTCAGACCGGATCGCCGCGGCGACCCTGGCCAGGCTCGCCGGGCCCACTGGCCCCGTCGCTCGCCGTCATCATGCCGCGGGCCTGCCCGCGCAGCCTCACGCGCCGCCCGCCGCGCGCGTCTGACGCCCCGTGAGGACCGCGCCCGCCGCGGTCCGATCCGACGACGCCGTGCGCGCCGCCGTCCTGCGGCGCGCGGAGATCGCTGCCATGGCCCGATTCCCTCTGCACTGTCTGGCAGGCCCCCTGCTGGCCCTCGCCCTGCCCTGCCTCGCCGCCGAACCCCGTCTGATCGCGATCGACGCCGTGCAGCAGGCCGCGCTGGGTCTGCGCCATGCGCCGGTGGCCATGGCCCGAGAAGCAGTGATCAGTCTGCCCGGCAGCGTGGTGGTGCCGCCCGCGCGCCAGGTGGTGGTGGCCACGCCCCTGCCGGGCCTGCTCACCGAGCTGACCGTGTCGGTGGGTGACCGCGTGCGGGCCGGCGAGGTGCTGGCCCGGCTGAGCAGCCCGGCCCTGCTCGAGCTGCAGCGCTCATACACCGCCGCCCAGGCCCAGCACGCGCTGGCCGCCGACGCGCTCGCCCGCGACCAGCGGCTGCACGACGAAGGCGTGATCGCGCAGGCCCGGCTGATCGCCAGCCGCAGCCGGCTGCAGGAGGCACAGGCGCTGCTCGATGAGCGGCGCGGTCAGCTGCGCCTGGCCGGCGTGGCGCCCGACGCGCCGACCCAGCCCGGAGGCGGCCTGGCCAGCGTGGCCGCCCCGGTGGCGGGCGTGGTGCTCGAGACCCTCGCGGCGCGCGGCGAACGCCTGGAGGCCGCCGCG
The DNA here is from genome assembly GCA_018970865.1 of Betaproteobacteria bacterium. Lineage (GTDB taxonomy): Bacteria > Pseudomonadota > Gammaproteobacteria > Burkholderiales > Burkholderiaceae_E > Quisquiliibacterium. The sequence continues at coordinate 10,622 of JAGWVN010000038.1, forward strand.
CCGCTGCTGCGCCTGGCCCAGCCCGGCGAACTCTGGCTGGAACTGCAGGCCACCCCGGAGCGGGCCGCGCAGATCGCGCCCGGCCAGCGGGTGAGCTGGCCCGAGCGCGAGCTGCGCGCGCGCGTGATATCGGTGGGCGCGGCGGTGGGCGCGGGTCAGACCGTGAGCGTGAGGGCGCTGATCGAGCAGGGCGCGGCCCGGGTGCGGCCCGGCGAACTGCTGCAGGCGCGGCTCAGCCTCGGTCTGCCGCGGCAGGCCGCCTGGCGGGTGCCGCTCGCCGCGCTGGCGCGGCTGGGCGGACGCGACCTGGTCTTCGCGATGCGGCCCGGCGGCGTGATCGCGCTGCCGGTCACGGTGCATGGCCGCGATGACGAGTCGGCGATGGTCGAAGCCGCCCTGAACGCGCAGGACCGGGTGGCGGTGAGCGCGATCGCGGCGCTCAAGGCCCTGGCCGCGGAGGCTGCGCCGTGAGCGGCTGGCTGGTCGGGCTGTCGCTGCGGCAGCCGCTGCTGGTGATCGCCTTCACGCTGGCGCTGATCGCCGGCGGCTGGTCGGCCTGGCGGGAGCTGCCGATCGACGCGTTCCCGGATGTCTCCTCCACCCAGGTGAAGGTGATCATCAAGGCGCCGGGCATGACCCCGGAGGAGATCGAGCAGCGCATCACCACGCCGATCGAGCTCGAGATGCTGGGCATCCCGCGCAAGCGGCTGGTGCGCTCGGTCTCGAAGTACGCCATCGCCGACATCACCGTCGATTTCGACGAAGGCACCGATGTCTACTGGGCTCGCCAGCAGGTGGCCGAGCGCCTGGGCGGCCTGATGCGCGAACTGCCGCCGGGCGCCTCGGGCGGCCTCGCGCCGCTCACCACGCCGCTGGGCGAGATGGTGATGTTCACGCTCGAGAGCGACCGCCACAGCCTGCAGGAGCGACGCACCGTGCTCGACTGGACGATCCGCCCGGCGCTGCGCACCCTGCCCGGCGTGGCCGATGTGAATGCCCTGGGTGGCGAGGTGCGCAGCCTCGAGGTGGTGCCCGATCCGGCCCTGCTCAATGCCCGCGGCATCACGCTGGACGCGCTGCGCCAGGCCATTCTCGCGAACAACCGCAACGACGGCGCCGGTCGCCTGGTCGATGGCGAGGATGCGCTGCTGGTGCGGGTCGAGGGCAGCGTGCGCACCGCCGATGACCTTCGCCAGACGGTGGTGCGCGCCGGGCCCGGCGCGCCGGTTCGCATCGCCGATGTCGCCGCGGTGCGCGCGGGCAATGCCACCCGCTACGGCACGGTCACCGCCGATGGCCGCGGCGAGACCGTGCAGGGCCTGGTGCTCGGGCTGCGCGGCGCCAATGCCCGCGAGGTGGTGCGCGGCGTGCGCGAGCGCCTCGATCAGCTCGCCCCCACCCTGCCGGAGGGCATGACCCTGCGGGTCTTCCTCGACCGCACCGAGCTGATCGACCGCGCGGTGGGCACGGTGGCGCGCGCCCTGGCCGAGGCCGTGGTGCTGGTGCTGGGCGTGCTGGTGCTGCTGCTGGGCAATCTGCGCGCGGCGCTGGTGGTGGCGATCAGCCTGCCCCTGTCGATTCTGGCGGCGATGCTGCTGATGCGCTGGGCTGGGCTCTCGGCCAACCTGATGAGCCTGGGCGGTCTGGCCATCGGCATCGGCCTGCTGGTGGATGCCGCGGTGGTGGTCGTGGAGCACGCCGCCACCCGGCTGGCGCAGGCCGGGCCCGAGGCCGGCCGCGCCACGATCGTGCGCGAGGCGGTGGCCGAGGTGGCCACGCCGGTGGTGGCCGGCATCGCGATCATCGCGGTGGTGTTCCTGCCCCTGCTCACCCTGGAAGGCCTGGAGGGCAAGCTCTTCAGCCCGGTGGCGCTGACCATCGTGTTCGCCCTGACGGGGTCGCTCGCGCTCGCCTTCACGCTGGTGCCGGCGCTGTGCGTGGCGCTGCTGCGACCGGGAGCCCATGCCGAGCCCTGGCTGGTGGCGCGCTGCCGCGCGGGCTACGCCCGGCTGCTCGACGCGGTGCTTGCCCGGCCGCTGCCGGTGATTGCGCTGGCCCTGGGCCTGCTTGCGGGCGCGGCGGCGGTGCTGCCCACGATCGGCCGCAGCTTCATGCCCACGCTCGACGAGGGCAGCCTGATCGTGCAGCTGCAGAAGTCCACCTCGATCAGCCTCGAGGAGAGCGCCGCCACCGACCTGCGCATCCAGCAGGCGCTGCTTGCCGAGATCCCGGAGATCACCGCGGTGATCTCGCGCGCCGGCTCCGATGACCTCGGCCTCGACCCCATGGGCCTGAACGAATCCGACCTGTTCCTGGTGCTGGCCCCGCGCGATCGCTGGCGCGGCGACAAGACGGCGCTGCAGGATGCCATCCGCGCGGTGCTGCAGCGCTTCCCGGGCGTGGCGCACGGCTTCACCCAGCCGATCGAGATGCGGGTGTCGGAGATGCTCACCGGGAGCCGGGGCGACCTCGCCCTCAAGGTCTTCGGCCCGGAGCTGGCCGCCAACCAGGCGCTGGCCCAGCGCATCGCCGAACGGCTGCGCGGGCTGCCCGGTGCGCGCGATGTGATGACCGCGCGGCATGAAGGCCTGCGCTACCTGTCGGTGCGCATCGACCGGAGCGCGGCCGGCCGGGCCGGCTTCACGGTGGACGCGCTGCAGGACCGGCTGCGGGCCCAGCTCGAGGGCGAGCCGGTGGGGCTGGTGCTGGAGTCGGGGCGACGGGTGCCGCTGCTGCTGCGTGGCGCCGACGACATCCGCGGCTCGCCACAGGCCTTCACCGAGCTCTCGCTCACCGCGCCCGATGGACATGTCTGGCCGATCGGCCGGCTGGCCCGGCTGGAGCAGACCGAGGGTCCGGTGCGCATCGACCACGAGAACGCCAGCCGGTTCTCGATGGTGCAGGTGGCCGTCGAGGGACGCGACCTCGCCGGCTTCGTGCAGGAGGCGCAGGCGCTGGTCGCCCGCGAGGAGCGGCTGGCGCCCGGCATGCGGCTGCTGTGGGGGGGGCAGTTCGAGAACCAGCAGCGCGCCACCGCGCGGCTGGCCATCGTGCTGCCGGTCTCGCTCGGCCTGATCTTCCTGCTGCTGGTGCTCAGCCTGGGATCGATGCGCCAGGCGCTGCTGGTGCTCGCCAATGTGCCCTTCGCCGCGGTGGGCGGCGTGCTGGCGCTGCGGATCAGCGGCGAATACCTGTCGGTGCCGGCCTCGGTGGGATTCATCGCGCTGCTGGGCATCGCGGTGCTCAACGGCCTGGTGATGATCACCCAGTTCAACCAGCTGCTCGCCGAGGGCCTGCCGCTGAGCGCGAGCGTGCGCGAGGGCGCGCTGCGCCGCCTGCGGCCGGTGCTCATGACCGCGGCGATCACCGCGCTGGGCATGGTGCCGCTGCTGCTGGCCACCGGCCCTGGCTCGGAGATCCAGAGGCCGCTGGCGGTGGTGGTCACCGGCGGGCTGGTCAGCGCCACCCTGCTCACCCTGGTGCTGATGCCCATGCTGTTCGCACGATTCGGCGTGGCGCGCTCCGGCTCCGGGTCGGGCGGCAAGCCTCGCGCCGACGCGCCCTGAGCATCGCCAGGAACACGGCAGTCTCTGCGCGGCACGCGCTGGGGCTTTCGCCTCGGCCAGGAGGCCGAGCCGCGGGCGCACCTGATGCGACTGCCGCGGCTTATGCTGGACGGCATGAGCTTCCGCAACGCGCGCTCGTGGCGCTTCCTTCAACGGCCCTCGCAAGGGCACGCACCCTGGACGTCGCCGTGGCTCCTGGCGGGCGCGGGCGAAGGCGCAGGCACGGACGCGGACGCGGGCATGGGAACGAGCGCCGCCGCATCACGCCCTGCGCCGCTGCGCCGGCTTGCGTGCGCGCTGGCCAGCATCGCGCTGATCGCCGCCTGCGGCCGGCGCCTGCACGAGGCCGAGCCCGCCGATGCCCCCGGCCGGCCGCGGCTTGACGGCGTGGCCGATGGCGACTCCTTCTGGCTGCGCGGCGCCGGCGGCGAGCGCATCGCGGTGCGGGTGGCCGGCATCGACGCGCCCGAGAAAGACCAGCCGCATGCCGACGAGGCCCGCGAGGCGCTCGCCCGCCTGCTCGCCGCGCCCGGCCTGGTGGTGGAGCCCTTCAAGACCGACCCCTATGGCAGGCAGGTGGCCCGGGTGCGCGCCGGCGGCCAGGATGTCGCGCTGGCCATGGTCAGGGCCGGGCTGGCCTGGCACTTCGTGCGCTATGCCGCCGACCAGACCGCGGCGGAACGCGAGCAGTACGCCCGCGCTGAACGTGAGGCCCGCGCGGCGCGGCGCGGCCTGTGGGCCGACCCGCATCCGCAGCCGCCCTGGGCCCACCGCCAGCGTCAGCGGCCCTGAGCCTCGCTGCTCAAGCCAGCGGCCCTGAGCCCGGTTGCCCGCGTCAGCGGCCCTGAGCCCCGTTGCCGTCGGCCAGTCGCCGGCGCAGCGTCTCGTAGAGCACCACGCCGGCGGCCACCGACACATTCAGGCTCGACACCCGGCCCACCATCGGGATGCTCACCAGCGCATCGCAGCGCTCGCGGGTGAGGCGGCGCAGACCCTTGCCTTCGGCGCCGAGCACCCAGGCCACCGCCGGCGGGATGTCGGCCTCGAACACCGTGGCATCCGTGCCATCGGCCGTGCCGATCACGGTGATGCCGCGCTCCTGAAGTTCATCGATGGTGCGGGCAAGGTTGGTCACCATCAGGTAGGGCACGCTCTCGGCCGCACCCGAGGCGGTCTGCACCGCGGCCTCGGTGAGCGGGCAGGCATGGTCCCTGGGCGCGATCACCGCGTGCACGCCGGCGCCATCGGCCACCCGCAGGCAGGCGCCGAGGTTGCGCGGATCGGTCACGCCATCGAGCAGCAGCAGGAGCGGCGAGGCCTGGGCATCGAGCACCGCCTCGAGGCTCTCGGCCAGCGGCGCGGCGGCCTGCGCGCGCAGCACCACGCCCTGATGCCGGCGCCCCGGGCACAGCGCCTCGATGCGGGCCATGTCTTCGGCCACCACCGGCACGCCCAGCGCGCGGGCGCGCTCGAGCAGCTCGCGCATGCGGGCGTCGCCGCGGCGTTGCGCGACATGCAGCGAGAGCAGCCCGCCACCGCCGCGGGCCAGCCGCGCGGCCACGGCGTGAAAGCCCCAGAGCAGCGCGCCGGCGCTGTCGGCGGCGCTCATTTGCGCTTGCGCCGCTTGGCGGCCTTGCCACCGGGCGCGGGCGATCGGGAAGTGGCCTTGCGCGCCGCGAGGCGGGCATTGCGGGCGAGTTCGATGCGCTCGGACTTGGCCGGCGCCGCCTTGCGCGACGCGGCGGGCTCGCGCGGCGCCGCCGGCCGGCCGGCGGCGATCACCTCCTTGTACCCGGCCTTCTGCACCAGCCGGAACTCGATGCGGCGCGCTTCGAGGTCCACCCGCGACACCTGCACATGCAGCTCGTCGGTGAGCCGGAAGCGCCGACCGGTACGCTCGCCACGCAGCTCGTGAGAAGCCTCGTTGTACTGGAAGTACTCGGTGCCGAGCTCCGAGACATGCACCATGCCCTCGACGAAGAGATCGAGCAGGGTGACGAACACGCCGAAAGGCGCCACGCCGGTGATGCGGCCCACGAACTGCTCGCCCACCCGCTCGCGCATGTACTGGCTCTTGAGCCACGCGGCGACATCGCGCGAGGCCTCGTCGGCGCGGCGCTCGTTGGCCGAGCACAGCATGCCGTGCTGCTCCCAGTGCTCGACCACATGCGGCGCATCGGCGCGGCGGCGGGCGCGCGGCGGGGATAGCGCGTCGTCGTCCTCGGCCCCGGGCGGCCGCGGCAGGTAGCGCTCGCCGCGCAGCAGCGCCTTGATCACCCGGTGGGTGAGCAGGTCGGGGTAGCGGCGGATGGGCGAGGTGAAGTGCGAGTAGGCCTCGTAGGCCAGACCGAAGTGGCCGCTGTTGTGCGGCGAGTAGATCGCCTGCTGCATCGAGCGCAGCATCATCTGCTGCAGCAGCAGGGCATCGGGCCGTGGCCGCACCTGCGCGGCGAGCTCGGCATAGTCGGCCGGCGCGGGGCTCTCGCCACCGCCGAGCGACAGGCCCACGGTGCGCAGGAACTCGCGCAGGTTGGTCAGCCGCTCCGGCGTGGGCCCCTCGTGCACCCGGTAAAGGCCGGCATGACGGCTGCGCTTCATGAAGTCGGCGGCGCAAACATTGGCGGCGAGCATGCACTCCTCGATCAGGCGATGCGCGTCATTGCGCACCATCGCCACGATCCGCTCGATGCGGCCGACCTCGTTGCAGACGATGCGCGTCTCCACCGAATCGAACTCCACCGCGCCGCGCGACTCGCGCTGGCGCAGCAGCACGCGGAACAGGTCGTGCAGGTGCTGCAGATGCGTCACCAGCGGCGCTCGCCGGCGGATGGCCTGCGCGTCGCGGCCCGAGAGGATGCCCCAGACCTCGTCGTAGGTGAGTCGGGCCGCCGAGTGCATCACGGCCTCGTAGAACTGGTAGGCGCGGATCTCGCCGGCCGACGAGATGACCATGTCGCAGACCAGCACCAGGCGGTCGACCTCGGGGTTCAGCGAGCACAGCCCGTTGGAGATCTTCTCGGGCAGCATCGGGATCACCCGGCGCGGGAAGTACACCGAGGTGGAGCGGCGCACCGCCTCGCGATCGAGCGCGTCGCCACCGGTCACATAGTGCGCGACATCGGCAATCGCCACGATCAGCCGATGTCCGGCCTTGCGGCCCTCGCCGTGAGGCTCGCAGTAGACCGCATCGTCGAAATCGCGCGCGTCCTCGCCGTCGATGGTGACCAGCGGCACATCGCGCAGGTCGACCCGGCCGCGCAGGTCGGCCGCGCGCACGGTGGCGGGCAGCGCGGCGGCAGCGGCCAGGGTGTCGTCCGGAAACTGGTGCGGCACATCGAACTTGCGCACCGCGATCTCGATCTCCATGCCGGGATCGTCGATCTCGCCGAGCACCTCGATCACCCGACCGATCGGCGCGGCATGGCCCGACGGCGGATCGACGATCTCCACCGTGACCACCTGACCGGGCCGGGCCGGACCGGCATCGCCGGGCGGGATCAGGATGTCGTGCTTGATGCGCTGGTCTTCGGGCACGACGATGCTCACGCCGCGCTCCGACAGGAAGCGCCCTACCAGCCGCCGGTGCGCGCGGTCGGTGACCTCGATGATCGCGCCCTCGGGCCGGCCGCGGTTGTCGAAGCCCACGCGCTTGACCAGCACCCGGTCGCCATGCATGGCCTTCTGCATCTCGCGCGGGCTGAGAAACAGGTCCTGGCCGCCGGCATCGGGGATGAGAAAGCCGAAGCCGTCGCGATGACCCTGCACCCGTCCAGGCACCAGATCGAGCTTGCTGGCGATCAGCAGCACGCCCTTGCGGTTGGGCATGAGCTGGCCGTCGCGTTCCATGGCGGCCAGCCTCCGCGAGAGCGCCTCCTGGTGCGCCGGCGGCACGCCCAGGCGCAGCGCGAGTTCCTGCGGGGTGAGCGGCGCATCGGCGGTGCGCAGGCTCTCGAGGATGTCGTCGCGGGTGGGCAGCACCCACGCGGGGTCGGTCATGGCTTCATTCCTGGGCACGCCCGCGGGCGAGGCATCGGGCTCCGGCGAAGCCGGGGCGATTTGACAAATTCCGTCGGTACTTTAAACTTCTCTTCTTCTGTGCGGCGGCAATGCCTGCACAGAATTGCCCAGATGGCGGAATTGGTAGACGCACTAGGTTCAGGTCCTAGCGGTGGCAACACTGTGGAGGTTCGAGTCCTCTTCTGGGCACCAACATGAAGGCCTGCGCAAGCAGGCCTTTTTCGTTGCGGCAACCCTGCTCACATGCCCCATCGGGTCTTGAGGTCACTGGGCCGCATGTGGTCGTATTCCTCGAAGGGCTGATGGATCCAGGGGTTGGTGGGCAGGTACTCGATGTAGTAGTCGGGTTCGGCCACCGAAGCGCCCTTGCGCCAGACCACGGCCGAGCGCACCTCCTGCACCTGCGGGAAGCGCTGCTTGAGCGCGGGGATCACCTCCACCAGCGTGCCGCCGGAATCCACCAGGTCATCGGCGAGCAGCCAGCGGCTGCCCGGCAGGGGCGTGGCGCTCGACATGTGATCGGCGATCATGAGCCGGCTCTGCGTGGTGCCGGCGTTCTCGCGGTAGGAACTGGTGAACAGCACGCCCAGCGGCCGGTCGAACACGCGCGAAAGCACGTCGCCCACCCGCAGGCCGCCGCGGGCAAGGCACACGATGGCATCGAACTGCCAGGCCGAGTCATAGATGCGGATGGCGAGCTTCTCGATCAGCCGGTTGTACTCGTCCCAGGAGACATACAGGTCTTTCATGTGGCCTTCCGGTCTGGTTGGACAGCAGGGCTTCGCTCAGGCGAAGGGGTGACGGATGAGAATGGTTTCGTCGCGGTCGGGGCCGGTGGAGACCAGATCGATCGGCGCGCCCACGGCCTGCGCCACCCGCTCGAGGTAGCGGCGGGCATTGAGCGGCAGCGCGTCCCACTGGCGTACGCCGGCGGTGGTGCCGCTCCAGCCGGGCATCTCCTCGAACACCGGCTCGAGGTGCTCGACCGCATCGGCGCCGAAGGGCAGCAGGTCGATAGTGGGGGCGCCCGGGCCGCTGCCCTTGCTGCGATAGCCCACGCACAGCTTGACCAGCGGCAGGCCGTCGAGCACATCGAGCTTGGTCACGCACAGGCCGCTCACGCCGTTGAGCTGGATGGAGCGCTTGAGCGCGGGCGCATCGAACCAGCCGGTGCGCCGCGGCCGGCCGGTGACCGCGCCGAACTCCTTGCCCACCGACGCGAGATGCCGGCCCATGTCGTCGAAGAGTTCGGTGGGGAACGGCCCCGATCCGACCCGGGTGGTGTAGGCCTTGGTGATGCCCAGCACATAGTGCAGCGACTGCGGACCGACGCCGGCGCCCGCGGCCGCCGCGCCGGCCACGCAGTTGCTGCTGGTGACATAGGGATAGGTGCCGTGATCGACATCGAGCAGCGCGCCCTGCGCGCCCTCGAAGAGCAGGCTCTCGCCACGGACCATCGACTCGGCCAGTTCGCGCGGCACATCGGCCACCATCGGCGCGAGCCGATCGCCCAGCGCGAGGGCGTCGTCGGCCACCTTGTCGGGCGACAGCGGCGTGGCCTTCAGGTGATGCTCGAGCACGAAGTTGTGCAGCTCGAGCGCCTCGGCCACCCGCTCGCGCAGGCGCGAGGGGGAGAACAGGTCCTGCACGCGCACCGCGCGGCGGGCGACCTTGTCCTCGTAGGCCGGACCGATGCCGCGGCCGGTGGTGCCGATCTTGGCGTCGCCGCGACGCGCTTCGCGGGCCTGATCGATGGCCACATGGTAGGGCAGGATCAAGGGGCAGGCATTGCTCACCCGAAGGCGCTCGCGCACCGACACCCCGGCGGCCTCGAGCTCGGTGATCTCGGCAAGCAGCGCGTCGGGGGACAGCACCACGCCGTTGCCGATGTAGCAGCGGGTGGCGGGCCGCAGCATGCCCGAGGGGATCAGGCGCAGCACCTGCTTGCGCCCGCCGATCACGAGGGTGTGGCCGGCGTTGTGGCCGCCCTGGAAGCGCACCACGCCCTGTACCGACTCGGTGAGCCAGTCGACCAGCTTGCCCTTGCCTTCGTCACCCCACTGGGTGCCGATTACGACAACATTCTTTCCCATGTGCCTTCCGGTGGCAGCGCCCCGGAGGACGCGCGCAGCCGCTTTCCTGGACAGTGCTTGACGCGATTCAGAGTGCGCGGACCGCCCATGCACCGGCGTGCTGGACGAGTTCGCGGTCGCAGGCGAATTCCTGCTGTTCGGGTTCATGCCCGGGCAGCGCCCGGACGACGATCTGGCCGGCGGCGCGCAGCTGCGCCACCACCTGCGCAAGCTGCGGGTCATCGGACCAGGGCGCGAGGATGGCGCCGGGCAGGGCCGGCGCGGGCTGCAGGCCGGCGAGTTCGCGCAGCTCGAGCGAGAAACCGGTGGCCGGCCGCGCCCGCCCGAAGGCGCGACCGACATCGTCGTAGCGGCCGCCACGGGCGACGGCATCGGGTCGGCCGTCGACATAGGCGGCGACGGTGAGCCCGCTGTGATACCGGTAGCCGCGCAGGTCGGCGAGATCGGCCGAGAGCTCGACCTGCGAATGGCGCGCCCACAGTGGCGATTCGACCAGACGCCGGATGTCGTCGAGCGCCGCGCTGATCGCCGGCAGGGGCGGCAGCACGGCGCGCGCGCGCGCCAGGCAGTCGGGTGCTGCGTCCTCGGCGCGCGGGTGCGCATGGGCGCCGGCCTTGGCAGCGGCGCCTGAGGCCCGACCTTCGCCCGCAGCCAGCACGCCATAGAGCGCGGGCAGGGCCAGCAAGGCCTCACGCGAGTCGGCCGCGAGCGGGGCGAGCAGCTTGCGCAGGCCTGGGGTGTCCTTGTGCTGCAGGAGCGTAAAAAGATCGTCCTCATCCACCTGCTCGCGGGCGGCCACCGTATTCATGGCCAGCAGCGCGGGAACCAGCGCGGCGTGGCACAGATCGAGACGCACCCGACCCACGCCACAGGCCTGCAGCGAAGCCGCCATGAGCTCGACCATCTCGAGATCGGCCTCGGGCCCGGCATGGCCGTAGATCTCGGCGCCGAGCTGAAGCGGCTCGCGGCTGGCATACAGACCCGACGGACGCGCATGCAGCACCGGCCCGCAGTAGCACAGCCGCACCACGCCGCGGCGATCGAGCAGGTGGGCGTCGATGCGGGCCACCTGCGTGGTCATGTCGGGGCGCAGCCCGAGTGTGCGCCCCGACAGCTGATCGATGAGCTTGAAGGTGCGCAGATCGAGGTCGTGCCCCGAGCCGGTGAGCAGGGATTCGATGTGCTCGATGAGCGGCGGCATCACCAGCTCGTAGCCATACGAGCGGTAAAGATCGAGCAGCCGGCGCCGGAGCTCCTCGATGGCCCTGGCCTCGGCGGGCAGGACATCGGCAATGTGCTCGGGTAACAGCCAGCGGGGCATGGTGGGCGGTGGGGGAAGGCGGCGCGCACCGCGAAGGGCTCAGCGCGCGTGAAGCGAGGACGAAACCCGTGATTCTCGCGGATTGCGCTCAGAGCAGCAACAGCGCCATGCCCGCGATCAGCGCGCCGAGCGCCACCAGGCGCACCTGGGCGTCGGGGGCCTGGGCGAGACGGGCGAGCGTCTGACGCCAGAGCGTGGGCGCCGCGAAAGGCAGCAGACCCTCGATGATCAGAACCAGCCCGAGCGCGGTGAGGAGGGACTCGGCCATGCCGGGGCAGCGCTGCGCGCGGCGACGACGCGCGGCTACCTGCCCCTGGCCGGCGCCGCCGGACCCGAACCGGAGCTCTTGAGGTAGCGGAAGAACTCGGCGGAGGGGTCGACCACCATCAGGTCGGAGCGGGTGCGGAACGACGCGCGATAGGCTTCGAGGCTGCGGTAGAACTGCGCGAACTGCGGATCCTGGCCGAAGGCCGATGCATAGATGGCCGAGGCCTTGGCATCGCCCTCGCCCTTGACCTTCTGGGCATCGCGGTAGGCCTCGGCAAGCACCACCTCGCGCTGGCGGTCGGCATCGGCGCGGATCTTCTCGGATTCGGCAGCGCCGGTGGCGCGGCGCTCGTTGGCCACCCGCTTGCGCTCGGATTGCATGCGGTCGAAGACCCGCTCCTGCACCTCGGGGGCGAAGTCGACGCGCTTGAGCCGGACATCGACCACCGCCGCGCCGATCTGCTTGGCGTCCTCGTTCACCTTGGCGCGCACGCCTTCCATGAACTGCTCGCGCTGGCCCGAGATGACCTCGGCGACGGTGCGCTTGGCGATCTCGTTGTTGAGCGCGTCGCGCAGGCTGCGCGAGATACGGTCGGCGGCGATCACCTCGCTGCCGCTCACCGAGCGGATGAAGGCCTTGGGCTCGATGATGCGCCACTTCACGAAGGTGTCGACCTGGACATTGAGCTTCTCGGAGGTGATGAAGCGGTCGATGTCGGGGTTGTCGATGGTGAGGATGCGCTTGTCGAAGTACTGCACATTCTGGAAGGGCGGGGGCAGCTTGAAGTGCAGGCCGGGCTGGTCGATCACCTGGCGGATCTCGCCCAGGGCGAAGACCACGGCGAACTGGCGCTGGTCGACGACGAACAGGCTGGCCGAGAGCAGGCCCAGGGCGACCAGGGCTGCCAGCACGATGGGAACGATGCGCTGCATGACGGTCTCCTAGCGGCTGGCGTCGCGGTCGCGCGAGCGCAGGCCCTCACGGGCGCGACTGGGCTCGGCGGGGGCTTCGGCCGCCGGCGCCGGCGCGGCAGGTGCCGGCGCCGGTGCCGGACGGGCGGCGTCGGGCGTGGCGGTCTGGAGCAGGCGCTCTAGGGGCAGCGAGAGCAGCGTGCTGTTGCGCGAGTCGACATACACCTTGGTGGTGTTGGCGAACACCTGCTGCATGGTCTCGAGGTACATGCGGTCGCGGGTGACCTGCGGCGCCTTGGCGTACTCGGTGAGGATCTGCCGGAAGCGGCTGGCATCGCCCTCGGCGGTGGCGATCACGCGCTGCTTGTAGCCCTGCGCCTCCTCGGTGAGCCGGGCCGCGTTGCCGCGCGCCTTGGGAATGACATCGTTGGCATAGGCGCGGCCCTCGTTGATGAGGCGCTCCCGATCCTGGGCGGCCTTGTTCGCGTCCTCGAAGGCGGCCTGCACCTGCTCAGGCGGCTGGGCCTGCTGGATGGTGACATCGATGATCGCGACGCCGGCCTTGTAGCGGTCGGCGATGGACTGCATGAGCTTCTGCGCGTCCTTGGCGACCGCCTCTTTCTCCTCGTAGAGGACCTGGTCGATGCCCTTGCGGCCGACGGTCTCGCGCATGGCGGTCTCGGCCGCCTGGCGGATGATCTCCTCGGGAGCCGGGCCGGGATTGTTGTTGAACAGCCAGGCGACCGGATCGGAGAGGCGGTACTGCACGGCGTACTGCATGTCGACGATGCTCTGGTCCTGGCTGAGCATCAGCGATTCCTTGAGCACCTTGTTCTTCACATTGCTGCGGTAGCCGACCTCGATCTGGCGCAGCTGCTGGACATTGACCAGCTCATGCACCTCCACCGGGTAGGGCAGACGCCAGGTGAAGCCCGGGCGGTCGTTGAGGGTGCGGAACTCGCCGAAGCGCAGGATGGCCGCGGCGTGGCCCTCGGGCACGATGTAGAAGCCGCTGCCCAGCCACAGCAGGAGCGCCACCACGCCGAGCACGCCGGCGCCGGCGCCCGCGCCGCGCAGGCTGGGCCCCTCGGAGCCGCCGCCCCCACCCGAACCCGAGCCGCCGCCGCGGCGGAACAGCCCGTTGAGGCGGCGGTTGAAGTCGCGCCAGAGCTCGTCGAGGTCGGGTGGCCCGTCATTGGGCGGGCGGGGCCGCTGGCCGTCGCCGCCGCTGTTGTTGCCGCCCGAGCCGCCCCGGCCCCAGCCCGGGTCATTCAGGGAAAAGATCCGCGAGATGGGCTTCCACATAGAACGCAGGGCCGCAGGAAGGGTTCAGGCGTGAGAGGGGCGCGAAGCCCCCGGCGCGCCGGGATTGGGAAGGTCTGGAACAGGCTGGACGGGGTCGGCCGGATCTGGATCGGCAAGCACACGCCAGCGTGGGTCTTCGGAGGCGGGATCGCCTTGCAGCGATCGGGACAGACGCTCGGTCAGCGCCTGCTGCAGAGCCGGCAGGCCAGCCCCGGTTTTTGCGCTGACCATCAAGCGGTTGATGCTACCACAGGGGTCGCGCTCGGCCTGAGGCAACCATCCTGCGGCATCGATCTTGTTGTAGACCATCAGCACCGGCACCGAGCCGGCGCCGATCTCCTGGAGCACCCGTTCCACCTCGGCGATCTGGTCGTCGCGATCGGGCGCGCCGGCATCGACCACATGCAGCAGCAGATCGGCGTCGCGGGTCTCCTCGAGGGTGGCCCGGAACGACTCGATCAGGGTGTGCGGCAGCTGGCGCACGAAACCCACGGTGTCCGAGAGCACCACCTCGGCGCCGCCGGGCAGCCGCAGCCGTCGGGAGAGGGTGTCGAGCGTGGCGAAGAGCTGGTCGGCAGCGAAGGTGCCCGCGCCGGTGAGCGCATTGAACAGCGTGCTCTTGCCGGCATTGGTGTAGCCCACCAGCGAAACCGAGAAGACATCCTGACGCAGCCGGGCGCGGCGCCGCGTGAGCCGCTGCCGCCCGAGCTTGTCGAGGCGCTGGCGCAGCTGCCGGGCCTTCGCGTCGAGCATGCGGCGGTCGAGCTCGATCTGCTTCTCGCCCGGACCGCCGCGCTGGCCGATGCCGCCGCGCTGGCGCTCGAGGTGGCTCCAGCCGCGCACGAGTCGCGAGAGCTGGTGCTCGATGCGCGCGAGCTCGACCTGCAGCTTGCCTTCGTTGCTGCGGGCCCGCTGGGCGAAGATGTCGAGGATGAGTTCGGTGCGGTCGATCACCGGCACCGCGAGCAGGCGGCCGAGATTGCGCTGCTGCACCGAGGTGAGCGGATTGTCGAAGATCACCGCCACGGCCTCGCGCTGCTGCAGGCGCTCGCGGATTTCCTCGGCCTTGCCGCTGCCCACCGACAGGGCGGCATCGGGCCGGGGGCGCCGCACGGCGATGGTCTCCACCGGCTCGATGCCGGCCGAGCGGGCGAGCGCGCAGGTCTCGTCCAGGCTGGCCCGGTCGGTGCCGGCGCCGCCAAAGGCGACGCCGACCACGAGGGCACGCACCGGGGCTTGGGCGGCGGTCAGGTTTCGGCGCTCTCTTGCTGGAACTGCACCGGACGGGCCGGCACCACCGTGGAGATGGCGTGCTTGTAGACCATCTGGGTGACCGTGTTGCGCAGGAGCACCACATACTGGTCGAAGGACTCGATGTGGCCCTGCAGCTTGATGCCGTTGACCAGGTAGATGGACACCGGCACATGCTCCTTGCGGAGCAGGTTGAGGAACGGGTCTTGTAGCTGCTGCCCTTTGTTGTTGCTCATGGAAACTCCGTGTTCTTCTGTGTCTGGGAGGTGGGGGCGAAACGGGGCGGATCAAGGCCGACAGCCGCCATCGCCCTTGGCGCTCGACGACTATACCTTGGCGCGCGCCGCGCGCGCAGCCTCAGCGGGCGGCGTAGGGATTCGCGCCGCTGCGGAATTCGATCCGCAAGGGGGTGCCGGCCAGGGAGAACTGCTCGCGCAGCCAGGTCTCGAGATACCGGCGGTAGGTCTCGGGCACATGATCGAGCGAGGAGCCGTGCACGATCACGATCGGCGGGTTCTGGCCACCCTGGTGGGCGTATCGCAGCTTGGGCCGCACCGGGCCGCGGCGCGGCGGCTGCTGGCGTTCCACCGCCTCGTGCAGCGCCCGGGTGAGCTTGGGCGTGGGCAGCTTGCGGAAGGCGGCCGCGCAGGCCTCGTCGACCGAGCGCATCAGCGCGCCCAGACCCAGCCCGGTGCGCGCCGAGATCATGTGCAGCCGGGCAAAGCGCAGGAAGTGCAGCTTGCGGTCGAACTCGGACTTCAGTCGTTCGCGGTCGGCCGCAGGCAGCGCATCCCATTTGTTGACCGCGACCACCAGCGCCCTGCCCGCCTCGAGAATGTAGCCGGCGATGTTCGCGTCCTGCTCGGCCACGCCCTCGAGCGCGTCGAGCATCAGCACGCAGACATTGCAGTCCTCGATCGCCTGCAGGGTCTTGACCACCGAGAACTTCTCGATCATGTCGGTGACCTTGCCCCGGCGCCGCACGCCGGCGGTGTCGACCAGCGTGTAGGGACGACCGCCGCGCTCGAAGTCGATGGCCACCGCATCGCGGGTGGTGCCGGGCTGGTCGAAGGCGATCAGCCGCTCCTCGCCGAGCAGGGTGTTGATCAGCGTGCTCTTGCCGGCGTTGGGACGCCCGACCACCGCCACGCGGATGCGGCGCGGCGGGAGCTGGTCGGTCGCGCTGCCGGGCGTGGCCGTGGCGGCGGGCCGCTCGGCGCCCGACGGATCGCCCTTCCTGGCGCCCGACGCCAGGCCTTGGTCGGCATCGGCCTCGGCGTCAGCGCCCGGGGGCGTGGGCGCGACCGGCATCAGGCCTTCCAGGGCGATCTCGAGGAGTTCGCGCACGCCGTCGCCATGGGCGGCCGAGACCGCCATCGGCGCGCCCAGGCCGAGCTCGTGGAATTCCGCCGACACCTGCTCGCGGGGCATGCCCTCGGTCTTGTTGACCGCGACCAGCAGGCGCCGGGCGCTGCGCCGCAGTTCGGTGGCGATGTCGCGGTCATGGCCGGTGAGGCCCTGGCGTCCGTCGACGATGAACAGCACGACATCGGCCTCGAGCACCGCCTGCCGGGCCTGGCGGGCCATCTGGTACTCGATGCCCGCCTTGGCCACCGGCTCGAAGCCGCCGGTGTCGATCACGATGCAGTGCCCGTCGCCCACCCGGGCGCGACCATAGTGGCGATCGCGGGTGAGGCCGGGCCGGTCGGCGACCAGCGCCGCGCGGCTGCCCGTCATGCGGTTGAACAGCGTGCTCTTGCCGACATTGGGCCGGCCGACCAGGGCGACCACCGGAATTCCGCTCATGGGGTCTCCGGTCAGTCGATCGTGACCGAGAGCAGCGTGCCGCCGGTGGTCTGCACCAGCGCCGAGCGCTGGTGGGCGGCAGGCTGCGACACCACCGCCGTGCCGTCGCTCGCGAACCGCGCCGCGATCGCGCCGTCGTCGCGCTGCAGCAGGTAGAGGTAGCCCTGGTAGTCGCCCACCAGCAGCATCCCGCCCACCGACAGCGGCGCGGAAGGCCCGCGGCGGGCAAGCGCCTCCTGGCGCCAGACGCTCGCGCCCGAGCGCGAGAAGGCGTGGATGTGACCGCGCTCGTCGCTCACGCTGACCAGGCGGGCATCGACATCGATGCCGCCCTGCGCGGGCAGCTCGCGGCTCCACAGGGACCGGCCGGTGGCCGCCTCGAAGCAGGCCACCCGGCCCTGGAAGCTCGCCGCGCAGACCTCGCGCCCACTCACCAGGGGAGAGCCGACCACATCGGCGATGCGCTCGATCTCGTTGGCGCCCCGCGGCGTGGACACCACCGTCTCCCAGCGCTGCGCGCCGTTCTCGAGGCCGATGGCCACCAGCCGCCCGCCCGGCAGGCCGGTGTAGGCGGTGCCGGGCGCGATCGCCACGGCCGAGGTCTGCCGCAGCACCAGCGGCGGGAGCTGCCGCGACACGCTCCAGCGCCGCTTGCCGCTGGTTGACTCGAAGGCCGAGACCCGGTTGTCGCTGGTGCGCAGCACCACCAGGCCGAGACCGACAGCAGGCACGGAGACCGCCTCGGCGCCGAGCGGCGCGCTCCAGCGCGGCTTGCCATCGGGCCCGAACGCGAGCAGCGTGCCGTCGCGCGCGGCCACCACCACCACATCACCGTCGCTGCCCACCCCGGCGACGAGCTTGCGCCCGGCATTGATCTGCCAGGCCACCCGGCCCGAATCGGGATCGACCCGGGCGAGCGTGCCGTCGGCAGACGCCGCATAGACCGCGCCGCCGGCCACCACCGGCGCGAAACCCACGCCGGCGGGCGGCAGTTTCAGGCTCCAGGCCACGCGCGCGCCCGCCTTGGCGGTGGGCGCCGGCGGCTCGGGCCGCTTGCTGCCGCCGCCCCACAGGCTGCCGCAGCCGGCGAGGGCCAGCACGCAGGCGAGCAGCAGCGCGTGTCGCGCGAAAGACGCCGGGCGGCGGGTCATGCGCCCGCCCCGCCGAGCGCGTCGAGCTTGATCTGGATGACCCGGCGCAGGGGCGCCGCCTTGGCGGCCTTCTCGAGCGCCGTGCGGTACTCGGCGCGCGCCTCCTCGGTCTTGCCCTGCGCGATCAGCAGGTCGCCGCGGCGGTCGGCCCATTCCGCCTCGAAGCCCGCGGGCGCGGCGCCGGCGAGCAGCTTCAGGCCCTCGTCGTAGGCCTGCTGATCGAGGAGCACGCCGGCCAGTCGCACCCGCGCGAGCTGGCGCAAGGCATCGTCGGCGGCGTTGTCCATCACCCACTGCAGCGGCGCGCGCGCGGCCTTGAGATCGCCGGCCTCGAAGTACACCCGCGCGGCGAGCAGCGCGCCCATCGGACCGTAGGCTGTGCGGCCGTGCTGCTCGACCAGCGTGCCGGCCGCCGCCCTGACCTTGTCGACATCACGGGCCTGCGCCGCCACCTGCAGCTGGTCGTAGATCACCGAGGCGGCCGCGGCCTCGCGGGCCTGATGCCAGCCCCAGGCGCGCCAGCCCGCGATCGCGAGCAGCACCACGGTGAGGGCGGTGAGCAGGAAGTTGCCGTAGCGGGCCCAGAAGGCCTTGAGGGTGGCGAGCTGTTCCTGTTCTTCCAAGTCGTAGGCCATGGCCTGCGTCTCCTGTGAGGGGTGTGGGGGCCGGCAGGCTCAGGCGTCGGGGTCGGGCTCGGCGGCGACCAGGGCGTCGACGATCCGATCGGCGAGCGCCGTCATGGCCACCCGCTGCTGCCGCCCCTCGCCGGGCGCCGCGCCGGCATCGCGCAGCCACTTCACCGTGGCTTCGCCGGCTGCCGCCTCGTCCTCGCCGATGACCACCGCGGCGAAGGCGCCGCTGGCGTCGGCCCGCTTGAACTGCGACTTGAAGCTGCCGCCGCCGGCATGGGCGATGACATCGAGGCCGGCGTCACGCAGCCGCTCCGCAGCCTGGACCGCGGCCGGCAGCGCGGCCGCGCCCTGGTGCACGACATAGACATCGCAGGCCGATCCCGGCTGCGCGCCGGCCTGCGCGCGCATATGGTCGAGCACGCGCTCCACGCCGATGCCGAAGCCGCATCCCGGCGCGGGCTTGCCGCCGAGCATGCCCACCAGCGGGTCGTAGCGGCCGCCGCCGCACAGGGTGAGCCCGTCTGCGGCCACCCACTCGAACACGCTGAGGTTGTAGTAATCGAGTCCGCGCACCAGCCGCGGATTGACCCGCCACGGGATGTTCTGCGCGCGCAGCAGGGACTGCAGCCCCTCGAAGTGCGCGAGCGAGGCCTCGCCGAGAAAGTCGATCAGGCGCGGCGCGCTCTCGGCGATCGCCTGCATGTCGGGGTTCTTGGTGTCGAGGATGCGCAGCGGATTGCTGTGCAGCCGGCGGCGGGCGTCCTCGTCGAGCTCGCTGGCGTGCCGCTCGAAGTGCGCGATCAGCGCCTCGCGATGCGCGCGGCGCTCGTCGGCCTGGCCCAGGGTGTTGATCTCGAGGCGCACGCCCTGCAGCCCGAGATCGGCCCAGAGCCGGTGGCAGAGCAGGATGACCTCGGCATCGACATCGGGACCGGGCATGCCGAGCGCCTCGAGCCCCACCTGATGGAACTGGCGGTAGCGGCCCTTCTGCGGGCGCTCGTGGCGGAACATCGGGCCGGTGTACCAGAGCCGCCGCGGTCCGTCGTAGAGCAGGTTGTGCTCGATCACGCTGCGCACAACGCCGGCCGTGCCCTCGGGGCGCAGGGTGAGCTGCTCGCCGTTGAGGGCGTCGGTGAAGGAGTACATCTCCTTCTCGACGATGTCGGTCACCTCGCCGATGCCGCGCACGAACAGCCGGGTGTGCTCGACGATGGGCGTGCGGATGCGCTGGTAGCCGTAGGCGCGCATGCAGGCGGCGACGGTGTCCTCGAAGCGCTGCCACAGGGCCTCGTCGGCAGGCAGCACATCGTTCATGCCGCGCACGCCCTGGATGCGGTCGGCGCTCATGGCCGTACGCCCCCGGCGGCGCGCCCGCGCCGCGCGAGGCGGAGGAAAACCGTCATGTGCCCGCCTTCTCCAGCGAATAGCGACGCCGGACATAGTTCTCGACGATCGCCTGGAAGTCTTCGGCGATGCGATCGCCCTTGAGGGTGACATCGCGCACGCCATCGATGAACACCGGCGCCACCGGGGCTTCGCCCGACCCGGGCAGCGAGATGCCGATGTCGGCATGCTTGCTCTCGCCAGGGCCGTTGACCACGCAGCCCATCACCGCCACCTGCAGGGTCTCGACGCCGGGATAGCGGCCGCGCCAGACCGGCATCTGCTCGCGCAGGTAGCGCTGGATGCGGTCGGCAAGCTCCTGGAAGAAGGTGCTGCTGGTGCGCCCGCAGCCCGGGCAGGCGACCACCATGGGCGTGAACGCCCGCAGGCCCATGGTCTGGAGGATCTCCTGGGCGACCACCACCTCGCGGCTGCGGTCGCCGTTGGGCTCGGGCGTGAGCGACACGCGGATGGTGTCGCCGATGCCCTCCTGGAGCAGCACCGCGAGCGCCGCGGTGGAGGCCACGATGCCCTTGCTGCCCATGCCGGCCTCGGTGAGGCCGAGATGCAGCGGGTAGTCGCAGCGGCGGGCCAGCTCGCGATAGACCGCGATCAGGTCCTGCACCGCCGAGACCTTGGCCGACAGGATGATGCGGTCGCCGGGCAGGCCGATCTGCTCGGCGCGCTGCGCGCTCTCGATGGCCGAGGTGACCAGGGCCTCGCGCATGACCGCCGACGCCTCCCAGGGCTGGGCCCGGGCGGCGTTGACATCCATGAGCCGCGCGAGCAGGGCCTGGTCGAGGCTGCCCCAGTTCACGCCGATGCGCACCGGTTTCTCGAAGCGGCAGGCGACCTCGATCATCTGCGCGAAGTTGTCGTCGCGCCGGCTGCCGCTGCCGACATTGCCCGGGTTGATGCGGTACTTGGACAGCGCCCTGGCGCAGTCGGGATACTGGGTGAGCAGCTTGTGGCCGTTGTAGTGGAAGTCGCCCACCAGCGGCACATCGACGCCCATGCGGTCGAGCTGCTCGCGGATCGGCGCCACCGCGGCGGCAGCCTCCGGGGAATTGACGGTGATGCGCACCAGCTCGGAGCCGGCAGCGGCAAGCTGGCGGATCTGGATGGCCGTGGCGATGGCATCGGCGGTGTCGGTGTTGGTCATGGACTGAACCACCACCTCGCCACCGCCGCCGATCCGCACCGAGCGCGAGCCCCAGCTCACCTGCGCGCCCCGCGTGCGCCGGCGCGGCAGCGAGCCGATGGGCATCGGCGGCGACGGGCAGCCCTGGGCGGGATCGGTGTCGGGTCTGGCGGCGTCGTTCATGGCGGGTACCCTCCGGAGTCAGGGCGCAAGCTTAAGCCGGGCCACACCCTGACGGGTCATCGGCGCGATGTCGAGCGGACCGCCGTTGTGGACCACCTGAACCGCCGGGGCGTTGCCCAGCACCACCGAAACCTCGGCGTCAAGCGGCACGCGCAGGACCGAACCGCGCCGCTGCACACCCTCATGCAGCAGCTGGCCATCGACCCGGCGGATCTCGACCCAGGACTCGCCCTGAAAACTCAGGCGCAGCTCGCCGACGCCGGCAGCGGCCGCCGGCGACGCCGGCGTGGCAGACGGGCCCGCGGACGACGGCGCGGGCACGAGCGGCGGGAAGGCCGCCGACGCCGACGCCGGCGGCGATGGCGGCACGGCCGCCGCGCCCTGCGCGCCCTGCGCGGCCGGGGCAGAAGCGGGAGACGGCGCAGGAGGGGCAGATGGCACAGAAGGGGCAGATGGCGGGGCCGCGCCACCGGTCGGCGACACCGGCGCCGCCGCTGGGGCTGCCAAGCCGGTCGTCGGCTCCCTGGCCGCCGGCGCGGGCGCTGCCGGGGCGCCGGCCGCGGACCCCGCC
>JAGWVN010000039.1 GCA_018970865.1 Betaproteobacteria bacterium
GCCGGCCCATGGCGAGGGAACTTGCGCCGCAGCACGGCATGCGCTTCCTCACGCACCAGGGCGCTGGTCAGGATGCGATGGCCCCTGGCGTCGATTTCTAGCAGCAGTTCGGCACACAGGCCGGGGAACACCGCGGCCGACAGCCACACATTCGTGTCGAGGAATACCCGCACGGCACATGCCCACCACTCAGCTGACATCCCGCAGGATGTCCTCCTCGGTCAACCAGCCCGCCGCGCGGGCCTGGGGCCCCAGATCTTCCTGCAGCAGTCGCAGCGTCTCGCGCAGTGCCTGCGCGCGCAGGGCGTCCCGCACGAGATCGCTTCGGGTCTTGCCGGTGGCGAGCACCAATTTGTCCAGAGCGAGGGCTTCCTCTTCACTGAGGCGGACGGTGAGTACGGCAGACACGGCAGGCTCCCCGGAGCGTCGATGTACGACAATGTAATACAGATGTGCGCCCGGATGCGGCGTGACTGCCGCGCGGGCCTGGGGCCCCTCGGACAGGACGCGCCGACCCTCACCCCCGCAGCCGCGCACACACCGCCGCCGTCACCTGCGCGGTGGTGGCCGTGCCGCCCAGGTCGCGGGTGTGCAGGGACGGATCGGCGGTCACCGACTCGATCGCGGCCATCAGGCGGGCAGCGGCGGCCGGCTCGCCGAGGTGCTCGAGCATCATCACCACCGACCAGAAGGTGCCCACCGGGTTGGCCAGGCCCTTGCCCATGATGTCGAAGGCCGAGCCGTGAATCGGCTCGAACATCGAGGGATAGCGCCGCTCGGGGTCGATGTTGCCGGTGGGCGCGATGCCCAGGCTGCCGGCCAGGGCCGCGGCGAGGTCCGACAGGATGTCGGCGTGCAGGTTGGTGGCCACGATGGTGTCGAGCGAGGCTGGCCGGTTGACCATGCGGGCGGTCATCGCGTCGACCAGCTCCTTGTCCCAGCGCACCTGCGGGAACTCGCGCGCCACCTCGGCGGCGATCTCGTCCCACATCACCATCGCGTGGCGCTGGGCATTGCTCTTGGTGACCACGCTGAGCAGGCGTCGCGGCCGCGAGGCGGCCAGCCGGAACGCGAAGCGCAGGATGCGCTCCACCCCGGCGCGGGTCATGATCGAGACATCGGTGGCCACTTCGATGGGGTGGCCCTGATGCGCCCGGCCGCCCACGCCGGAATACTCGCCCTCGGAGTTCTCGCGCACGATCACCCAGTCGAGATCGGCCGGGGCGCAGCGCTTGAGCGGGGCATCGATGCCCGGCAGGATCCGGGTGGGCCGCACATTGGCGTACTGGTCAAAGCCCTGGCAGATCTTCAGGCGCAGGCCCCACAGCGTGATGTGGTCGGGAATGTCCGGATCGCCGGCCGAGCCGAACAGGATGGCATCCATGTCGCGCAGCGCCGCCAGGCCGTCGGCCGGCATCATCAGGCCATGGCGCCGGTAGTGGTCGCCGCCCCAGTCGAAGTCGGTGAAGGCCAGGCCGAAGCCCGCGCCGGCGGCCGCCAGCGCCTCCAGCACCTCGCGCCCCGCCGGGATCACCTCCTTGCCGATGCCGTCTCCGGGAATGGTGGCGATGCGATAGGTCTTCATGGGCGGGGCTCCAGGCGGTGGGCGGTGGACGATGGGCGGTGATTGATGCCCGCACTCTAGATCATCGCCAGGCCGATGACCGGCCGACAGCGCCCGCCGGCAATCCGCCGCTCATCCGCCAAGGCCGCGCCTGCCCTTGCCCCGGCGCAATGCCGCCGACTCCATCGGCAGCAGACTCACCGACATGACGCCGGCCATCGCGCAAAAGACGCCGCTGGTGAGACTTATTTCCTCAAGTCGCTCATGCAGCGGCCGATGTCTGACGCAAGCGGCGAAGGAAAAGCGCCGTTCGTCGGTGAATCAGAGGGGCTGTCATGCTGCCGATCAAGACCGGAATCCTCATGCTCGTCATCGCCCTGTTCTTCGGGGTGGTACGCGTCGAGCATGGCCACGACCCTCTCGGCGGCCAGCGCTGGGTGAAGTTCAGCGTGAACGAGCGCACCCTGGCGGGGATCCGGGTGCTGCTCGCCCAGGCGATCGACGCCACCCGCGACTGGCGGGCGGGCGAGCCGTCGGCGGCCAGCCCCTTGCCACGGGCAGGCCCCTCGGCAGGGATGGCACCGGCATCAGTCCATCCATCCGGAGAAATCCGCCTCCGGTGAGACTTATTTCCTCAAGCGGCTCAAGGAACGGCCGATGACGGAGGAAGCCGGCGGAAGAAAAACGCCGTTCATCCTTCAACGGACACCGACTGAATGTTCCCGGCCAAAGCCGTCCTCGCGCTGCTCGCCCTCGCCATCACCTTCGGCGTGGTGCGGCTCGAGCACGGCCACGACCCGATCACCGGCGACAACTGGGTCAAGCTGAGCGTCAGCGACCGAACCATGCAAACCGCCCGCGTGGTGATGGCCCATGCCCTCGAAGCCACCCGTGCGATCCAGGACGACGGCGCCGATCCCGGCCCGCGGGTCACCGAGCCCGATCCCCGAACCGCCGGCCGCTGAGCTGCGGTCATTCGCTTACCATCGGGCTCAGATCCGCCCGATCCCCGCGGCGGTCTGTCCACCGGACCCATCGCATGGACACCAGCCTCACCCTGAAGCAGCGCATCCAGGCCGGCCACACCGCCCTGGGCTCGATGGTCTTCGAGTTCTTCTCGCCCGGCGTGGCGCGAATCGCCCGCGAAGCAGGCGCTGACTTCCTGATCTACGACATGGAGCACAGCGGCACCGGCATCGACACCGTCAAGGCGCAGTGCGCGGCCTGTGCGGGCACCGGTCTGGCCCCGATCGTGCGGGTGCCGCACCACGACTACAGCGCGGTCGCCGGCGCACTCGACGCCGGCGCCCACGGCATCATGGTGCCGATGGTGGCCAGCGCCGCGCAGGCGGCCGAACTGGTGTCCTTCACCCGCTACCCGCCGCGGGGCCGACGCGGCGCGGCCTTCGGCATGGCCCATGACGGCTACCGCGCCGGCAGCCCCCTGGAGAAGATGGCCGCCGCCGAGGCCCGCACCCTGGTGGTGGCCATGATCGAGACCGTGGAGGGTCTGGCCGAGGTCGACGCGATTGCCGCGGTGCCGGGGGTGGATGTGCTCTTCCTCGGGCACTTCGATCTCACCAACTTCATGGGCATTCCGGCAGCATTCACCGACCCCCGCTTCGAGCAGGCCCTGGCCGACATCGGCGCCGCGGCACGGCGCCACGGCAAGATCGCCGGCACCATGGCCGGTGACGCCGCCTGGGCGGCCCGGTTGCACGCCCACGGCTTCCGGCTCTTCGCCTGCGGCATCGATGTCCATCTTTACCAGCAGGCGCTGGCCGGCAGCATCCGGGCGGTGCGGGCGCTGGGCTGAAGTCCGGAATGGCCTCACCCGCCGGGCCGCGCCAGCCCGCGCCCCTGCCCCGCTCGCGGGCGTCGGCGCTGCTGCTCGCCGGCGGGCTGATCCTGGCCGGGGTGCTGGCGGCACTGGCCGTGGGCCGCTATCCGGTGGCGCCCGCCGACCTGGTGCGGGCGATGTGGGCCGCGCTGGGCGGCGCTCCCGCCGGCCTGGACGACACCACCCGCACGGTGGTGCTCGGCATCCGCGGCCCGAGGATCCTGGCCGCGCTGCTGGTGGGCGCAGCCCTGTCGGCCGCGGGCTGCGCCTTCCAGGCGCTGTTCCGCAACCCGCTGGTCTCGCCCGACATCCTCGGCGCCTCGTCGGGGGCGGCGCTCGGCGCGATGCTGGCCATTCTGCTGGGCATCACCGACGCCGGCCTGCAGCTTGCCGCCTTTGCGGGCGCGCTGGCCGCGGTCACGCTGGTCTACCGGCTTGCCGGCGCCGCCAGGCAGGCCGATCCGCTGCTCGGACTGCTGCTGGTCGGCCTGGTGGTGGGCGCGCTCCTGGGCGCGGCCATCGGCCTGCTCAAGATCCTGGCCGATCCACGCGATCAGCTCCCGGCCATGACCTTCTGGCTGCTGGGCAGTCTGGCCGGCATCGGCTCCGCCGACCTGCCGGCACTGCTGCTCACCCTGCTGCCCGCCGGGGCGCTGCTGATCGCGCTGCGCTGGCGGCTGGATGCCCTCTCCCTGCCTGCCGATGAAGCTGCGGCGCTGGGCGTCCCGGTGGCGCGGCTGCGGCTGATGGTGGTGGCGGCCGCCACCCTGGCCACCGCCGCCAGCGTAGCGGTGGCCGGCATCGTCGGCTGGATCGGACTGGTGGTGCCGCACCTCGCGCGGGGGCTGGCCGGGCCCTCCTTCGCGCGCATCCTGCCGCTGTCGATGTTCCTCGGCGGCGGCCTGCTGCTGCTGGTCGATACCCTGGCCCGCGGTCTCGGGCCGACCGAGCTGCCGCTGGGCGTGCTCACCGCGCTGATCGGCACCCCCTGCTTCCTGTGGCTGATCCGGCGCGCCGGGCGCTCGGCGCCCTGAGACCCGGGATCGGACGGACATGCTCAGCGCCAGCCATCTGGTGATCGGCCATGCCGGCGCCGCACTGGGCGCGCCCTGCTCGGTGCGGCTCTCGGCCGGACGGGTCTGCGCCCTGCTCGGCCCCAATGGTGCCGGCAAGACCACCCTGATGCGCACCCTCCTCGGCCTGATCGCCCCGGTGGCCGGCGAGATCCTCATCGAGGGCCGGCCCCTGGCCGGGCTGGACGAGCGTGAACGCGCACGCCGGATGGCCTGGGTGCCGCAGCAGCAGGCCGGTGGCTTCGACTGGCCGGTGCGCGAACTGGTGCTGATGGGGCGCAGCGCCCACGGCGGTCTGCTCGCGGCCCCCAGCGCCCACGATCGCGCCGTGGTGGCGGCCGCGCTCGAGCGCCTGGGCATCGCGGCGCTCGCCGACCGACCGCTCTCGCGCCTGAGCGGCGGCGAGCGCCAGCTCTCGCTGATCGCGCGGGCGCTGGCCCAGCAGGCCCGGCTGGTGATGCTCGACGAGCCCACCGCCAGCCTCGACTTCGGCAATCAGGGCCGGGTGATGCGCGAGGTGCGGCGGCTGGCCGATGCCGGCCTGGCCGTGCTGTTCAGCACCCATGACCCGAACCTCGCGCTGCGCCACGCCGACGAGGCCTGGCTGCTGCAGGCCGGCCGGGTGTGCGAGCAGGGCGACGCGGCCACGGTGCTCGATGCGCACCGGCTCTCCGGCCTGTACGGCGTGCCGGTGCGCGAGCTGCCGCTGATGGGACCACCGGGGCGCCTCTTCCTCACCGACTGAACCACGCGCGAAACGGCCCCGCGCGATTTCGGCCTGATCCGCCTCGGCAAGTGCAGCACAGGGGCGCATCATGTCGGCCCGAGTCCGACGACACCCGGAGATCCGATGCGCACCCTGGAATTCGGCTGGTTCCTGCCCACCTCGGGCGACACCATCAGCTATGGCCGCAAGGACGGCCACCTGCCGCCCTCGATGGAGGCCTTCGAGCGCATCGCCCGGGCCGCCGAGGATGCCGGCTTCGAATACCTTCTGGTGCCGGTGTCCTCCACCTGCTGGGACGCCTACATCAGTTCGGCGATGGTGCTGGCGCGCACCGAGCGCATCCGCATGCTGGTGGCGGCGCGCCCGGGCTATGTGAACCCGGTGCTGCTCGCCCGCATGGTGGGCGCGATGGAGCAGCTCTCCGGCGGCGGCCGGGTGGCGGTCAACCTGATCGCCGGCCAGAGCGACACCGAGGCCCTGCAGGACGGCATCACCCTCGCCAAGGAGGACCGCTACGCGCACATGGACGAGGATGTCGTCATCATGAAGCGGCTCTGGAGCGACGGCTCGCCCTTCCACTTCGAGGGCCGGTTCACGCGGCTGCAGGGCGCGCGCATCGCGCCGCGGCCCACCCGGCCGCCGCGCTTCTATCTGGGTGGCGGCTCGCTCGAGGCCTGGGAGGTTTCCGCGAAACACTCCGATGTGCACCTCTTCTGGGGCGATACCGTCGAGACCATCGCCGCCAACATGGTCACCATCCGCGAGATGGCGGCGCGCCATGGCCGCGCCCACGAGATCGGCTTCGGCATGCGGCTGCAGATCTGCTGCCGCGAGACCGAGGAAGAGGCCTGGGCCGCGGCGCACGCCCTGCTCGAGGGCGTCACCGAGTCGCAGACCGACTTCATCCGCCGCTACTACGGCAGCTCGGCCGCCAACCGGCGGGTGCAGCAGCTCGCGCAGGAGCACGGCGAACTGATCGCGCCGCACCTCTGGACCGGCATCACCCGGGTGCGCCCGGGTGCGGGCATCGTGGTGGTGGGCAATCCGCAGCAGTGCGCCGACACCCTGCAGCAGTTCATAGACATCGGCTGCCACTCCTTCTGCCTGTCGGGCTATCTGCACGACGAGGAAGCGGCGCGCTTCGCGCGCTGGGTGCGGCCGCTGCTGGCGCAGCGCAATCCCGGCCGCATGCCGCAGCTGGCCGCGGCCTGAGCGCCCGGGAAACCGCCACGCCGTGGTTCGCGTTCAGGCGGCGCGGGCCAGCGCCGCGCGCCGCGGCCGGCCCCAGGTGTAGACCGAGGTGACCGCGTAGTTCCAGACCGCCCCCACCAGGATGCCGGCCACGGCGGCCAGCAGCCAGCCCTGCTGGCGATCGAACAGGAAGGAGGCCAGCCCCAGGTTGGCCACCGCGCCCACCGAGCAGGCCAGCCCGAAGGAGGCCAGCCCGCCCAGCCAGCGCAGACCGGCCAGACGCCGGTCGCGATAGGTCACCAGGTTGTTGATGCTGAAGTTGAACACCATCGCGATCACCGTGGCCGCGAGCTGCGCCGACAGGAAGTCCACGCCCGCGCCGCGGTGCAGGGCGCCCAGCACGCTCAGGTGCACGCCCACCCCCAGCCCCCCGATCAGGCAGAAGGCGATGAAGCGCACCGGCACCAGGTGCCCGATCAGCTTGTCGAGCAGCAGCATGCCGTAGTCCCAGGCCACCTGACCATCGAGCTTGCTCTGCCCGGCAAGGCGGTCGCGAAAGGTGTAGGGCACCTCGGCGAAGCGCAGCGGCCGCGGGCTCGAGGCGAACAGATCGACCAGGATCTTGAAGCCCATGCCCGAGAGACCGCGCACGCAGCCCATGAAGGCCTCGCGGGTGATCATGAAGTAGCCGCTCATCGGATCCTTGAGCGTGGCCGGCACCACCAGCTGGCTCAGGCGCGCGGCCAGCCGGCTGATCAGCACCCGGTGCGGCGCGAAGCCGCCCATGCCGCCCCCCTCGGCATGGCGGCTGCCCACCACGACATCGAGCCCGCCCTGGCGCAGGGTGAGCAGCATGCGCGGCAGGATGCGCTCGTCGTGCTGCAGGTCGGCATCCATCACCGCGAGCACCGGCGCGTTGCTGGCCAGCATGCCCTCGATGCAGGCCGAGGCCAGACCGCGACGGCCGATGCGCTGGATGCAGCGCACCCGCGGGTCCACCCGGCCGATCTGACGCGCAAGCTCGGCAGTGCCATCGGGCGAGTCGTCATCG
The DNA here is from genome assembly GCA_018970865.1 of Betaproteobacteria bacterium. Taxonomy (GTDB): domain Bacteria; phylum Pseudomonadota; class Gammaproteobacteria; order Burkholderiales; family Burkholderiaceae_E; genus Quisquiliibacterium. The sequence continues at coordinate 7,447 of JAGWVN010000039.1, forward strand.
ACGAACACCAGCTCCCAGGCCACGCCGGGCAGGCAGGCGGCCACGCGCCGAACGAGCTCGGCAACATTGTCGCGCTCGTTGAAGGTGGGAACGATGATCGAGAGGTCGGGTCCGCCGCGCTCGGCGGCCGACAGCAGAAGCGAGGGAACGGGCTGCGGGGCGTTCATCGGCGGCATCCGCGGAAGTGGCTGACCGCTCGGGTCGGTGAGCCACTGTCCCGCGGCCGCGATGGCCGCCGATTGAGCCGGCGCGCAGGCCGCGCGCTGCGGGCGGGCGGGCGGCGCCGCGCATTGAGCCTGCTCCAGCCGGCGGTCGGCGCAGGCCCCCGACGCGCAGGCCCCGAACGCGCAGGCCCCGGACGGGCAGCCTCCGGACGCGCAGCCTCCGGACGCGCAGGCTCGCGCCTGCGGCGCGCGCTGCCTCAGCGGCCCTTGAAGACCGGCGCCCGCTTCTCCAGGAAGCTGGCCACGCCTTCCTTGTGGTCCTCGGTGCGGGCCAGCCGCCGGATGGTGTCGATGGCCCAGCCGCCGATCTCGCGGGGATCGCCGAAGGTGGTCTTCTGCAGGCCGCGCTTGAGCGCCTGCACCGCCAGCGGCGGGCTGGCGGCGATGCGCGCGGCCAGGGCGCCTGCGGCGGCCATCAGCTCGGCATGCGGCACCACGCTGCCCACCAGACCGATGCGCTGGGCCTCGGCGGCGTCGATGATGTCGCCGGTGAACAGCAGCTCGGCCGCCTTCTCGGGGCCGACCAGCGCCGGCAACCGGTAGAAGCCCCCCACATCGCAGGACAGGCCGCGACGCACGAACATCTCGGAGAACTTCGCCTGCACCGAGGCGATGCGGAAGTCGGCGAACAGCGCGAGCTCGGTGCCCCAGCCGATCGCCGCGCCATTGATGGCGGCGATCACCGGCTTGCCGCACTCCAGCGCGGCGATCGCCGCCGGGGTGGGCGGGTTGTGGACGATGCCCGCGCCGCGGTCGGCGATGCCACCCGTGGGCGCGGCCATGATCTCGGCCACATCGTCGCCGGAGCAGAAGGCCGGATCGGCGCCGGTGACGATCACCACCCGCACCTGCGGATCGGCGTGCGCATGCCGGAACGAGGACTCGAGTTCGTCGTAGGCCCGCCAGTTGAGCGCGTTGCGCCGCTGCGGCCGGTTCAGGGTGACGGTGAGGATGTGGCCGTCGAGGGTGTAGCGGGTGTGGACGAACTCGGCGGGGGCGATCAGGGTCTTGGGCGTCATGGCGGGCTCCAGGGTCCGGGGATGCAGGGTCGCTGCGATTGTCGGCGCGCCGCTGCGGGCCGGCGCGGGCGGCGCGAGCGGTTCGGAACGCCGGGCGCGACGGGCCATGGCATGCTTGCCCGCCACCGTCTCCTCCCTCTCGCACCGGAGGCCGCCATGAGCGCCGAGCCCGCCGCCGCACCGCCCCGCCTGCAGGTGCTGGCCTACACCGACTACAAGAGCCCCTATGCCTTCGTGGCCAGCGCGCCCATCCAGGCGCTGGCGCTGAGCCATCCGGTCGACATCGTCTGGCGGCCCTACACGCTGCGCATCGCCGAGTACCTCGGCTCGGTGGAAGACCGCTCGGCCCACAACTGGCGACGGGTGCGCTACGCCTACATGGACGCCCGCCGGCTCGCCAATCGCCAGGGTCTCATCCTCAAGGGCCCGCGGCGCATCTACCACGGCGAGCTCGCCAGCCTGGGCATGCTCTTCGCGCAGCGCGAGGGCTTCTTCCCGGCCTATCACGACAGCACCTTCGCACGCTTCTGGCGCCACGACCTCGACATCGACGACCTGGGCGCCATGCGCGAGCACCTGCGCGCGCTCGGCGGCGACCCCGACGCATTCGAGCGCTACGCCACCGGCGAGGGCGCGCGCGAGCACCAGGCGCTGATCGCCGATGCCGAGGCCCGTGGCGTGTTCGGCGTGCCCACGCTGATCTTCCAGGACGAGATGTTCTGGGGCGGCGACCGCCTCGACCTGCTGCGCCAGGCGATCGAGCAGGCCCTGCTCGCCCGCGCGCCCCGCGGCTCGCGCGGCGGCTGAGGGGCTGAGGCGCTCGCGGGCGGCACCGGCCAAAGCGCCGGGCCGGCCGCGGGGTGTCGCGCTCCGAGCCCGGCGCTGCCAGGCCCGCGCTCAGAGCCAGAGGATGCGCTTGCGGTGCTCGAGGTCGGTGAGCAGGGGTTCGGCCGGCCCCTGGTGGAAGACCGCGCCCCGCTCCAGCGCGAACACCCGGTCGGCCAGCGCCAGCACCAGGTCGAGGTTGTGCTCGACGATGATGATCGAGACCTCGCTGCGCAGCCGGTCGAAGACCGTGAACAGGTCCTGCACCACCGCCGGGGCCAGGCCCTCGAAGGGCTCGTCGAGCAGCAGCAGCTTCACATTGCCCGACAGCGCCCGGGCCACCGCCACCATCTGCTGCTCGCCGCCCGAGAGATAGTCGGCCGGCGTATCCAGGCGCTCACGCAGCCGCGGAAAGTACTCGAGGATCTTGGCCTCGTCCCAGACCACGCCGCCCACCTGCGCATCGCGCCGGCGCAGCCGGCCCAAGGCAAGGTTGTCGCGCACCGACATGCCGGCAAAAAGTCCTCGGCCCTGCGGCACATAGCCGATGCCCAGCCGCGCGATCTCGGGGGCCGACAGACCCGCGATCTCGGCGCCGTCCAGACGGACGCTGCCGCTGGCCGGCCTGACCAGGCCGATCAGGGTCTTGAGCAGGGTGGACTTGCCGGCGCCGTTGCGACCGAGCAGGGCGACGATCTCGCCGCGACGCACATCGAGCGTGGCGCGGTTCAGGATGTGGCTCTTGCCGTAGAAGGCATCCACCCCTTCGAAGCTGAGCAGCATCTCGCCTTCGGTGGAGGCATTGGCCACCCGGCCCGTGACCGGCGGCGTGCCGGTGCCGGTGTACACCTCCTGCACCCGGCGGTCGGCGCGCGCCTGCTCCGGGGTGCCGGCCATCAGCACCTCGCCCTGGTTCATGACCGTGACCCGCTGCGAGAAGCCGAGCACCCGGTCGATGTCGTGCTCGACGATCAGGACCGGCACGCCCTGGGCCACGGTGGTGATCAGCCGCGACACCCGCTCGCGCTCGGCGGCCGCCAGGCCGGCCAGCGGCTCGTCCATGAGCAGCACGCGGGGATGGCTGCCCAGCGCGATGCCCAGATCGACCAGCCGCTGCCCGCCGTAGGAGAGCGAGCCGGCCTCGGCCTTCTCGATGCCCAGCAGCCCCAGGAACTCGAGCAGCTGACGGGTCTGCTCGTTGACCTCGGTGAACGAGTCGACATCGCGCCAGCAGTTGAACCGGCCCGGGTGCTGCGCCTGCACCGACAGGCGCAGGTTCTCGGCGATGCTCAGGCCCTTGAAGAGGTTGGTGATCTGGAAGGAGCGCGCCAGGCCCATGCGGCAGATGGCATCCGGCGAGCGCCCTTCGATGGCCTGGCCGTGCAGGCGGATGCCGCCCTTGTCGGGCGCGAACAGGCCCGAGACCAGGTTGAAGGCGGTGGTCTTGCCGGCGCCGTTGGGGCCGATCAGGGCGTGGATCTCGCCCGAGCGCAGGGTGAGGCTGGCTTCGACCACCGCGCGGATGCCACCGAACTGCCGGGCCACGCCCGACACCTCGAGCACCGGCGTGCCGGCCGCGACCTGCTCACGGCGCAGGAAGGCCGGCAGCGGCAGGCCCTCGATGATGCGCCGGCCGCTCATCGCGGCGTCTTCGATGGCCTCGGGACGCCAGCGCCGGCGCAGCTGCGCCCAGGCGCCGATCAGGCCCGAGGGCGAGAACAGGATGAAGCCGACGAACAGCAGGCCGAAGTAGAGCAGCCAGTTGGAGGTGAAGATCGAGAGGTACTCGCGGAACAGCACATAGAAGAGCGCCCCGATGGCCGGCCCGAGCAGGCTGCGCATGCCGCCGATGACCACCATGGCGAGCAGTTCACCCGAGAACACCACCGAGGTGACCTCCGCCGAGGTGAACCGGTGGTGGAAGGCGAGCAGCGCGCCGGCCATGCCGGTGAGCGTGGCCGAGACCACGAAGGCGAGCAGCTTGTAGCGGTTGGTGTCGTAGCCCTGGAAGGTGGCCCGCTGCTCGTTCTCGCGGATGGCGACCAGCGCGTGACCCACCGGCGAGCGCAGCAGCCGGTTCAGCAGGAACACCACCGCCAGGCCGATCGCGCTGACCAGCACCAGGAACACCACCGGATCGTCGAGGTTCACCGGGCCGATGGCCGGCCGCACGATGCCGCCCAGGCCCGACTCGCCGCCGGTGAGCGCGGTCCAGCGGAACGACACCGTGAAGGTGAGCGCCGACAGCGCGAGCGTGAGCAGCGAGAAGTAGACCCCGCGCCGGCGCAGGATGAGAAAGCCGAAGGCCGTGGCCAGCAGCGCGACGAAACCCACCGCGAACAGCAGCGGCACCACGAAGCTGCCCTTGAACCAGTTCAGCTGCGCCAGCGCTGCCGCATAGGCGCCGATGCCGAACCACGCGCCGTGGCCGAAGGAGGTGAGCCCGGTGAAGCCGACCAGCAGGTTCAGGCCCATGGCGGCCATCGCGTAGATGACCAGGTCGGTGGACGAGGTGAGGGTCAGGCCGATGGCCTGCAGCAGGAAGGGCGCGATCAGCAGCGCCGCCACCGCCTGCAGCAGCGGCCGATGGGAGGATGATGCGTTCATCGCGGTCTCAATCGAAGCGCTCGATGCGCTCGCCCAGCAGCCCGCGCGGGCGGAAGAGCAGCACGAGGATCATCAGCACATACATGGAGGCCTCGCCGGCCGGCGGGAAGAAGTGGATGGTGATGCCGCGCACCACCCCCACCAGCACCGCCGCGAGCACCACGCCCCAGAAGCTGCCCAGGCCGCCGATCACCACCACCACGAAGGCCGCGGTCATGATCTCGGAGCCCATGGCCGGATGCACGCCGGCGATGGGCGAGAACAGCACTCCGGCAAGCGCCGCCAGCGCCACCCCGATGACCACGATGCCGGTCATGTAGGGCTGCAGCCGGATGCCCAGGGCCGCCACCATGTCGGGCTTCTGCACGCCGGCGCGCACCACCAGACCGAAGGCGGTGCGGTTGAGCAGCAGCCAGATGGCCGCGAGCACGGCCACCACCACGCCCAGGATGATCAGCCGGTAGCGGGAGTAGAGGAACTCGCCCACCACGATGTTGCCGCGCAGCGCGGGCGGCATCGAGGCGGCCAGCGGCGCCGCGCCCCAGATCATGCGGATGAGCTGCTCCACCACCATCGACAGCCCGAAGGTGAGCAGCAGCCCGACGATGGGGTCGGCGGTGTAGAAGCGACGCAGCAGGTAACGCTCGAACAGGATGCCGAGCAGCCCGACCAGCACCGGCGAGGCGATCAGCGCGCCGCCGAAGCCCGCGAGCTTGGCGATCTCGACCGCGAAATACGCGCCCAGCGCGTAGAAGGCGCCGTGGGCGAGATTCACCACGCCGCCCAGGCTGAAGATCATCGACAGGCCGAGCGCGATCAGCAGGTAGTACCCGCCGACCAGCAGCCCGTTGATCACCTGCTCGAGCAGAAAGATGGCAGCCATGGCTTGCACGCGAAGGCGTCCGCCAGCGCGGACGAGACGCAGCCGGCGCGCGCGGCGCCGGCTGCTGCGGAATCAGGCGCCCGGACGATCAGGTCCGGGCCGGCCCGCTCAGGCCATCTTGCAGTCGTTTTCCTCGCGGGTGGGCGCGAGGCTCTCGAGCTTGTTGCTGTCGCCCGGCAGGGGGGCGCTGAGCTGCATGAAGTCCCACTTGTTGGTCGCCCGGCCCTTGGGCTTGGGCGTCATGGTGTACATCTCCTGCATGAGCTGGTGATCCCAGGCGCGGAAGTAGCCCTTGCGGCCCTTCAGGATGTCGAACTGGGGTTCCTTCTCGAGGTGGGCGATCAGCTTTTCGGAGTCGGTGGACTTGATCTCGTTCATCGACTGCACCAGCAGCTTGAGCGTGAAGTACTCGGCCGCGGCCTGGTCCTCGGGGGGCTTGCCGTGGCGGGCAGTGAACGCCTGCACGAAGGCCCGCGCCGACGGGCTGTTGACATCGGGATGCCAGCGCACCGGCCAGGTGCCGGCGAAGCTGTCGACACCGGCGGCCCAGGCCATGGCCGGCGCCATGTCGAAGCCGACCAGCGGGTACTGCAGACCGAACTCGGCGTACTGCTTGATGAAGTTGGCCACCTGCAGGCCGGCCAGGTTGGACACCACCACATCGGGCCGCGCCTGGCGGATCTTGAGCAGGAAGGGGCTGAAGTCGGTGGCATCGGTGGCCACCAGCACATTCTCGACCAGATCGCCCTTGTTGGCGGTCAGGAAGCGCTTGCCCACGCGCAGCAGGTCGTGGCCGAAGGCGTAGTCGGCGGTGAGGCTGAACCAGCGCTTGCCCGAGACCATGTTGTTGCGCAGCAGCGCCGTGGCCACCGCGTTCACATACATGGTGTTGGCCGCCTCGACATGGAACATGTAGCGGTTGCAGCTCTTGCCACGGATCTCGTCGGAGTTGCCGCCGGTGTTGACGAAGATCTTGCGGTTGCGGGCCGCCACCTGCGAGATGGCCATGCACGAGGCCGAGGAGATCTCGCCGAAGAGCAGGATGGCGCCGTCGCGCTCGAGCTGGCGCTGCGCCTTGCTGGAGGCGGTGGCCGGGTTGACAGAGTCTTCGGAGAGCAGTTCGATCTCGCGCCCGAGCAGGCCGCCTGCCTTGTTGAGTTCCTCGACCGCCATCTTCACGCCGAGCACCGCGTACTCGCCCACCGTGCCCAGAAAGCCGGTCTGGGGCGTGAGATGGCCGATGCGGATCTTGTCCGACTGGGCGTGGATGATTGCCGGAAAGCCGCCGATGGCGGCGGCGGCTCCGGCGGCCGCGCCGGTGGTGATGAGCTGGCGGCGGGTGGACGAGGCCTGCCCGGAACTGGCGGGTTGCTGGGGTTTCATTGGGGGTCTCCTGGGGTGGGCGGTGTGCGGGACCCGCTCGCTTGCGGCGGGTTCTTTTGATCTTTGATCAAGAATGGCATCATGGGAAAAACGCGTCAAGCCGAGCGCGGCACCCTCGCCGGCCGCTTTCCATGCATCGCGCACACCGCTTCGTTTCGCCATGACCAGCCTGTCAGACCCGGCCCGTCCGCTCGCCCATGAATCCATGTCCCAGGGCGTTTACCGGCACCTGCGCGAGCGCCTGATCGCCGGCCAGTTCAGTCCCGGCGAACGGCTCACGCTCGATGCGGTCGCGCGGGCGCTGGGCACCAGCCACATGCCGGTACGCGAGGCCATCCGCCGGCTGGCCGCCGAGCGCGCGCTCGAGATCCTGCCCAACCGCGCGGTGCGCGTGCCGCAGATGAGCCGCAGCCGCTTCCAGGAGATGCTCGCCACCCGCATCCTGCTCGAGGGCAGCGCGGTGGCGCAGGCGGCGCGACGCATGGACGCGGCGGCCCTGGCCGAGGCGCGGGGGCTGAGCAAGGGCTTCAGCGCCGAGATCCGGCGCCGCAAGCCCGACATCCCCGAGCTCATCCGCATGAACAAGGCGCTGCACTTCACCGTCTACGCGGGCTGCGGCAACCGGGTGCTGCTCGAACTCATCGAGGCGCTGTGGCTGCAGGTGGGGCCGGTGATCAACCTCGACCTGCGCAGCGGCTCGCGGCGCATCGCCGAGGCGCCCTCGGCCACCCACCATGACCGGCTGGTGACCGCGCTCGAGCAGCGCGACGCGCGGGCCGCGCGCCGCGCCCTCGAAGACGACCTGGCCAGCGCGGCCGAGGTCATCCTCGCCGGCGACGGCCTGGCCGCCGACGCATAATACCGACATGATCCCTTTCATCCTTCTTCCTCTGGCCGGCCTCGCCGTGCTGGCCGGCGGCGTGCTGCTGCCCGGCAACGGCTGGGTGCTGCTCGCCTGCGTGCCCGCCCTGCTCGGCGCAGTGCTCGCCTCGGTCCACCACGCCGAGGTCATCGCCCACCGGGTGGGCGAGCCGCTGGGCACCCTGGTGCTGGCCCTGGCGGTCACGGTGATCGAGGCGGCGCTGGTGCTCTCGATCATGCTCGCCGGCGGCGCCAACAGCGCCGCCGTGCCGCGCGACACGGTCTACTCGGCGGTGATGATCATCTGCAACGGCGTCGTGGGGGTGTGCATCCTGGTGGGCGGCATCCGCCATCGCGAGCAGAGCTTCCGCATCGAGGGCACCGGCTCGGGGCTGGCCGCGCTCGCGGCGCTCTCGGCGCTGGTGCTCATCGTGCCCACCTTCACCACCAGCTCGCCCGGGGCCACCTACACCAATTCCCAGCTGGTCTTCGTGGCCCTGTCTTCGCTGGCGCTGTGGGCGATCTTCGTGTTCATCCAGACCGTGCGCCACCGCGACTACTTCCTGCCCACCACCAGCCCCGACGACGAATCCGTGCACGCGCCGCCGCCCACCCTGGGGGCCACCTGGGCCAGCGCCGGCCTGCTGCTGCTGGCGCTGGTCGCCGTGGTGGGCCTGGCCAAGCTGCTCTCGCCCACGCTCGAGCGGCTGGTGGCCCACTGGGAGGCGCCACAGGCGGTGGTCGGCATCCTCATCGCGATGATCGTGCTGCTGCCCGAGACCTGGGCCGCGCTGCGCGCCGCGCGGGCCGACCGCCTGCAGACCAGCCTGAACCTCGCCATCGGCTCGGCCATGGCCAGCATCGGGCTCACCGTGCCGGTGGTGGCCGCGGCTTCGGTGTGGCTGGGCCTGCCGCTCACCCTCGGCATCGAAAGCAAGGACATCGCGCTGCTCGCGCTCACCTTCGTGGTGGGCTCCATCACGCTGGCCACCGGCCGAACCAACATGCTGCAGGGCGCGATCCATCTGGTGATCTTCGCGGCCTTCCTGTTCCTCACCCTGGTGCCCTGAGCGCACGGCGCGCGCCATGCTGCCGCCCGACAACCTGCTCAGTCCCGAGGCGGTGAGCGACCCGCACGGCTTCCTGCGCCGGCTGCGCGAGCACGACCCGGTGTTCTGGAGTCCGCGCCACAAGGTCTGGATCCTCACCGCCCATGCCGATGTCGCGCGCCTGCTGCTCGACCGCAGCCTGTCCACCGCGCAGGGCATCGGCAGCTTCCGCCAGCGCCTGGGCGCCCAGCATGCCGGGCTGCTGCACCACGCCATGAGCCTGCTCGACGGCTGGATGCTGTTCCGCGACCCGCCCGAGCACACCCGCCTGCGCGATCCGGTGCGGCGCGCCTTCACGCCGGCCATGGTCGAGCGGCTGGTGCCGCGCATCGAACGCCATGTGGCCACCCTGCTTGACGGGCTGCCCGACCCCTGCGACCTGGTCGCCGACTTCGCCCAGCCGCTCACCGCGATGGTGATCTGCGATCTGCTCGGCATCGACCTCTCCGAGCGGGAGTTCCTGCGCGAGTGGGCGCGCGATTTCGGCCGGCTGATCTACGGCGCCTCGTCGCGCGACGCCAGCTATCTCGATGCGGTGGCCAGCGCCGGCGACCGCTTCCACGCCCGCTTCAGCGAGTGCCTCGCGCGCAAGCGCGCCGAGCCCGATGACAGCGTGCTCAGCCATCTGCTGGCGGTGTCGCAGGCCGAGCAGTGGACGCAGGCCGAGATCCTCGGCGCCTGCTCCATGCTGCTGTTCGCCGGGCACGACACCACCTCGGCGCTGCTCGCATCGGGCACGCGCGCGCTGCTGCGGCATCCCGACTCGCTGGCCGCGCTGCGCGCCGATGCCGCGCGGCTGCCGGCCGCCGTCGAGGAGCTGCTGCGCCACGACGGCCCCTCCAAGACCTTCATCCGGGTGCCTGTCGCGCCGATGCAGATCGGCGGCCATGCGGTGGCGGCGGGTCAGCATCTCTGGCTGAGCATCCTGGGCGCCAACCAGGACCCGGCGGTCTTCGCGGCCCCCGAGCGGCTGGACATCGCCCGCGATCCCAATCCGCATCTCGCCTTCGGCGCCGGCATCCACTTCTGCCTGGGGTCGGCGCTCGCCCGCGCCGAGGCCCGGGCCGCCTTCGGCGGGCTGCTGGCCCGCTTCCCGCGTCTGCGCTTCGCCGACGACCAGCCCCATCGCTGGAGCCCCACCCTGGTGGATCGCTCGCTGCTGGCCCTGCCGCTGCGGCTGCACTGAACCGCCGCACCGGGCGGCCGGCGGCGACAGGACCGCGGGCGCGCGGGCTCAGTCCTCGCTCATCCCCGCCGCGCGGATGACCGCCGCCAGCCGCGCGCGCTCGCCGCTCACGAACTCGGCAAAGGACGCGCGGCTGCCGCCCACCGGCTCGATGCCCAGGGGCAGCAGCCGATCGGTGACCTCGCGGCTGCTCATCGCCGCGTCGATCGCGGCGGCCATCCGGTCGAGGATGGCCGCGGGCACGCCGGCCGGGGCATGCACGCCGGCCCAGTGGGCGATGCGCAGCTGCGGGAATCCCTGCTCGATCGCAGTCGGCAGCTCGGGCGCGACGCTCATGCGCCGCACCCAGGTGGTGGCCAGGGCGCGAAACTTCCCACCCTCCTTCAGGTGGGGCAGGGCCACGATGCTGGCCTCGGAGGTGGCCGCCACATGGCCGCCGATCACCGCGTTGGCGCCCTCGGCGCCGCTCTTGAAAGGCACCGGCATCAGACGCGCGCCGTGGTGGGTGTTGAGCATCTCGGCGACGAAATGCGGCGTGCTGCCGGTGCCGGCGGTGGCGAAGGGCAGACCCGGCCCCTGACGGCTCGCCTCCACCAGCTCGGTGAGGCTGCGCCAGGGCGCGCCGCGCGCCACCACCACCACCGAGGGCGCGAAGCCGATCATCGCCACCGGCACCAGGTCGCTGTCGCGATACGGGTTGCTGCGCCGGATCAGCGGGTTGGTGATCACCCCGGCCGCGCTCACCAGGAAGGTGTGCCCGTCGGGCGCGCTGCGCGCCACCGCGGCGGCGCCGACATTGCCGCCCGCGCCCGGCCGGTTCTCGATGATCACCGGCTGGCGCAGCGCGCGGGTCGCCCCCTCGGCGGCCGCGCGCGCGAGCAGGTCGTTGGCGCCGCCCGGCGCGAAGGGCACCACCAGCTTCACGGGCCGCTCCGGCCAGGTCTGCGCGCGCGGCGCGGCCGGCGCGGCGAGCGCGCCCGCGCACAGCGCCAGGAAGCCCCGACGGGGGCGCGCGAATTCGGGATCGCTCATGCTCGGCTCCGGGACAGGAGCGCCGATGATCGCATCCGCCGTGGGCGCCGCGGCGAAGGCCCGGGCGCCGGCCGCCGGGAAGACCGGCGCCCGGGCAGGACCACGCGCAGTCCGGCGGCCCGTGCAGCGCTACTTCGCGCTCACCGTCACCGGCACCGCGGCCTGCGCGCGCAGGCCCGCCGAATCGACCGCGGTCACGGTGAGGCTGTAGCTGCCGACCACCGGGTTGGGCCAGTTCACCAGAATGCTGCTGCCGTTCACCGAGAAGCGCATGCCGAGCGGCACGCCGGAGATCGAGACATAGATCGCGGTCGCGGTGGCATCGGTGATGGTGATGGTGCCGGTGAGCGTCTTGCCCGACACGCCGCTGATGGGCGCCGCGGTGATCACCGGGCCGGCCTGCACGATCTTCACCGTGTAGACCCCCTGACCGCTCAGACCGGTCTTCGTGTCGCGGGCGGTGACAGTCACGGTGTAGGTGCCCAGCACCGGCGAGGCCCAGCTCACCACGCCGGCGGCGCTGATGCTCATGCCCGAGGGCGCGCCGCTCAGGCTGTAGGTGACCGGGTTGCTGCCGGTGACGCTGGCCGCGAAGCTCAGCGGCACGCCCGGCCGGCCGTTGACCGTGGCCGGATTCACGGTGGGCGGCACCGCGGCCGCGATGGTCACGGTGTACAGCCCCTGGCCGGTGAGCTGGGTGACGGTGTCGCGAACGGTGACGGTCACCGGATAGGTGCCGGCCACCGGCGCGGCCCAGGTGACCACGCCCGCCGCGCTGATGCTCATGCCCGAGGGCGCGCCCGCCAGGCTGTAGCTGACCGGGTTGGCCGCCGACACCGACACGGTGAACGAGAGCGCGGTGCCGGCGGTGCCGCCGATGCCCGCGGGGGTGACCACCGGCGCCTGCGGCGGCAGCGACGACCCGGCCAGCGCGCTGAGCAGCCCGGTGCCGTTGGGCGTGCCCAGGCCGGTGGGCACATCGTAGCCCGCCTTCGCGATGCAGGGCGCGCAGGTGCCGTTGCTGCCCGCGGTGATGTCGGCGAAGGCGCTGGCATAGACGCCGGGCACCGCGCCGATCTGGCCATACAGGACGCTGTGCGGCGAGCCCACCGCGGGCTTGCCGGCCTGCGCCCGCAGGGCATTGGCCACAGCCACCAGCCCCGCCCACTGCGGCGCGGCGATGCTGGTGCCGCCGGCGCTCATCCAGTTGACGGTGGTGGTGCCGGGCTTGATCACCGCCAGGTACTGGCCGGTGGCCGGATCGGCATTGAAGGCCACATCGGCCACCACGCGACGGGTGGCCACATTCAGCCCCGGCACCGGCGCGCTCTGGTAGCTCGGCACGGCGGTGTAGGCGCTGATGCCGCCGCCGGCACCCGACCAGGCGGTCTCGGTGCGCGTGCCGGCGCCCGCCGCGGTGAGCGAGGTGCCGCCCACCGCCACCACATTGGGCGACACCGAGGGCCAGGCCACCGCAGCCCCGGAGTCGCCGGTGGCCGCCAGGTAGGTCATGCGCGGGGCGGTGAATACCGAATCGAACGAGGCGGTCCAGCTGCCCTCGATCGCGCCGAAGCTCATCGAGACCACGCCCGGCCCCATGGCATTGGCCAGCCGGATGGCGCCGACCAGGCTGCTCACCGAGGCGTTGGGCGCCTCGATCAGCACGATGCGCGCAAGCGGCGCGGTGGCGTGCGCCCACTGCACATCCAGCGCGATCTCGGTGGCCCAGCCGGCGTCGTAGGCCGGCGCCACGGTGGTCATCGCGCCGGTGGGCGTGCTGTAGACCACCGACAGGTCGCAGGCATTGGCCGTGGGGCCTGGCAGCGGCAGGCTGGCATTGACCGCGATCGCCCGGGTGGTGCACGCAGGCAGGCCGAACTTCTGGTTGAAGGCGGCCAGCTCGGCGGCCACATTCGGGTTGTGATAGGCGTTGACGATGTAGATGGTCTGGCCCGCCCCGAGCTGCGCGGCCTGGGTGGCGGTCAGCGTGGCCAGCGACGCGGGCAGCGCGGGCAGGCGGTAGGCCGCGCGAATCTGCGCCGGGGTGTAGGTGGCGATCACCCCGCCGCCGGCCATCGGCGCCACATCCTTGGTGGCCACCGCGGGCCCGGTGGCGGCGCCCTTCTGCAGTTCCTCGATGTCCTGCACGGTCAGCCGCGCCGTGTCGGCAGCGGTCTTCAGGGCGGGCAGGCGATAGGTGTGGGGCGGCTTGTCCGCCGAGGCCTCGGCATTGTCGGCGTCGCTGTCATCGGGCGGCTCGAGCAGGGTCGGCGCGGCGTGGAACAGCGGGGTGGCGGACTCCATCGCCACGGTTTCCGGCAGCTCCGCGCCGCTCACCAGCAGCGTGGTGTCGGCAGTGGCGATCGCCGCCGGGGTCTGGGCCGGATCGGGAATGGCCGTGGTGCCGCCGGTGGACGGGCCGCCGCCACCGCCGCCGCAGGCGGCGAGCAGCGCGGCGAGCGCGAGCGAAGCCACGCGCGAGCGCGGCGGCAGGAACGACGAGGGGAAGGCGGTGTTCACGATGGGCATGGCCTGGGTGCTCCGATGAGAACCAGGGCCACGCGTTCGCGGTGGGCGCGCCGCGCTCGCAGGGAGGGTCGGCTCGCTCGCCACCGGCAGCCCCGCTGCCATGCCGCGGATGCGGGTCAGGCCGGTGGCTTTGCGTCCCCGCCTTTCGACGGGTTTGCCCAGGAGGTCGTCTGATCAGGAAATTCCTGACCAGGCAAGGATGCGGGCAAATCCCTCATCGCGTCGTGACTTTCCGCACAGGCCGGCTCAGCCCCGGCCGTAGAGCGACACCATCTCGCGCAGCCGCCGCGCATGGCCTTCATGAACCTGGGCCCAGCTGAAGCGCCAGGCCCAGCAGCCCTGCGACTCGCCGGGGGTGTTCATGCGATGCCCCACGCCCAGCCCGAGCACATCCTGCATCGGCAGGATCGCGGTATCGGCCACGCTGGCCAGCGCCAGGCGGATCAGCTCGAGATGCACATGGGCATCGCCGGCCGAATCGTCGGCCGCTCGCCCGAGGTACTGCCGGACATGACGGCGAACCGGCTCGGCCGCGCCGGCCCACCAGCCCAGGGTGGTGTCGTTGTCGTGGGTGCCGGTGTAGACCACGCTGTCGGGGGCGTGGTTGTGCGGCAGATAGGCATTGGCGGCGTCGCCGCCGAAGGCGAACTGCAGGATGCGCATGCCGGGCAGCGCGAAGCGCTGGCGCAGGGCCACCACATCGTCGGTGATGACGCCGAGGTCCTCGGCGATCACCGGCAGCGGCCCGAGGGCCTCGCGGATCGCATCGAAGAGCGCCGCGCCCGGCCCCGGCATCCAGCGGCCGGCCACCGCGGTGGGCGCGTCGGCCGGTATCTCCCAGTGCGCGGCAAAGCCGCGGAAATGGTCGATGCGCACGATGTCGGCCTGGGCGAAGCAGCGCCGCACCCGCGCGATCCACCAGGCATGACCCTGCGCGGCATGCGCCGGCCAGCGGTAGAGCGGATTGCCCCAGCGCTGACCGGTCTCGCTGAAGAAGTCGGGCGGCACGCCGGCCACCACGCGCGGCCAGCCCCGCGCATCGAGATCGAACAGCGGCTGATGCGCCCAGACATCGGCGCTGTGCCAGGCCACGAAGATCGGCATGTCGCCCACCAGGCGCACGCCGCGCTGCGCCGCATAAGCGCGCAGCGCCGCCCACTGCCGGTCGAAGCACCACTGCGTGAAGGCCCAGAAGGCCACCCGATGGCGATGTTCGCGGGCGGCCTCGCGCAGCGCGGCCGGCTCGCGCCGGGCAAGCGGCGCGGGCCAGTCGGCCCAGGCGAGCATCGGCCGGGCGTCGACCAGCGCCATGAACAGGGCGAAGTCCTCCAGCCAGTGAGCCTGCTGCTGGCGCCAGGCCGCGAAGGCCTCGCGGTCATGGGCGCCGGCCCGGGCCTCGAAGCCGGCATGGGCGCGGGCGAGCTGCGCCATGCGCCAGGGCCCGACCACGGCGTAATCGATCCGGTCGTCGCGACAGCCGGCCGGGGCGGCGAGCGCGTCCTCGGACAGCCAGCCGTGGCGGCGCAGCTCCTCGAGGTCGATCAGCAGCGGGTTGCCGGCGAAGGCCGATGCGCTCATGTAGGGCGAGTGGCCCGGCCCGATGCAGCCCAGCGGCAGCACCTGCCACAGCCGCTGGCCGGCGCTCACCAGCCAGTCGACGAAGTGGTAGGCGGCCGGCCCCAGGTCGCCGCTGCCGTGCGGTCCGGGCAGCGAGGTGGGATGCAGCAGCACCCCGCTGGCGCGCGGCAGCCTCATGCCGCCTCCCGAAGCAGCAGCAGCGCATGGCCGGGCACCGTGAGGCGGGTCTGCACCGGCGCCGGATCGACCGGCGCGCCATCGGCCTGACTGCTGTCGAGCAGGCCCTGCCAGCGGCCGGCGGGCAGCCGGAACGGCGCCGGGTCGGCATCGCCGTTGACCAGCAGCAGCAGCGCCGCCTGGCGGTCATCCGGACAGCGGCCCGGCGCGCCGATCAGCGCCGCGAGGCAGCGGCCGTCGGGCAGGTGCCAGGCATCGCCGTGCAGGGGCTCGCCCTCGGCGGTGAGCCAGGCGAGATCGGCGCGGCCGCCATGGCCGGCCGTGCCGGTGTACCAGTGGTTGGCCAGCGGCAGGTGCGCGCGGCGCAGCGCGGCCACGCGGGCGACGAAGGCGATCAGGGTCTGGTCGGCCTGCGACCAGTCGATCCAGGTGGTGGCGTTGTCCTGGCAGTAGGGATTGTTGTTGCCGCCCTGGGTGTGGCCGAGCTCGTCGCCGGCGGCCAGCATGGGCGTGCCCTGCGAGAGCAGCACCGTGGCCAGCAGCGCGCGGCGGGCGCGCTCGCGTAGCGCCGTCACCTCGGGCGGAGCGGGCTCGCCCTCGACGCCGAAGTTGCAGCCGAGATTGTGGACATGGCCGTCGCGGTTGTCCTCGCCATTGGCCTGATTGCGCCGGTGCTGCCAGGTGACCAGGTCGCGCAGGGTGAAGCCGTCGTGAGACACCACATAGTTGACCGAGTCGGCGGGCAAGCGATGCCGGCGGTGGAACAGATCCGACGAGGCGCACAGCCGCTGCGCGAATTCGCCGCGCGCGACATGGCCGCGCAGCCACCAGCGGCGCATGGTGTCGCGAAAGCGGTCGTTCCACTCCAGCCAGCCATGCGGAAAGCCGCCGAGCTGGTAGCCGCCCGGGCCGACATCCCAGGGCTCGGCGATCAGGCGGACGCCGGCGAGCACCGGGTCCTGGGCGATGGCGCGAAAGAAGGGCGCGTGCGGATCGAAGCCGTGGTCGCCGCGGGCCAGCACGGTGGCGAGGTCGAAGCGAAAGCCATCGACCTGCATCTCGCGCACCCAGTGGCGCAGGCAGTCCATCACGAACTGCAGCACCCGCGGCTGGCGCAGGTCGAGCGTGTTGCCGCAGCCGGTGTCGTTGATGTAACGGCCGGGATGATCGTGCGGCACGCGGTACCAGGAGCGGTTGTCGAGCCCGCGCCAGCTCAGCGTGGGCCCGGTCTCGTCGCCCTCGGCGGTGTGGTTGAAGACCACATCGAGGATCACCTCGATGCCGGCCGCATGCAGGGCGCGCACCATCGCGCGGAACTCGTCGCGCACCGCGCGCCCGCCCTGCGCGGCGCTGGCCGCCAGGCGCGGATCGGGACAGAAGAAGCCCAGGGTGTTGTAGCCCCAGTAGTTGACCAGCCCCAGGCGGGTGAGCCGGGCTTCGCTCAGGTGCTGCTGTACCGGCAGCAGGCTCACCGCGGTGACGCCCAGGCGCCGCAGGTGGTCGATCGCCGCGGGATGGGCCAGCCCGGCGAAGGTGCCGCGCAGCGGCTCGGGCACCCCGGGATGCAGGCGGGTGAAGCCCTTGACATGCAGCTCGTAGAGCAGCAGATCGGCGCTGTCGTGCCAGGGACGCAGATAGCCGCCCGGGTCGGCCTCGTCGGCCACCACGCGGGCCCGCGGCGCGCGCAGGCCCTCGGGCTGGCCGACCAGCTCGCGCGCCCAGGGGTCGAGCAGCAGGCGGTCCGGATCGAAGCAGTGGCCGTCATCGGGGCGCTGCGGGCCGTGTGCGCGCAAGCCGTAGACCAGGCCCGGCCCGGCGCCGGGCAGGTAGCCGTGAAAGACATCGCGACTGTGGGCCGGCAGGCGCTGGCGGCTGAGCTCATGCTCGCCGCTGTCGTCGAACAGGCACAGCTCGATGCGCTGCGCGTGGGCCGAGAACACCGCGACATTCACGCCGCCGCCGTCCCAGTGGGCGCCCAGCGGCCAGGGCCGGCCCGGCAGCAGGCTCACGGCGCGTGCTCCAGGAACACCACGGCCAGCGGCGGCAGGTCCATGGCCAGCGACCAGGGCCGGCCGTGCGCCGGCTGCGGCTGCGCGTCAAGCACGCCCCAGGGCGCGCCGACATCGCTGCCGCCGTAGTGGCGGGAATCGGTGTTCAGGCGCTCGCGCCAGGCGCCCGGCGCCGGCACGCCGATCCGGTAGCCGCGCCGCACCACCGGCGTGAAGTTGCACACCACCAGCACCGGCGGGCCCTCGCGGGCGCGGCGCAGGAAGGCGATCACCGAGGCCGGCGCGTCGGTGTGGTCCACCCACTCGAAGCCGGCCGGCTCGCAGTCGAGCTCGTGCAGCGCCGGCAGCGCGCGGTGCAGCCGGTTCAGGTCGCGCACCAGCTGCTGCACGCCGGCATGCGCCGGGTCGGCGAGCAGTCCCCAGTCGAGCTCGCCATCGTGGTTCCACTCGCGCTCCTGGCCGAACTCGCAGCCCATGAACAGCAGCTTCTTGCCGGGATGACCGAAGAGAAAGCCGAGATAGGCGCGCAGGTTGGCCAGGCGCTGCCAGCGATCGCCCGGCATGCGTCCGAGCAGCGAGCCCTTGCCGTGCACCACCTCGTCATGCGAGATCGGCAGCACGAAGTTCTCGCTGAAGGCGTACATCAGGCCGAAGGTGAGCTGGTGGTGGTGGTGCACCCGGTGCACCGGGTCGCGTCCGATGTACGACAGGGTGTCGTTCATCCAGCCCATGTTCCACTTGTAGTGGAAGCCCAGGCCGCCAAGGTGCACCGGCCGCGAGACCCCCGGAAACGCGGTGGACTCCTCGGCGATGGTCACCGCCTGCGGACGCTCGGCGCCGAGCACGGCATTGAGGCGCTTGAGGAAATCGATCGCCTCGAGGTTCTCGCGCCCGCCGTGGGCATTGGGCAGCCACTCGCCCGGCGGCCGGCTGTAGTCGCGATAGAGCATCGAGGCCACCGCATCCACCCGCAGGCCGTCGGCGCCGAAGCGCTCGAGCCAGTGCAGGGCGTTGCCGATCAGGAAGTTGCGCACCTCGGTGCGGCCGAAGTTGTAGATCAGGGTGTGCCAGTCGCGATGCACGCCCTCGCGCGGATCGGCATGCTCGTAGAGCCGGGTGCCGTCGAACTCGGCCAGGCCGTGGGCATCGGCCGGAAAGTGCCCGGGCACCCAGTCGAGCAGCACGCCCAGGCCGGCGGCATGGCTGCAGGCGATGAACCGACGCAGGCCGTCGGGATCGCCGAAGCGGGCGCTCGGTGCGAACAGGCCGGTGGGCTGGTAGCCCCAGGAGCCGTCGAAGGGATGCTCGTTGACCGGCAGCAGCTCCAGGTGGGTGAAGCCCAGGTCGGCGGCATAGGGCACCAGCGCGTCGGCGAGCGCGTCCCAGTCGAGAAAGCCCGCCGGCTCACCGGCGGGGCGTCGCCACGAGCCGGGATGCACCTCGTAGATGCTCATCGGCGCGCCGCGCGCGTTGGCCCGGCCGCGCGCCTCGTCGGGCGGCAGCCGCGGCGGCAGCACCGACACCACGCTGGCGGTGGCCGGGCGCAGCTCGGCGCGCAGCGCGACCGGGTCGGCCTTGTGCGGCAGCACCCGGCCATCGGCGGCGCGGATCTCGTACTTGTAGCGCGCGCCCTCGCCGACATCGGGCAGGAAGATCTCCCACACGCCGCACTCGCGGCGCAGCCGCATCGGATGACGGCGGCCATCCCAGTGGTTGAAGTCGCCGACCACGCTCACCCGCGCGGCATTCGGCGCCCACACCGCGAAGCGGGTGCCGGTGCGGCCGCCATGCTCGCAGGGCGCCGCGCCGAGCGCCTCGGCCGGCCGCAGATGCGTGCCCTCGGCGAGCAGCCAGGCATCGAGCTCGCCGAGCACCGGGCCGAAGCGGTAGGGATCGTCGATCAGCGTCTCGGGCGCGCCCGGCCAGCTCACCCGCAGCCGGTAGCCGCCCGGCGGCAGCGTGGCCAGACGGCCCTCGAACACGCCGTCGGGATGCAGGCAGCGCAGCTCGGCCAGCGCCGGGACGCCCGCCGCAGCGACGGCGCACACCGCCTGCGCGCCCGGCAGGAAAGCCCGCAGGCGCCAGGCCCCCGCGCCATCCGGGTGCGG
Source organism: Betaproteobacteria bacterium (assembly GCA_018970865.1). GTDB lineage: Bacteria > Pseudomonadota > Gammaproteobacteria > Burkholderiales > Burkholderiaceae_E > Quisquiliibacterium. Next base: position 26,977 of record JAGWVN010000039.1, read on the forward strand.
CCCGAGCACGCCGAAGGGGTCGGCGTGGCGGGCCTCGAGGAGGGCGGCGAGGTCCTCGGGGCTCACCGCAGCGGCTCGACCCGCCAGATGCGGCTGGCGTACTCGCGGATGCTGCGGTCCGAGGAGAACGCGCCCATGCCGGCGACATTGGCGATGGCCCGCGCGGTCCAGTCGGCGGGCCGACGGTAGAGCTGGTCGACACGGGCCTGCGCCTGGAGGTAGTCGGCGAAGTCGGCCAGCAGCAGGTAGTGGTCGCCGCCCCAGAGCAGGGAATCGACCACGCCGCGGTGACGGCCCGGCGCGTCCGGCGAGAAGGCGCCGCCCGCGATCGCGTCGAGCACCTGGCGCAGCGCCGGATTGCCCTCGTAGAGGCGCATCGGCTGGTAGCCCTGGGCGCGCAGCGCCTGGACCTCGGGCGTGCGCAGGCCGAAGATGAAGATGTTCTCGTCGCCCACCCGCTCCCGGATCTCGATGTTGGCGCCGTCGTCGGTGCCGATGGTGAGCGCGCCGTTGAGCGCGAGCTTCATGTTGCCGGTGCCCGAGGCCTCGGTGCCCGCGGTGCTGATCTGCTGCGAGAGCTCTGCGCCGGGCATGATCACCTCGGCGAGCGACACCCCGTAGTTGGGCAGGAAGGCCACCCGCAGGCGTCCGGCCACGCGCGGGTCGGCGTTGACCACCGCCGCCACATCATGGATCAGGCGGATGATGTTCTTGGCCACCGCGTAGGAGGACGCGGCCTTGCCGGCGAAGATCACCGTGCGCGGCACCCAGTCGGCCGCCGGGTTGGCCAGGATGGCCTGGTAGCGGTGGACCACATGCAGCAGGTTGAGCAGCTGGCGCTTGTACTCGTGGATGCGCTTGACCTGCACATCGAAGAGGCTGTCGGGATCGATCACCACGCCGGCCACCCGGGCCACCCGCTGCGCGAGCCGCAGCTTGCAGGCGCGCTTGACCGCGGCGAAGTCCTCGCGGAAGGCGGCGTCGCCGGCGAGTTCGCGCAGCTGCGCGAGGCGATCGAGGTCGAGCCGCCAGCCAGGGCTCAGGACGCGGTCGAGCAGCGCGCCGAGGCCGGGATTGGCCTGGGCCAGCCAGCGCCGCGGCGTGACGCCGTTGGTGACATTGGTGAAGCGCTGCGGCCAGAGCGCGGCGAAGTCGGCGAAGATGGTCCGCACCAGCAGGTCGGAGTGCAGGGCCGACACGCCATTGACCTGATGGCTGCCGACGATGCACAGGTGGGCCATGCGCACCCGGCGCTCGCCGGTCTCGTCGATCAGCGACAGGCGGGCCAGGAAGCCGACATCGCCGGGCCGCACGCGGGCGGCCATGTCGAGGAAGGCCTGGTTGATGCGGAAGATGATCTCGAGGTGGCGCGGCAGCACGTGCTGCACCAGGGACACCGGCCAGGTCTCCAGCGCCTCGGGCATGAGGGTGTGGTTGGTGTAGGAGAAGACCTCGCCGGCGATCGCCCACGCCGCATCCCAGTCCATGCCGTGCTCGTCGCAGAGCAGGCGCATCAGCTCGGGCACCGCCACTGCGGGGTGGGTGTCGTTCAGGTGGATGGCGACATGGTGATGCAGGTTGGCCAGCGTGCCGTGCTCCTCGAGGTGGCGGGCGATGATGTCCTGCACGGAGGCCGCCACGAAGAAGTACTCCTGGCGCAACCGCAGCTCGCGGCCGGCCGGGGTGCTGTCGTTGGGGTACAGCACCCAGGAGATGTTCTCGTACTCGTTCTTGACCCCGGCGGCGCGGGCGTAGTCGCCGGTGTTGAAGGCATGCAGGTCGATGTGCTCGGGGGCCACCGCGCGCCACAGCCGCAGCGTGCTCACATGCTCGGTGCCGTGGCCCGGCACCACCATGTCGTAGGCCTTGGCGGCCACCTCGCCGGCCGCGCGCCACACCGGTCGCCCGCCCTGATGCTCGACCCAGCCGCCGAAGCGCACCGGATAGCTCAGCCCGGCGCGCGGGAACTCCCAGGGCGTGCCGCTGGCCAGCCAGGGGTCGGGGTATTCCACCTGGCAGCCGTTCTGGATCTCCTGGGCGAACATGCCGTACTCGTAGCGGATGCCGTAGCCGAAGGACGGCAGGCCGAGCGTGGCCATCGAGTCGAGGAAGCAGGCCGCCAGCCGGCCCAGGCCGCCATTGCCCAGCCCGGCATCGGGTTCGTGGCCGGCCACCTCCTCGAGCCGCGCGGCGTGCTGCGCCAGGCCCTCGGCCGCCGGCCCCTGCAGGTCGAGGGCGCCCAGGGCATTGGACAGGGTGCGGCCGATCAGGAATTCCATCGACAGGTAGTACACCCGCCGGGCGCGGCTGTCGCGCTCGCGGGCGCGGGTGCTCACCCAGCGGCGCGAGAGCTGCTCGCGGGCCACCTGCGCGGTGGCCAGCATGAGGTCGATGGGGCCCGCCCGGCCGGGTGAAACCCCGACCGTCTTGATGAGGTGATCGTCGATGGCCTCGGCCAGGCCGGGCTGCTGCCGCTCAGTCACAGGTTTCTCCCACGGATGGTGCGTCACGCACCGCCGGCAGCGCGGCGGATCGCCACAATGCGGCAACGCCACATCGAATGCAATTTCCATGCGACCCTGCGTCCGGCAGGGGGTTCTTCTCCCTCAATCCGGCGGTGATTCGCTGAGCGCGGCACTCGGGTACTGGCGGCCGATCGGCGCTTCGCCGCCACCCTGACGCGGCAGTGCAGCATGCGCCGATGCGTCGTCTTGCGGCCTTCCTGGAGAGCGTCTCGTGACACCCAATGAACTGGCCCTGAGCCTGGAGCTGCCCAAGCGGGCCGTGGCCCTGGTGCTGGCCGGCGGCCGCGGCAGCCGGCTGATGAGCCTGACCGACCTGCGCGCCAAGCCGGCGGTGCACTTCGGCGGCAAGTTCCGCATCATCGACTTCGCGCTGTCCAACTGCCTGAACTCGGGCGTACGGCGCATCGGGGTGCTCACCCAGTACAAGAGCCACAGCCTGATCCGGCACATCCAGCGCGGCTGGGCCTTCCTCAAGAGCGAGATGAACGAGTTCGTCGACCTCATGCCGGCGCAGCAGCGCATCGACGAGGCGAGCTGGTATCGGGGCACGGCCGACGCGGTCTACCAGAACCACGACATCCTGCGCAGCTACGGCGCCGACTACATCGTGGTGCTGGCCGGTGATCACATCTACAAGATGAATTACGCGGTGATGCTGGCCGACCATGTCGCCAAGGGCCGGCCCTGCACCGTGGCCTGCATCGAGGTGCCGCGCCTGGAAGCGCGCGGCTTCGGCGTGATGGCCGTCGACGAGAACCGCCGCATCACCGACTTCATCGAGAAGCCCGCCGATCCGCCGCCGATGCCGGGCAAGCCCGAGAGCGCGCTGGCGAGCATGGGCATCTACATCTTCAACGCCGACTACCTCTACCGCGAGCTCGAGCGCGACATCCGCGACCCGGCCTCCAGCCACGACTTCGGCAAGGACATCATCCCGCACGCGGTGCGCCAGGGCGATGCCAATGCCCACCCCTTCGAGCTGAGCGCGGTCGGCGGCGAGCCGGGTGAGAAGCCCTACTGGCGCGATGTCGGCACGGTGGACGCCTACTGGGACGCGAACATCGACCTCACCGCCACCTCGCCGATGCTCGACATGTACGACGCGCGCTGGCCGATCTGGACCTACCAGCCGCAGCTGCCGCCGGCCAAGTTCGTGCACAACCAGGATGACCGCCGGGGCACCGCGATCGAGTCGCTGGTGTCGGGCGGGTGCATCGTGTCGGGTCATGTCGAGCGCTCGGTGCTCTATTCCAATGTCCGGGTGCATTCCCACTCGCGGGTGAACTGGTCGGTGCTGCTGCCGGATGTCTCGGTGGGCCGCGGCGCACGGATCTCGCGGGCGATCATCGACAGCCGCGTGAGCATTCCCGAGGGCCTGGTGATCGGCGAGGATCCGAACCTCGACGCGGTGCGCTTCTACCGCACCCCCACCGGGGTGACGCTGGTCACGCGCGACATGCTGGCCCGCATCAAGGCCTGAGCATGCGGGTGCTCCATGTGGCGGCGGAGATCTTTCCGCTGGTCAAGACCGGCGGCCTGGCCGATGTGGTCGGCGCGCTGCCGCCCGCGCTCGCCGCGCTCGGCGCCGATGTGCGTCTGCTGCTGCCGGGCCTGCCCGCGATCACCGAGTCGGTGCTGCATCCCCGACTGATCTGGCAGGGCGGGCCGCTGTTCGGCGCGGCGCGGGTGGCGATCCGCCTGGGCCGCATGCCCTACAGCAAGCTGCCGGTGTACATCGTCGACGCGCCCTGGTTCTTCCGTCGCCCGGGCAGCCCCTACCAGTCCCCG